>DASVCW010000034.1:0-16718 GCA_036381435.1 Balneolaceae bacterium | reverse complement strand
GAAATCACGGGCTACCCCGCCATAGTGCTTGGCCATCACTTTTGTGATTGCCGCAGTGGTGGTGGTTTTGCCATGATCGACGTGGCCGATCGTTCCTATGTTTACGTGCGGTTTATCCCGCTGAAAGGTCTCTTTTGCCATAATACTGTTGGTTAATGATGTTTTATGCTCTGGATTCTAAAATTTCTTTTTCTACTTTAGCAGGTACTGCCGCATATTCGGCAAATTCCATGGAGTAAACAGCGCGTCCCTGTGTTGCAGAACGCAGGTCTGTAGAATAACCGAACATTTCTGCCAATGGCACCTTGGCGGTTACAACAGAACCTTCCTTGTTATTATCCATTTTTCCAATAATTCCGCGACGTCCGTTCAGATCGCCGATTACCTCACCCATATATTCTTCCGGGGTGATGACCTCAACACTCATAATTGGCTCAAGAATTGCAGGCTTAGCCTTTCTGGCTGAGTTACGGAAGGCCAGCTTGGCACAAAGCTCAAAACTGAACGCATCAGAGTCAACATCGTGATAAGATCCATCATAAAGACGAACACCGATATTTTGAACCGGGTAGTCAGCCTGAATACCGGCATTCATTGCTTTCTGGAAGCCTTTTTCAACAGATGGAATGAATTCGCGAGGAATATTTCCGCCTACAATTTCATCAATAAACTTGAAGCCCTCGCTAACGGAAACATTTTTGTCTTCTTCGTCGTAATCCTTGAAGTGCTCAATTGGAGCGATTTCGAACGAAATGTCAGCAAATTTACCACGTCCACCGGATTGCTTCTTGTACACCTCCTGGTGTTCAATATTAGTTGTAATGGTTTCGCGGTAAGAAACTTGAGGCTGACCGACATTTGCTTCAACCTTGAATTCGCGCTTTAAGCGATCAACGATAATTTCGAGGTGAAGTTCACCCATACCGGCAATAATTGTTTGGCCGGACTCTTCATCCGTTTGAACCTGGAAGGTAGGATCTTCTTCAGCCAGTTTAATAAGACCGGTTGTAAGTTTTTCGGCATCCGCCTTTGACTTAGGCTCAACAGCCAGCTTAATAACCGGTTCAGGAAATGTGATTTCTTCAAGCAGGATCGGGTTTTCAAGATCACAGAATGAATCACCCGTTCTTACTTCTTTCACCCCAACGGCTGCGGCAATATCGCCGGCGCGAACCACATCAAGGTCTTTTTTGTCGACGGCATGCATTTCCAGAATTCGTCCCACTCGCTCTTTCTTGCCGGTGGTCGCGTTGTAAATATAAGAGCCTTTTTCGAGCTCACCCGAATAAACACGAAAGAAGGTAAGCTTACCCACATAAGGGTCTGACATAATTTTGAAAGCCAGTGCAGAAAATGGTTCCTGAACGCTTGGCTTTCGCTCTAATTTCTCATCGTGATCATTTGGGTTTTTACCCTGAATAGGAGGAATGTCATAAGGACTGGGCATGTATTTGATTACCTTATCAAGCATGGCCTGAACGCCTTTATTTTTCAATGCTGTTCCGCACATTACCACGGTAATATCACGGCTTAATGTTGCCTGGCGTATAGCATCTTCAATTTCTTCTTGGCTGATCTCTTCTTCCATAAGATACTTTTCCATCAGCACATCATTATGATCAGCAACAGCTTCGAGCATAATCTTCCTGTACTCTTCAGCCTTTTCCTTGAGATCCTCAGGAATATCAATTTCTTCGTACTCCATTCCAAGAGACTCCTCATCCCATATAATGCCGCGCATATTAATGAGATCAACTACACCCCTAAACTTATCCTCAGATCCGATAGGCATCTGAATAGGTATAGGATTGGCGTTAAGCTTTTCATCAAGATCATTTACAACATTAAAAAAATCAGCCCCTACCTTATCCATTTTATTTACAAAGGCCATACATGGCACGCTATACTTATTAGCCTGCCGCCACACTGTTTCGGATTGTGGCTGAACGGCACCAACTGAGTCAAGCACAAATATAGCACCGTCAAGAACGCGCAAAGAGCGCTCTACCTCAACAGTAAAATCAACGTGGCCGGGAGTGTCAATAATATTAATACGGTGATCTTTCCAGATACAATGGGTAGCTGCGGAAGTAATGGTAATTCCACGCTCCTTCTCCTGATCCATCCAATCCATTTGGGATGCACCGTCATGAGTTTCACCGATACGGTGAGTAATACCGGTATAATACAGAATACGCTCGGTAACCGTGGTTTTACCCGCATCAATGTGGGCCATAATACCAATGTTACGAGTCCGCTTTATACGGTCTACAATTTTTTGGTCGGTTTTTGTTGTTACTTCTGCCATTGCTATAAATTAAATCTCTTAAATCGGTTTAGAATCTAAAGTGGGCAAATGCTTTATTAGCTTCTGCCATGCGGTGAACTTCATCTTTCTTTCTCACCGCGCCGCCTTCATTATTAGCGGCATCCAACAACTCGCGGGATAATCGGCGGGCCATTGACTTATCATTTCGACCGGAAGATGCCTGAATCAACCACCGCATTCCAAGAGCGGTTCCACGATCAGGACGAACCTCAACAGGCACCTGATAAGTTGAACCTCCAACACGACGTGAACGAACCTCAACTACCGGCGTTACATTTTCGAGTGCACTTTTGAATACATCCATGCCCGTTTCGCCGGTTTTTTCTTCAACTATTTCAAATGCCTGATATAAAATCTTTCTGGCGACATTTTTCTTACCGTCCCGCATCAAATTATTCACAAAACGGGTGATCAACTTATCGTGGAATACGGGATCGGGCTGTACATCGCGCTTTTCTGCTGTCTTTCTTCTCATATTCTTAGCAATTTAATTCCTACTCAACAATTATTACTTAGGGCTTTTTGGTTCCATAGTGGCTGCGGCCCTGTTTACGGTCATCAACTCCGGCGGTATCGAGGGTTCCACGAACGATGTGATAGCGAACACCGGGTAAATCCTTAATCTGTCCGCCACGCACCAGCACAATGCTGTGCTCCTGGAGATTGTGTCCCTCTCCGGGTATATAAGCTGTAACCTCATAACCGTTAGTCAGACGGACACGAGCAACTTTACGCAAAGCCGAATTTGGCTTTTTAGGCGTAGTAGTGTAAACTCGGATACATACACCGCGTTTCTGTGGACAATTTTCCAGGGCAGGCGAAGATGTTTTCTTCCGCTTGCTTTTTCTGCCGTTACGAATAAGTTGTTGTATTGTAGGCACGGTTTTAAACGCTTAATTGATTTTTTCGGTCAAGAGTTGCCAATGATACGGATTTTACCACCACTTATGCAAACAAAAAGTAGTAATATATTTTCTTTTTTTGCTCAGACATTCATTTCTTTAGGCAGTGCCCTGAAAAGGCGATAAAAGCGGTTGAATTAATTAGTATTCAATTATATATCAATATATCTATTTTGAAATTATCCGGTCTTCCCAAGCTTGGCAGTAAACGATTAAGAGCGCTTAATGAGAGCGGAATAAGCAACATTCTGAACCTGCTGAACTTGCTTCCACATCGTTATATCGACCGAACAACTGTATTACCCATTCGGCAGTTAAGAAATAACGCAGAAGAAGTCACCGTAGTAGGAAGAGTAAAGAAGATTCAACAGCAAGGGTATGGCAGAAAAAAACGGCTGGAAGTCATCATTCAGGATGATACTGCTTCTTTAAAAGGTGTTTGGTTCAAGGGAGTCAGCTATATGAAAGGCAGGTTTTCGGAAGGCGAGTTAGTTGCCTTTTTCGGAAAGCCCAAACAATACGGGCAGTATATGTCGATGGCTCATCCTGAAGTAGACAAAATCAGTGATTCATCCGATGTAGAAGATTTTACCCGCATTGTCCCCGTTTATCCCGGTAATAAATCGTTTTCCAAAGCTCATATAACAAGCCGCGTTATTCATCAATGGCAAAAAATTATATTAAAGAATGACCATCCACCCGAATTCATTCCCGCTGATGTGCTCAAGAGCCAGCAACTGCCCGGGCGATATGATGCCTACCGGATGATTCATTTTCCCAACTCGGCTGCTGAATATAAAAAAGCTTTTGAACGTTTTAAGTTTGAAGAGCTTTTCCTGTTCCAGCTGAGTGTGGCAAAAATCAAACAGCATGTGATTGAAAAACACATGGGACCTCTTTTAAACCCGGGTGATTTAACGCAGCGCTTTTTCAGAGAACACTTGCCTTTTGAGCTCACAACCGGCCAAAAATCAGCGCTTTCAGATATTAAAAAGGACGTACGTTCCGGCAATCAAATGAACCGGCTCATTCAGGGTGATGTGGGCTCGGGAAAAACGATCGTGGCCATCGGAGCTATTTTGATGGCTCTCGACAACGGCTATCAAGCGGCGTTCATGGCTCCCACCGAAATTCTGGCCGAACAACACTACCGGACACTCTCCAATTTTCTTGAGCCTTTGGATATCAACGTTCGCCTGCTTGTGGGAAATCAAAAAAACAGTTTGCGGACTGATATCCTCACAGATATCGAAGGCGGCAATTGTGAAATTGTGGTAGGAACCCATGCCGTGATTCAGGATGAAGTTAGATTTCATAATCTCGGTCTGGCAGTGATTGATGAGCAGCACCGGTTCGGAGTGAAACAACGCGCCGAGATTCTCGAAAAAGGATCTCATCCCCATGTCCTGGTGATGTCCGCCACCCCCATCCCCCGTTCACTGGCCATGACTTTGTACAGCGATTTGGACATTTCCGTTATCAAAGGGCTGCCCGGGGGGCGAAAGCCTGTGAAAACAGCGGTGCGTGCCGAATCAAAGCATCCGGATATTTATAAATTTGTGGGAGAAGAACTTGCCAAAGGCGGACAAGCATATGTGGTATACCCGTTGGTGGAGGAATCGGAGAAAGTGGATCTCAAAGATGCCACGGCGGGATTTGAAAATCTTAAAAAGCGATTTTCAGATTACGAGGTAGGACTACTGCACGGACGGATGAAGTCCGAAGAGAAAGATGCAGTAATGCAGCAATTTATTGACAATGAAATCCAGGTGCTGGTCTCGACTACAGTGATCGAGGTGGGAGTTGATGTCTCCAATGCCAGCATTATGATTGTAGAGCATGCCGAACGGTTTGGACTTTCACAACTTCACCAGTTGCGGGGACGTATCGGCCGGGGTGAACGCCAAAGCTATTGCATCTTAATTTACGGACAAAAAGTGAGCAAGGAAGCGCGGTTCCGCCTGCGAAAAATGGCTGAAACGAATGACGGATTTGAAATTGCGGAAGCCGACCTTGAGTTGCGGGGTCCCGGTGATTTTCTGGGAACTAAACAAAGCGGTCTCCCTGAATTCAAAGTAGCCGATATCGTAGAAGACCAGTGGGTTTTACAGCAGTCTAAAGCGGAGGCGCAGAAGCTTTTAAAAGACGATCCTGATTTACAGCAAGCCGATCATCAAGAGCTTAAGAAGGTGTTTCTGCCTTATTTTAAAGAGAGAAGCCGCTTTTTTGGAATGGGGTGAGTAGCGCAGGGATGCGGGAATCAAATGTAAAACTCTGAATTGAGAACGTTATCCCGGGAGGGGTGCCCATTCTGAAGCGTTTAGCGAAGGAATCTGAAGTGAACTGGCATCAAAACTACCAATTGCCGATGAAGTAAAACCGAAGGCTTCAGATTATATCTGATTTAATTAATGAATAAGAAGCAGATAATTCACTCTGGCCAATCTTTTGGAATTCATCCGGCTTCTTCGCTTAGAAATTCATGGAACGGTGAACGGACATGATTGCTTATCTAAATGAGTAGTGACTATTTTACTTAGCCCGAAACCATTGTTCATGCTCTTTTTGCAACCGCTCAATAATGCTACTCTTTTTTAATCGATTCATCAGGATCTTTTTGTATTGGGTTATAGCATCAGTCAAAAAATTTAAAAATGAACGAGAACAAGTCGTATCATCACGTAGAGTGGAGCGGATACCACTTCATATCACTGGCTTTAATTGTTCTACTGGCTATTCTTTCGGCCGTTACAGTTGTTGTACAGGGATGGCATAAGGCGCTGATTCTCGGTGGATTTACCCTTGCCCTTGCCGTTTATTTAAAAGCCCAAAACACCGTTCCGGCTGCCTTTAATGCACTTCTTTCTTTCACCATGGGGATCAATGCGGGCGGGTGGGCCTGGAATTTGTTTACTCAAGTCCCCGGTTATGATGAGGTTGCACATGCCCTTGGCACACTTGGGGCGGTACTTGTGGCCGTCTGGTTTGGTTACCGCTCTAACCTGTCTCTGTTAAGACAAGATTTCTGGGTTTCGGTGTTAGCTGTAGTTTCACTCGGAATAGCCCTGGGAGCGCTCTGGGAGATTATCGAATGGCTTGGTTATGTCCTGTTTAGCCAGCCATCGCAGTCGGTTAATGATGAAATTTCGGATCTGATTGCCGACAGCATAGGAGCGCTGCTTGCAATTCCTTTTCTCCGCTGGGGATTGAAGAAAAACTTCTTTTCCTGAAAAAGGGGATCAAAGCGAAGTAGCATTTCGCTCTACAAGTTCAAAATTCACAGTTTCCAGCTACTCCCCTTCCAGTAAAACCTTAAACGCATCCACCTCCCTGTTAGGAACTTTTGTTTCAAATTCCTGGTGATAAGCTCCGGAAGGCAAAATACCACAACCGCCAGATTTTTCGATTACTTTTAACTGTGCCATTACATCTTCTCCCGAATGTTCGGGGGGCAGTTCGCGCCAGAAATTAAATCCACCTACTTCTCTTAATTTCTTTGTGTTATATAATTTGCAGGCTCCTATCCAGGCTACTTTATATTTTAGGGGATTATCGGGAGTAGCATTTAATCGCTCGGAAAGGTGTAAAACATTGGCCGCGCTGTGAAGTGACGCGCGTTGCCATTCTTTGGTGCCGGGCCTTATGGTTTCCGGCTTCACAGGGCCATCCCAAAACTCCACTTTTTGGTGATGCGGCCTTACATCATCCTTATAGCTTAGGCCGATAACGAACATACCTGCCATTCCGCATTTTTCTTCTTTTATAACATCAACCATTGTTTTCAATGACCAGGACTCGAGCAAAACATCATCATCCAAAAACAGGACATATTCACCCGAAGCTTTATCCAGTAAACACTGGCGCTGCTGAGCCATTCCAAGGCGGGGAAGATTTCTTATAAAAGTAACTTTATTACCGTGATGTTCTAAAACACGGGTTACTGCCGCAACACCGGGTTGTTTTTCAACCGCCTCATCGCTTTGATCACTTACCACCACATTAAATTCTTTAAAACTCTGAAAGCAAAGACCCGTAAGTGTTACTGCTAAAGCGTCGCTCCTGTTGTAAGTTGGTATGAGTACCGTTACTTTTTCCATTTGACCAGTTCATCATTTCTAAAGAAATCTCGCTTTTTTCTAAGGGAACTCCTTCGATCAGTTCTCTTACCGCAACCACAATATCCTGTGGCCCGGGAGACGGCATTCCCTTGCGGGGGGTGGTGTGAACCAATGTGGTATTTTTGCTTTGAATGCTTTTAGGCACATCAAAGTAAAAAACGCGGTTTTCAACCATCCAGGGGGTATGTTCGGGATTTGTTCTTGCATAAAGATCAACCACGGGCGTACCTGTGGCAGCGGCGATATGAACCGATGCCGTGTTGTTAGAAACAATAACCGGGGCCAGGTTGATGAGGGCTATGAAATCATCGAGAGAAAACTTTCCGGCAAGATTAAAGCTTCCCGTGCCAGCAATTTGCACAACTTCTGAAGCCAAATCTTTTTCGCATTCTAAAGCGGTCACTAAAAGCTGATAGCCTTCTGCCGCCAGAAGTTTGGCCGCTTGCCCGTAAAGTTCTACCGGGTATTTTCTTTTGTCTTCACTAACTCCGGGATGCATAATCAGCCAGGGAGTGTTGGGATCCATTCCTTCATCTTCAAGCTTTCTTAAAGCAGCATCTTCGATATCTTTTGGCACATCTAAATGAAGTTTTCTATCGGAAATACAGGCACCTGTCGCGGATACTAAATCAAGCTGCCTTTGCACTCCGTGAACTGGAAATGAGAAGGGCTCATGGTCGGGCAACCAATTGTTGATAAGCTTATAGGGATTTTCCCTGCTGTAAGCCAGCACCCGGGGAATTTCAGCAAGATAACAGACCATCGCCGTGGGCAGGGCACTTTGGCTGTAGTTTGTAAAGATAGCGGCGGCGTCGAAAGTTCTTGCCTTAAGCTCGTTTACTAACCCATAAATAGCTTCGCTGTCATTATTTTCGGCCTTTGTTTGTACCCATGGCACATCAAAAACCATTAGATCATCCACTTCCGGCAGCTTACCGGCTATTTCAGCTCCCATTTCAGAAGTAAGCAGGGTGATTTTCCTTCCCGGTAAACTTTGCTTTAAAGCCCGTATTGCCGGTTGGGTCATCAATACATCACCCATGTTATCGGGCCTTATGCATAAAATATTTTTACAGCTACTCCAGTCATATTTCTTCATATGCTATTGCAATCCGTTTAAACTTTCCACCTTTTCGAACCTCTCGAGTATTTTGGTGGTTGAACGGCCCGGAACCAGCGGAATTATTTTAACTTCTCCACCCATATCTTCTATGGCCGGTACTTCGGGCAAGGTGTCTTTTGTATAATCTCCGCCCTTAACAAACATATCGGGCTTTATTTTTTTGATGAGGTTGATGGGTGTATCATCATCAAAAACCACTATATGATCTACACTACTTAAAGCCGAAAGTACTTGCAGTCTGTCGGAAACAGAATTAACAGGTCTGTCGGCACCTTTTAATCTTTTGATACTGGAATCGGAGTTTAAGCCAATTACGAGCACATCCCCGAGTTCTTTTGCCTGTTTCAGATATTTGACATGTCCACTGTGAAGAATGTCGAAACACCCGTTGGTGAAGACAATCTTTTTTCCCAGCTCCTTATAGCGGTCTATGAGAAGACTAAGACTTACCTCATTTTTGATATGTTTGTTATCAACCGAGAAAAAGAATTGTAGTTCTTTTTGGGTGCATGTTGCAGTGCCGTCTTTCTGGGCTACAATAGTCGCGGATGCTGCTGCGATCTCTCCTGCCGAAGCCACGTTGAGGCCGGCACCGAGAGAAAGAGCGAAAGCGCTCGTATAGGTATCTCCCGCACCTACGGCTTTTGAATTTTCAACCGGTTTGGTATGCGTTCTGTAGGTGTTGCCACCTCTTTCAAAAATGATGCTGCCTTCGATATCTACGGTTACAGCGGCCACCTGAGCGCCGGTGAGTTCAAATATTTTATCGCGGTAGCCCTTTATTTGCTCAATCCGGTAGCCCGCTTCTGCGGGTTTTGTGATTCCTAAAAGATTAACCGCTTCCTTGTAGTTTGGTTTTACCACCGGTGGGGACATCTCTTTATACCGGTCTAAATATTTAGAATCCACTACCAGCACTTTTTTGTGCTCTTGCTGAAGCTTCTTTAAAACTTTGATGATGCGGGATGTTATCACCCCATAACCATAATCAGAAACGATAACAGCATCGCTTTTGGGATACAGCTCTTTAAGTAGCCTGGCAACTTTTTCTTCTGTTTGCTCATCGAGGGCATGGGTATCACCCTGATCAAAACGTACCAGCATATGATTGCCGGACATTACCCTTTGTTTGGTGAGGGTTCTTCTTGTCTTGTCAATAACTACAGACCCTGTGTTTACCCCTCGTTCACCCAAAGCTTTTCGAAGGTCTTTGCCTTCCTGGTCATCTCCCATTACGGAGATAAAATTCACGCTTCCCCCGAGGTCGACCACATTAACGGCTGCGTTAGAAGCTCCGCCGGGTGAAAGGTTCTGGCTTTCCAGATCTACGATGGGAACGGGAGCTTCGCGGTTAAGCCTGCTCGAACGTCCCACCAGAAATTTGTCGAGCATGGCCTCACCGATAACCAGCACTTTTTGGTTTTTAAATTTTTCAATACCTCTTATGATACTTTTCTTCATGTTGCTCTCTCTTTTATTCTCTTTTATTTACAAATGGAATGTCATCCCGATCGTAGTCCCGTGGGTTTCGGGACGGAGCAGAGGGATCTCATCCGTTCTGAACCAGCAACTTCTTCTGTCTAAGCTACTAGCCATTTTCACAGCGGATGAGATTTCTCCATTTCGCCCCGATAAAAGCATCGGGGCTTCAGTCGAAATGACAACATGGATAATAAATTCACTCATCTAACACATTCTCATGTTGCAATATAATTTCAGGGATTTCTTTCATGCTTTGTACTATGTGATTTGGAGTTCTCTGATCACTTAGCACCCATTCGGTTTCCCCTCCGCTATTAAATAAAATACTTTTACAGCCAGCCCTGTTTCCCGCCTCCACGTCATTCAAAATATCTCCTATCATCCAGGAGCTTTCAAGGTCAATATCGAGTTCCCCGGCAGCTTTTAGCAGGAGTCCCGATTTGGGTTTCCGGCAATCACAGTCAACAGAGTATTCTTCAACCTTTCCTTTGGATTCAGGCAGATGGGGACAGTAATAGAAACCACTTAAAGTCACTCCATAAACAGCAAGCTGCTCTTTTAGTTCTCTCTCAACGCCTTTCAGTTTTTCTTCTTCAAACATCCCTCTTGCCACACCGGATTGGTTAGAAATCACCACAATTTTATACCCTTCATTCTGAAGCAGTTTTAACGAGCCTCCCGCATCCGGTGTGAGCTCTATCAACGACAGTGTGACGTTGTAGGGGACATCTTCGATCAGCGTTCCATCTTTGTCTATGAAGATTGCTTTGTCCATCGTAATAAATTTTAGGGCCAGGAAGTTTCTTTCATGGGAATGACCATCACTTCGGGAATGACCGTTTCATCCGGCTGCAATAAGGTATAACGGATTGTTTCAGCAACATTTTTAGGGTCCTGCAGGTTGGGTTCGGCTTCAGGAAACCGTTCCATTATAAAAGGCGTTTTCATACCCCCTGCGATCAGCGCGGTAACTTTGATATTTTTTGCCCGGCCCTCAACATGCATAGCATGGCTGAAGCCCAAAAGTCCCCATTTGCTGGCATGATAAGCAGCGGCATTTTCCCAAGCTCCTTTCGCGGCCGTGGAAGAAATATTTACAATGTGTCCGCCTTTTTCTCCCATCAATTCAAAAAACTTTTTAGTGGTGTGAAATGAACCATAAAGGTTCACTTTCAGGACTTTGTCCCACTCATCGAAAGACAGATCGGTAACGGATTTGGTTACGTCAACGCCGGCATTATTGATGAGGACATCAATAGAACCGTACCTTTCAAAAATATCTTTAAATGTCTCTTCCACGCTTTCTCTATCCCCCACATCAAGATGGATATTTTCTATTTGCTCCCCGTTTTGCCGCAGTTCTGCTACCGTTGTCTTAGCCTGATCGTCATTGATATCCCCAAGGATTACTTTGGCGCCGTCTTTGACTAGAGCGCGGGCGGTCGCTTTTCCCAAGCCTTGTCCGCCTCCGGTGATTAATACCACTTTGTTTCTTAATGTTTGCATAGTCTCTTTGAATGTTAAAACTAAAATTATTGTGCTTTTACACTAAGTTTCACCAAGAATCGCGAAGATTCACTAAGAAAACCTTCGAGTTTCTTCGTGCAACGCTTTTATAAATTC
This sequence comes from Balneolaceae bacterium, assembly GCA_036381435.1. Taxonomy (GTDB): domain Bacteria; phylum Bacteroidota; class Rhodothermia; order Balneolales; family Balneolaceae; genus Fodinibius. The sequence continues at coordinate 5,141 of DASVCW010000034.1, read as the reverse complement.
ATTTCTGCTTAAAGTTCAGTTACTCCGGCAGGGCAACTTTGTTTTTGATGAACAACTGCTGCTCTACCAGTTCGCAAATAGTATGAATCAAATGTATATGCATTTCCTGGACGGTTTGGGTGTTTGATGAAGGAACAACCAAAGCTATATCCGAGAGCTCCTTAAGTTCACCTCCTCCCTTTCCCAGAATTCCAATGCATGTTACATCCTTTTTATGAGCTTCCTTAAAAGCTTCTATCACATTTCCAGAATTTCCGCTGGTGCTGATGCCAATCAAAACATCATTCTTTTCTGCCAGCGCTTCAACCTGTCTCGCAAAAATTTGGTCGTAACCAAAGTCATTTCCCAAAGCAGTTATCACCGAAGTATCGGCGGTTAGCGCTATAGCGGAAAGCCCCGGACGTTCATTCATCATAAAGTGCCCAACCAATTCTCCCACAAAATGCTGGGCATCCGATGCACTGCCCCCGTTTCCGCAGGCCATCACCTTTCCTTTTGCCAGCAGACATTTTACAACCACTTTTGATGCCTCCAGAACTTCTGTGCTTAACATCCTTTCTGTTTTTCTTGTGGCTTCCGCTAACCGGTGAAAGTTTTTCTCGACAAGCTGTAAATCCTGGCCATTGTCATCCCCGTCAAGAATCACAGAGGTGATCTGATTATAAAGCCGCGTCATTTGTCCGGCAATAATATCCCACGTAAATTCATTCTTCACTCTTTCTATCGCATTTTCTCTCAATTCATCATTAAGCGTTGCATTTGAGAGCAATGCATCAAGCTTATCGGCGAGAGCTTCAGGATTTTTGGGCGGTACAAGAAAGCCTGTTTCACCGTCTGCCACGCTGAACTTGATACCTCCCACTTTTGAGCCGATCACAGGTGTACCGCAGGCCATTGCTTCAAGTGGCGTCATACCAAAAGGTTCGTACCAGGGGGTGCTTACAAAAACATCGGCGGCGTTATAATAGAACTTCAACTGGTCGCGGTTTTTCCTTCCCGCAAAGGTCACTTTATCAGCTACGCCCAGCCCTTCTGCCAGTTCCCGCAGCCTGCCTATTTCGGGAGTGATTGCAGCATCAGGGACATCTGATTCACCGCCGACAATCACTAATCTTATTGAAGAATCACTCTTCTCAGAAAGTATCGCTAAAGCTTTAATTACATTCGCTATGCCTTTTCTCTTGACCATTCTTCCTAGTTGCAGAATCACCTTCTCATTCTGGTCCCAGCCTAAAACCATGCGTGCAACCATCCGGTCGATGGGATAAAAATCCTGCAAATCCACTCCACAGGGAATGGTTGCTATCTTCTGTTCAGGGGCATCATAAAGCTCTGTAAAATCATCGTAATCCTGTGGACATTCGGCAATCACCCGGTCTGCCTCCTGCATGATTCGCTCCTCTATCGCAAAACGGGTGTCGGGAAATTTATCTGCTTCTTTTTGATGAATTCTTCGCACTTTTCCCAAAGCATGGAAGGTCACTACGAAAGGTATATCCAGAGACTTCTTAATGTCAGCAGCCACGAGCGCAGACATAAAGAAATGAGCGTGAATTAACTCATATTTTATATCCTTTTCCTCTATAAATGAAATCATGTTAACCGTGAATTCATCCATCAGGGACAGGAGATCTTCTTTACGTACCTGCTGTTCAGGCCCTGCTGTAATATGGATGACCCTCACCCCATCATAAAGTTCAACAACATCAGGAAGGTCAGGATTATCTTTCCGGGTGAAGACATCCACCTGGTAACCGTAACGGGTGAGCTGGCGGGCCAGGCGATCTACATAAACGTTCTGACCTCCGCTGTCCACCCCTCCGAGTGAGGCCAGGGGAGAGGCATGTTCACTTATAAAGGCAATTCTTTTAGACAGATTTTTCATCGTACAGTTCCTCTTGATGGTATTTTGATTCACTTTCAGGACCATGGCCATTCTTGTCGTCCATTAGATCTGACCAGTTGTGAAAGGTTGCCTCCCACTCTTTGCTAAAACGGTTAATTGAAAAATGCTCTCTCGCATAATCCGCTGAATTTCTTCCCAAAACTTCCGCATCCTCGGGATTATCCAGCAAATACTTCATTTTCTTAACCAGAAAATCAACATCCGTATGGGCAAAACCATTAATATGATTTTTTACCGTGACTGCCATTTCGGTAGTTGCGAGTCCCACAATCGGAAGCCCCACCATCATCGCTTCACACACCGATAATCCCAGACTTGTATATCGTATAGGATTAAAGAAGAAGCGGTATCGGGAAGTTAGTTTATGAAGTTCCTGGTAAGGCATTTCTCCTAAGCCACCCACTTCTTCAGCATTGATACCTACCAGATCAACCGGAACTTTATTTCTCACATACTCAAATACATCAAGCCCCAGCCTTCTTCCCCTTTTCTTTAAGTTGTTAACCACCACAATTCCTTTGTCTATTTCACCCGTGTAACTTGCTCCATCAGGAATGATCACCCCGTGATTTATAACTTTGGTGGGAGTTGAATTAGAATTCCACATCAAATTGTTGAAATGAGTTACATGAACCAAAAGTATGTTGGGATCATCCACTACATGTTTGGTATCGGTCGGGTGTTCACGAGGCGGATCGTGCTCGATATATATTTTGGGCAAACGCCGCTGCTCTTCAGATAATATTTCGTGCTGATCTTCAAGGTAGTTTTGGGCGGACTGAAACAGGATGATATCTAAATCCAGTTCTTTAACCTTGTCTGCATCCACTTCGTGAACGTTCGCTCCCCACGGAAAACTTCCTGCACGTCCACCATAACCGTTAGTCCGGCCCTCCCTTACGGGCAGGTAAAAATCGACATTAGCCTGACTGAGATAATAAAGGTAGTTACCGTGAATATGCCAGGTGAGTACTTTTAGTTTTGGGTCAGATTGCTTTTGCATGCTCATACTCTCTCTTCATTCTTTGCGGTGATTCTGCTCTTAATTTTAGGTCTACTTCTTTTAACACATTATCCACTTGCTTTGCTCTTTCCGGCTCAACGACAGAATGTGTTTTTCTATCGATGGGGGCCCACCTCTCCAGATTGGAGCCTTTTTTTGAGTAAATTATTACGCTTTTTGCTCCTATTGCAGTTGCTATATGAACGACTCCGGTATCATTACTTACAAGCAATGCAGATTCTTTTAATATCTGTGCCAATTCACCTATACGGGTACAACCGGCGAGGTTTACAGAAGGTGATTTAGTCATTTTTGCAATCTTGTGAATAGATTCTCTCTCTTTTTCTGTGCCGGTAAAAACAATTTTATATCCTTTTGAATGAATATAATCGGCAGTCTTAGCAAAATTATCTGCATTCCATCGGCGGGCATCTTCTCTCGACCCTGTATGAATACAAACAAACTCTCTTTCCTGAAGATTGTGATCAGCTAAAAGCCTTGCTGCTTCTTCTGCTTCTGCTTCCAACACAGGAAATTCTAAATCTGTTCCCTCGGCTTTGATTCCAAGGCCTTCCATAAGTTTTAAGAATTTTTCGGCTTCATGACCAGTTTCGGGATATGGAATAAAAAATTGATTATTCGGCTTATAACCTTCTTCAGTGTAAAAACCGGCAATATTTTTGGCATCCAGCAGTTCCATTATGCGATTAGAAATACTTCCTGAGCCTTGCATCTGAATAGCCAGATCAAAGTTTTCCTGTTGGGTTCGGGAAAGAAACTGAACAAATGCCTGTGGATTAAACGCTCTTTCAGGTAAGCCGGGAAAGCCGGGAAATTCTATAAAGTTGTCAAAGTATTTATTGAATCGCCGAACAAAGGATTTTGCCCAGGGAAGCCCAATTAAAGTAACTTCAGCTTTGGGGAATTTTTTTCGCAAAGCCCGCATGGAAGGAATGACATTCAATAAATCACCAAGCTGAAGTGCACGGAATATACCTATCTTCTTTATGTTCAGATCTTTTATTGTTTTCTCTCTCATAAATGTTTTGCCTCTTTTGAAACTGGCCTGACAGCGTGCCAGTGGTTTCCTGGTTCCTGTCAGCGTCTTTTATAACCAACGCTGCCAGGTCCTTCGGACGCTTACAGGTTTATAATTCATCATTTCAACTCATGCTTTAATAAAAAAACTCAAGGTATCGCACCCCGCAGGGAAAGCATCTCCTCACCGGCTTTGGTTACCCCTTCAACCTCTACCAGTGAGACAAAAGAAGCTTCATGCTTACAGTCATTTTGTTTCCTTTTGTCAAAAGCATAAACGCTGGCAATATCTTCTCCACATAAGGGACAATGAGTTTGCCATGAAACCAGCGGACGGACAAATTTTCTTGTCATAGGCCCGGCGTTAATCAGATTGCCACACCAGTAAATTCCCACTGCCGGAACGCCTATACTACGAGCCAAATGTAGAGGGCCGGTATCATTTGATATCACCAGACTGGCTTTTGAAAGAAGCCCTGTAAGACCAGAAAGCGTCAGTTTCCCGCACAAATTTTCGGCCTTATAGGTCATGCTGCCTATCACTTTATCCACCAGCTCCTTTTCTTGGGGAGTACCTGTAACACAAACCGCATAACCTTTAGCGACAAAATAATCACCGGCTTTGGCAAACTTCTCGGCGGGCCAATGTCTTCGTGGATCTGAGGCACCGGGATGCAATACTACTTTTTTCAGCTTTCCCGCACCATTGAGTACTTCTTCGGCCTCTCTCAGGTCTTCCTCAATGACACTAAGCTTCGGTTCCAGGTCTTTAGTTTGGGCACCTACTTCTTTTACCACTTCTAAAAGCCTTAATATTTCATTTTGGTAATAGATATAAGGAACAGATATATCCAAAGGTTCGGCATCAGGAGTTTTTAGGCCGAGCGTTACCTTTGCACCGAGCCTTTTTAAAAAAGGGTTTGAGTTTCGCCCGCCTCCATGAATTTGTATAGCCAGATCAAAATATTCTTTCTCCATCTCTTGAAAAAAGTGGTCAACTTCCTCCTGGTCAGGTTCAAAATCTTCGGCTTCGCCCACTCCCGGATAAGGCGGCACCACTACCACTTTGTCTATAGGAAGGTTTCTCTGGGATAAAAAATCCCTGTACATTTGCTTGCCTAAAAAAACAATCTCGGCATCGGGAAAACGCTCTCGTAAAGCATATAAGGCAGGCAGGGTGAAAACAAAATCACC
>DASVCW010000033.1:0-101076 GCA_036381435.1 Balneolaceae bacterium | reverse complement strand
GTTCTGAAGCAATAATCGAATGCGTTGTGCCCCAATATTTGTCACCAGGCTCAGTGCGATATATTCTCTAAGATGTTTCCTCTGTATTTTTACGGTCGGTTTCAATGGTTTGCAGTTTCTCCCAAATGATTTCTTTTAGTTCATCTATATGGTAATTGGTTGCGGCCGAAATTTCAACTACCGGAATACCGATTTCAAAATCCTGTTCCAACTCATGATTTTCGATCAAGTCCATCTTAGTAATAGCCAAAACGCGCGGCTTATCCAGTAGATCGGCGCGGTAAGCTTCCAATTCTTTGAGTAGAGCTTTATACTCATACTCAATATCTTCTTGTGAGCTGATCATAAAAAGCAGCAAGTTGTTGCGCTCGATGTGTCGCAAAAAACGGATTCCCAACCCTTTTCCCTCATGTGCTTCTTCAATGATACCGGGAATATCAGCCATCACAAAAGTACGGTAATCAGGCATGGTAACTACACCTAAATTGGGCTGAAGGGTGGTAAAAGGATATGAATCAATTTTCGGTTTCGCACCTGACATCGCCGAAAGCAGGGTACTTTTTCCGGCATTTGGGAAACCTACAAGTCCGACATCAGCAATAAGCTTGAGCTCGATTTCAATAGCTCGTTCTTCGCCTTCTTCGCCATCCTGGGCATGACGCGGCGTTTGGTTGGTAGCACTGCGAAAATGCCAGTTCCCGAGTCCGCCTTTGCCACCCTGAGCGACTACAATTTCCTGCTCGTGTTCGCTGATTTCTCCCAGGCGTTCTTTAGTTTCAGCATCGTAAATGATACTTCCCAGCGGAGCCTCCAAAATTTCGTTCCCCCCGTCTTTGCCCTTTCGCTTGCTGCCTTCACCCCGCTGGCCATCCTGTGCATTCACATATTTTCTGTAACGCAGATCAAGAAGGGTATTAAGCTGTTCGTTTCCACGCAGAACTACGCTGCCGCCGTTACCACCGTCGCCACCGTCCGGCCCACCACGAGGAACATACTTTTCCCGCCGAAAATGCACCGAACCGGCGCCCCCGCTTCCCCCTTTCGTATAAACTTTAGCATAATCGGCAAACTGCATTCTTTGATTTATGATTTTTGATTTATGAATGATGAATAATGCGTTGAGCAGTTGAAGAACTAAAAAAGCTTTTAGAAGTATCTTGCGCAACCCCTCTTGCATCTCCCCTTGAAAAGGGGAGAAAAATCTTCTCCCTTGTAAGGAGGGCGCAGGGGTGGCTGGCTTTTAAATGAAACTTAAGCATTTATCTAATTTATTTTCAACCACTCAAGACGTTGATGAAAATGAATTTTTAACTGAAAAAGTAATCAAAATTCAAAAATCATCAATCGCAAATCCTAAAGGTTTTCCAGAATGAAATCATTGAGCATCGTAAACAAGTGCACGCGCGTGTTCCCGCCATAGATTCCGTGGTTTCGATCAGGATAAAACATTGTTTCAAACTGAACACCCGCGGCAATCAGGCGGTTCACCATGGCGACTGAATTTTGGAAGTGAACGTTGTCATCACCCGTTCCATGCACCAGCAGATAATTACCTTCAATTTGATCTGCATAAGTTAACGGGGCACCCTTTTTGTAACCTTCAGGATTCATCTGCGGAGTCTGCATAAAGCGCTCAGTGTAAATAGTGTCATAAAAACGCCAGCTTGTTACCGGTGCCACAGCAATAGCTGTACTGAAAACATTATTGCCTTTCGCCAGCACCAGACTCGACATATAGCCACCGTAGCTCCATCCCCAGATTCCAATACGATCTTCATCAAAATAATCATACTTATTGATGAGATATTTAGCCGCATCAATCTGGTCTTCGGCTTCATACTGGCCCAGCTTCTTATAGACCTGCTTCTCAAAATCACGTCCCCGGGCGCCTGTTCCACGATTATCAACACTGACAATAATATATCCCTGCGAAGTCAGATATTTGTGCCACATAGCTCGTTGACCAGACCCAAAATTTTTCATTACCGTCTGGCTTCCGGGCCCGCCATAGACATAAAACAGCACAGGATATTCTTTGGAAGAATCAAAATTGTAGGGCTTCATGATGTAAGCATTTAGCGTTGCCTGCGGAAGCGGAATCTTAATAAATTCCTTTAAAGGCATTTTGTATTGGGCAAGCGTTTCTTGTAGCTCTGAGTTGTCTTCGAGCACGCGAACCATATCTCCATTAGCCTCGTGAAGAGTATAAACCGGCGGCTTCGACGATGCAGAATACGTTTCGATATAGTATTTAAAATCGCGGCTCATATTCACTTCATGCCAGCCTTCGCCTTCGCTCAGTTTTTTCTTGTCAGTACCATCGAGATTGATACTGTATAAATGACGCTCTAAGGGCGAAACTTCGGTACTGACATAATAGATTTTGCCGGTATTTTCATTATAACCCAGGTAATTGGTTACTTCCCACTCGCCTTTCGTGACCTGACGAATTAGCTCACCACTCATATCATACAGGTAAATATGGTTGTAGCCTGACTCTTCACTGGTAGTGATAAACTGCTCCCCGTTTTCCAAAAACTTGAGGTCATCATGCACATCAATCCAGGCATCGCTGGTTTGGGTTTTGATGATTTCCATTTCACCAGTATTGGCATCAGCCAGTATTAGTTCCCGCTTGTTTTGCAGACGATTCATTCTTCGTATCGCCAAGACACCTGAGTCGTGTGTCCAGTTGATGCGCGGAATGTACTGATTTTTGTTAGCGTCGATATTCATCCACGTGGTCTCTCCACTGCTCAAATCATATACGCCAATTTTTACGACTGAATTTTCTTCGCCGGCTTTGGGATACTTCCATCGTGTTTGTTCGGGATATAAGGTTCCCCAATCCATCATGAAAAACTCTTTCACATTAGATTCATCAAAACGGTAAAAGGCGATTTTTTCGCCATCGGATGACCAGTACCAAGCCTTTGCGAAGCCGAATTCTTCTTCATAAACCCAGTCTGTAGCCCCATTGATAATTTTGTTATGCTCCCCATCTGTGGTGATCGCGGTGGTTTCGCCCGTCTTCAAATCAACCCAGTACAGGTCGTTATTTTGAACATAAGCGGCTTTATCACCCGATGGAGAAAGTTCCGCGTACTGCTGCTTTTCCTCGGATGATGTCAACTTTGTCAGTCCTCCGGTTTCCAGATCATAAATGAAATAATTTTCCCGAGTGCTGCGGCGCCAGATAGCCTCTACATCTGTTTTAATGAGAATTTTGCTTTCATCCGCCGAAAATTGATAACCCTGAATGATGATTGGCTTGTTTCGTCCTTCATAGCGGAGGCCCATGCTCGAAACCAGTACTTTATAATCACCTGTCGTGATATCATATTTCCGCAATTCTATATCATTGGCCGTTCGTTCTAAAGCCGTATAATACCGGCCGTCTTTCATCCAGTTAACGTTACGAATGCCTTCTGTTGAAAAGGTTTGGTCAAACAGGTGATGAAATTCGAGTGATTTTTTCTGCTGTGCCTGAACAGGTTGGAAAATCCAGACAAAAACGAATGCCAACAGGAGTAGTTTTTTCATGAGAGAGATTTAAAATTTCAAGACTTGAATGGAAGTTAAAAATAGGTTTAATGTCCCCCTTTTGCCGAAGGCATTCCTACGGAAGAAGGGGGCAGAGGGATAATCAAGACGTTATTAAATACCAGCTACTAGCGTTGCTAAGAAAGTTTTTCCGAATTAGCATCTTTTGGACTATTAAAAATTATTGCTGAAGATCCTGCAACAAGTTCAGGATGACATATCTTAGTTACTCCTCAAATTTGTGGAGTATTATTTTCAGCAATTTGGTAAGCTTGTCTTTGATTTCGGTACGGGGGACGATAAAATCCAAAAAGCCATGTTCGAGTAAATATTCTGAGCTTTGAAAACCTTCGGGAAGGTCTCGTCCGATGGTCTGGCGAATCACACGAGGACCCGCGAAACCTATTAACGCTTCAGGTTCGGCAATATTGAAATCACCCAGCATAGAAAAACTTGCGGTTACACCGCCTGTGGTGGGATTAGTCATCAGTGAAATATAAGGTACGCCTTCTTCTTCGAGCTGGGCCAGTTTGGCTGATGTTTTTGCCATCTGCATCAGGCTGAGAACACTTTCCATCATTCGCGCACCGCCTGATTGTGAAATAATAATGAGCGGAGTATTATTTTTGCGAGCATAATCAATCCCGATACCAATACGTTCACCCACAACCGAACCCATACTTCCGCCGATAAAATCGAAATCCATACAGGTAATAACCACATCCACATCGTTCATCTTGCCAACACCAACGCGAACGGCATCACTGAGTCCCGTTTTTTCCTGATATTGGTCCAGCCGGTCGCTGTACTTCTTGCGGTCTTCAAAGTTCAGCGGGTCGGTAGGCTTAATATTCTGACCGATTTCCTTAAACTTTCCATCGTCAAACAGAAAGGAAAAATACTCTTTACTGCCAATTCTAAAGTGGTAGTCGCTCAGTGGATCGACCCACAAATTATCTTCGAGTTCGCGCCGGTGTATAGTTTCACCGGTGGTCGGTACCTTCACCCAGACGCCTTCCGGCATCTCTTTGCGTTGATCGGTTTGAATGTTCTTATCTTTTCGATTAAACCAAGCCATATTGTTCAATTTCTTTTAATTAGATCCCAAAAATAATGATTCTGGATCGAAGCTAAAATCTTTTTATTTGTGCCTTGTCAGATAAACCGCAAGGAACGCTAAGTTCACGCTAAGGATGCAAAGAAATCTCTGCGAGCATTGCGAAGCCTCTGCGTCTCTGCGATATCACAGCAGTTCAATGGAATTATGAAACCTAATTCGGTTATTCACTTATTTCTAATCAAGGAATTTGTTTATAGGCTTCGATCCACATTCAGGACAAAATTTATAGGGATCAGAAGCACTTAAATATAGATTTTCACAACTACGGCATGCCAAAAATAAAATTGGTAAATCATTAGGATTTACTTCAAAAGGAAACTCAGCTTCAATTTTAGATTTTAATTTTTGTTGAAAATCAAGGTTCTCAATAGAATTTTGAACTGCTTTATGTTTGAACTTAAAATCTGTTAAAACTCCACTTTCATGTTCTTGTCTACCTAATATTGTTCCAATTGGAAAATGGAAAGTTGAAAATCTATCTTTTTCATCTACATAAATTTTAGGGCCAACTTTTTTATTTATTTCTGTAACTATATATGAAGAAATATTCCAAGAGCTAGGAGCAGCAGGAATTGCATACATCAATCCTACTTTATCAAATCCAAGCTCACACAACTTTGCTGCCTGATTTCTGAATTTAAATTGTTTGTCAGAATAACTATCCGGTTTTTCTCTACCAGGAAAAAGCCCAGTTGACTTAAGCTTTTGCTCAGAATTATAATAGCCTACTTTTACTTCAAATGCAGAAATTGTTAAATCTTTAAGATCGAAATCTATTGGTTTAAAGAAATCATGGATATTTGCAGTAAGCTGAACAAAAAATATATCAATATCTCCTTCTAACTTACCCTTGTCTTCAAAATTTAAATTCTTGTCTATATAATGGAAAGGGATTCTTAAACCAACAATACAGTGAGAAAGCTTTACATCGAAATGATCTTCTAAAGATTGATCAAAGGGTATTCTATTAGATTTATTTTTTGCAAAAAGCCTATTAACTGCTTCGTCTTCTTTATTTCCTTCTATTTCTACTAAATATGACATTAGCTCAGCTTATTTTTAGCAACTTCTATGAAACCTGATTTGAAGTATAATATTTCGGCTCGAATTCCCCGGGGTTTACCTCATTTATAAAACCTTCTCCCGACTGATACAAAAAAATCAATGATTTTGCAGTAATCGACTCTTTTCCAAACGTACGAACCTTTTCTTTCACGCTTTCTTCTATTCGGTCCAGTCCCGTGCCAATAATTACATCACCTTCTTTAACCATCGCTTCGAAACTTTTGATAGGGATCACTTCGACTTCACTTTTAGCAGCAAGCCCTTCATTACAAAAAAATGACTGATGATAAACATGCTTCCGGCGGGCATCAATAATGCTGTGAACGGTTTGGGATGAAGAATTTCCTTCCGCAGCCTGTGTCGCAAATGATGCTAACGTGTTCACTCCAAATAGTGAAACACCGGACTGAAACAGCAGGCCTTTCACGGCGCTGGCCCCGATTCTGAGCCCCGTATATGAACCGGGGCCTTCACTGACCAGCACAGCATCCAGATCTTCAATTTTAAAGTCATGCTCATTCATCAGCTCTTCAATGAATAGGAAAAGCTGTTCGGAATGTGAACCTCGTTTATCAATCCGCTTTTCGAAAATGCTGCCTTCTGAATCACAGAAAGCAACTGAACAAACATTGGTAGCCGTTTCAAGGGCAAGTAGCATTATTTGGTAATTTGTTAGTGGTTGATTGGTTAATGGTTTTTTTGATCAATATTTGCTGCTAAAGTCAATCCCCCTAAATCCCCCTTCGCCAAGGGGGACTTTTCGCCTTTTCTCAGTGTAACTCCGTGTAATCTCTGTGAAACTCTGTGAAATCCCATTACTTTTCAATCATCCAAGCCGAGTTACTTAGCTCCACCCAGCGTTCATACAACCTGTAAAGCTGTGGAAAATAAGCTGCTCTAAAATGAGTCCGGTTGATGTCAACATGGAATTCATAGTTCAGTTTATTCTCCCGAATGGAATAAGACTCCTCAAACTCCGCGCCGGGCAAACTTAAAGTATAATTTTGCTGCCCCTGTTTAAGAGAGTAATTGGGCGGTAACGAAATTGAGTATGAAACATCCAGCTCTTCCGGCGCATCCAGTGTAATCGGCAAATCACGATCTTTATTTTCAAAAGGATTTTCGGGTAAAGCACCCACCAGCATGGGGCGAAAACGAAGCCCGTTCGAAAAACTGAGAGCATAACGTTCAATTATAAATTCTCCTGTAATTTCTACGGGCTGATCATACTCATTCAAATTTTTTATTTCTACATTTTCTGCCGTCAATTGTGAAAAGCCGTCTAACAGTATTCGTTTAAAAATTTCAGTATCACTTGTTCCACTCGCTTTTTGCTGACGAATGATCTGCGCGGGATATCCTTTTTGTATTGCAACAATCCTTCCGCTTAAGGTGCCGTTTGATTGAAGTTCGGCGTTCACTTCAACCTGAATATCAAAAATGCTTTTCTCAGGTTGAAACTCAACCCATTCAAATGAATTCGGCTTTAGCAGCAAACCGGGAGCATTATTCATTTCAACCGGAATTAAACCGGGCCGGCTGAAAGGCATGCTTGCATCCATAATAAAGGCTTCCCCGTCAATTTCAGATTGAACCATCACTGAGTTAAACTGGTAAAATGAAGGAAAATCCTTACTAATTTCTCCCGAAGAACGGGTTGAAACAAACACAGGGTAAGCTTCAATTTCCGCTCCTCTCAGCATTGCTATTAAAGTCTGGTTTATAGCCGCCTGTCCTGCAGCCTTGCCTGCAAGCACAACTGAATCAGGAGTTTGGCTGAACGGAGAGCGAAGTCCTGAAAAGTTAACTCTACTATTTAAAAATCGATAAATGCTATCCTGAACTGCTTCTTTGGAAAGCGAACGATTTGCCCGGGCAATAGAATCACCAATAGACGTTGCGAGCTCATTTTGTCGAACCTGTCGCATAGGGTTTGATTTCTCCCGCAGCCTGGCAACCACCACCTGCCAGCTATTTTCAAGAGGCTGACGTGGGAGCCCGAATTCGCTCATCAAAAATTTAATTTTACCGCGATAACTGCTAACTGAAGGGACAAAAGGCTCATCCTCAACTGCCGGCACATCGTAAGCTAACCAATATTCGGTAAGAATCGGCGGGGGCCGGGGAATGGTAAAAATTTTAGGAACGGAACTGGTGTCGGTAAGGGTGAAGCCATGCCGGACAGCCCGGTCATAATTCTCCACAAAAATTTTGTAGCGGAGATATGGGGGATAAGTAATTGTAATTTTGGCAACTGCTGTCGGCACTGCATGAGAAAGATAAAAATCAGGCAACTCCTCGATATAGCGGCGACGAATGGTATATTTATATTCCAGAACGGCGCCATCCTCAACCCCCGGCATCGTAAATTCTTTCACATTATAACGCGCATTCAGGTTAATAGTATTTATTTCCTGCTCTCTCAGGGGAATACGTTCGCCGGAAGGTAAATAAGTAGCCGCTTTAATTCCTGATATTTGCTCCATGTTATTATCAAAATAATAAGGGATAGAGATGACAGAAGCCTTCCGCGCTGTTTTATCAAATATTTTGAGACGGGTATGATGCTCCATGACAGCTACAATGGAACTGTCATCTTCTGTAAAAGTAACATCCACTTCTTTATTAGTGATCATGTAAGGAACATCAGGATTTTTAACGGGTGGCTGCATTTTGAAGAGCGAATCGGGAATGACTCCGAATGCTGCATCGGGGACTTGCTGGGCTTGAGCTTCCCCGCTAAATAAAATTATTAAACTGACTACAGATATAAAAAGGGCTATAGGATTTAGAAAAAGCAAGAAAAAATCCCCCTTTGAAGGGGGTGCAGGGGGATGACCTTTCTTTAATTGCAAAGCAAGTCGAATCAACTTAAATGTTATTTAAAAAAGTTAAACGTCCAGCCTGTACATTCATTTTGTCGGTAATTTTAGGATTTTAGACCTGACAGCGTACCAGTGAGTTTCTGGTTCCTGTCAGCGTCTTTACCAACCAACGCTGTCAGGTCCTTCGGACGCTTACAGGTTGGTTTATAATTCAATCACCTAAACCTTATTCACCACAAACCGCCCTTTATTATAGATCGCTTCAGCCCGTCCGGTCATTTCCGTTCCCAGATAAGGGGAATTCTTCGACTTCGAGTGAACGAGGTTTTTATCGAACGTCCATTTTTGATCCGTGTTGAAAAGCGTCAGATTTGCTTTTGAGCCTTCTTTGATTTGCGGGATGTCCAAGTTCAGAATTTGGCGCGGCTTTTCTACAAATTTCTGCAGCATGGCCTGCAAATCAAGCACTTTCGCCTCCAGCAGTCGGCGAACGCTCACACTCCATGCGGTTTCGAGTCCGATGATTCCATTTGGTGCATAGATGAATTCTACTTCTTTTTCTTCAATGGAATGTGGGGCATGGTCGGTACAGATGGCGTCAATGGTTCCGTCAGCAAGTCCTCCAATCATAGCATCCACATCTTCTTGTGTACGCAGCGGAGGATGCATTTTGACATTCGTATCAAAGTTTCGCCGCTCGATCTCTTCGTCCGTTAAATCGAAATGGTGAGGACAAACTTCAGTCGTCACATTCACTCCTTCGGCTTTCGCTCTCCGAATCAGATCAACCGCTTTTGCCGTGCTGATGTGCGCGACGTGAATATGTCCGCCGGTAAACTCTGCCAGCAAAATATCGCGAGCAATCATCGCTTCTTCGGCAATACCGGGCGTACCATCCACTCCCAGTCGTGCGGAAACTTTGCCTTCGTTCATGTGCCCCGGACGGGAAAGTTTCAAATCTTCTTCGTGATTAATAATCGGCATTCCCAACATCGAAGAATATTCCAAAGCCACACGCATTAACTCTGAATCATACACAGGATCACCGTCGTCACTGAAAGCGACCGCGCCGCCTTCTTTCATATCCGCCATTTCCGCAATCGACTTTCCTTCCCGTTCCTTCGAAACACAACCGATCGGATGAACCTCAACCGGCAACCTCTCTGCTTTTTTCTTGATGAACTCAACTACATCGCGGGTGTGAATAGGCGGATTCGTATTCGGCATACAGGCCACTTCGGTAAAACCGCCAAAAGCAGCCGCAGCGCACCCTGTTTCTATCGTTTCCTTGTGTTCCTGTCCCGGCTCGCGCAGGTGAACATGCATATCCATCCACCCTCCCGAAAGATAAGCACCTTTCGCGTCATGCCGTTCTTCCTGATCATTGGAACCTAAACCGGAGCCAATTTCAATAATCTTTCCATCAGCAATTCGCACATCGAGCAGCTCTGTATCATCAAAATCTGCCCCGACCGGACGTACATTTTTTAAAAGTAAATTAGGAGTATAACTCATACATTTTTTCTGTTATTTTGTGTCCAAATATACGTGATTTCAACAGAATTCAATAATAGTGAATAGAACGCGGATAGGGCTGATTAAATAGATTTTCACGGAATATTTCTGTGTGAATCAGCCACATCCGTTTCATCCGTGTTCCAACAAGCTCCCAAAATGCCACAACCTGATCTTTTTACAACTTCAACCCTATCCGTTTCTGATCTAACGGGTGAAATAAAATCTCTTCTTGAAGGAAATTTCTTTGACGTCCGGGTTGAAGGTGAAATTAGTAATGCCAGTACCAGCCGTAACGGACATACCTATTTTACACTCAAAGATGATGATGCCCAACTTTCGTGCGTAATTTGGAGCAGTACAGCCAGGCGAATGGGAGCCGAACTTATAGACGGACAGCAAATTATTGCAGGCGGAGATATCCAGGTTTATCCGCCGCATGGCAAATATCAGTTAATCGTCCGGTCGGTCAAACAAGCGGGCATTGGTGCACTACAAAAAGCATTTGAAAAGCTAAAGGACCGGCTTAAGGGTGAAGGACTTTTTGATGATGTTCATAAAAAAGCGCTTCCAAAATTTCCCTTCAATATTGGAGTAATCACTTCTGCCACGGGCGCGGCTTTTCATGACATCCGCGATACCCTTGAACGACGCTGGCCGATAACAACGGTTCATCTTCATCATGCCAGTGTTCAGGGCGTGAATGCCGCGCCGGAGCTGGTTAGAGCTATCAATTATTTTTCGGAAAAACAGCATGTGGATGTGTTGATTGTAGGACGCGGGGGCGGTTCACTCGAAGACCTTTGGCCGTTTAATGAAGAAGCTGTGGCTCGTGCGCTTTTTGATTGTGAAGTGCCAACTATCAGCGCGGTGGGACACGAAGTGGATTTCAGCATCTCCGATTTTGTTGCCGACGCCCGCGCTGCCACCCCTACTCAAGCCGCCATTTTAGCCGCCCCTGATGTAAATGAAATTCGTCTCTTTTCCGATGGTCTTTCCACCCGTCTGCATGATGCCATAGACGGCTGCCTGAGTACCCATAAAGATTTCATTCAGCAGCTGGTTCAATCTCACGCTCTGATGGCAGTAAAGCACAAAGTTACGGGTCGTCGGGATCGCATAAAAAACCTGACTGAATCACTGAACCACCACCGAAAAATGTACTTTATTCAAAACCGGGAACAGCTAAACGGACTGCATCACCGGCTGGAACTTAAAAATCCGAATAAACCTTTAGAACAGGGCTTCGTGCGGGTTGAACAAAATGGTAAATGGATTAAAAAAGCCAAAAAATTCGCCGAGGAAGAAGCTTTTAAGATGACTTGGGGAGATGAAACAATTGAAATTAAACAATAGGATATAGATATAGCTGATATGGAAGTTATTGAAACCGAACGTCTTGTACTCCGTCAGCAAATAGCAGAGGATGCGCCGTTTATCCTCAAGCTTGTTAATGATCCTGACTGGATAAAGCACATCGGGGATCGGGGAGTACGGACAATCGCACAAGCGCGAGCATACATCAACGATGGTGCTGTTGCTATGTACGACCAACATGGTTTCGGACTCTACTTAGTGGAAACCAAGCCAGATCGAAAACCTGTTGGAGTTTGCGGCCTCATCCAACGAGACTTTCTACCCGATGTCGATCTTGGATTCGCCCTCGCCCCTGAGCACCGGAGCAAGGGTTATGCTCGCGAGGCTGCTACAGCTACAATAGCATACGGCAAAGACGTTATTGGATTAGATCGCATCACCGCCATCGTCTCCCCAGGCAATAGCGCATCAATACGCCTATTGAAAGAACTGGACTTCACTTTCGACCGAACCTTCGACTATCCGGATAGTGACAAGATACATCTGTTCGCGCTGGATTTATGACTGACTGTAGCGCTTATTTTTCGCCTTCTGCCCTAGTCTCACTTCTCACGTTTCCCGTTTTTTCCCTGCCCTCCTGCCACTGCCAACTGATTACTGTTCACTGATCACTGTTCTTCCCCACCCACCTGCGCCGGATAACAACCCAGCACCTTCAGTGAACTTGACTTCTGCTCCAGTTCCTCCAACGCTAAACGCACATCGGTATTTTGAATATTTCCTTCGATATCCAGGTAAAACAGGTATTTCCACGGTTCGTTTGGGCGCGGACGCGATTCCAGCTTTGTCATATTAATGTTATGCTCATCCAGCACTTTCAGGCACTGAATTAATGATCCTTCTTCATGCCGCGTTGCCATCAGCAACGACGTTTTGCAGGGAATTTGCCGATCCACCGCTACAGGTTCACGGCTGACAATTACAAAGCGGGTAAAATTTTCCGGTTGATTGGCTAAATCTCTTTCCAATATTTGCAGCCCATAAATTTCGGCAGCATAACTTCCCGCAATCGCTGCCTGAGACAAATCCCCATCATCCAGTACTTTCTTTGCGGACATTGCCGTATCGATATATGATTCGACCTTACAGCTATGCAATTTCGCCAAAAATTGGGTACACTGGGCAATCGCCTGGGGATGCGATAAAATACGCCGGATTCGATTCAGCGGTACTTTTTCGAGCGCTAACAGGCAATGGATTACACGAATCGCCTCTTCACCAACAATATGTAAGCTGCGGCTTCCCAAAATGTCATAGGTTTCATTAATCGATCCCGCGGTCGTATTCTCAATAGGTAAAATAGCGTAATCAACTTTTTCATCTTCCACCGCCTGCGCCGCTTCCTGAAAAGTATCGTAACCAAAGCACAGCACCTCGGTATAACGCTCTTCAAAGTGGCGAAAAGCTGCCTGATGACTGAACGCTCCGTCCGTGCCCTGATAAGCAACCTTAACAAGGGTGTCTTTTTTCTCATTTTGATGATCCACCAGCGAATGCGTCTGAAAACGTACAGAATGATGGATAATATCTTTAAATAACTGCTCCGCAAAATAGCGATCAAGTCCTGCCTGACGTGCTAATTCAGCAATTTTGTTCAATAACTGATCTTCCCGCTCAACGTCCCTGATGTTTTTCTTATCCCCGATTTTAAATGATAGCACTTCCCTCACCAATTCCTGGCGTTTTGCTAGCGCATTAACAATTGTTTTATCGGTTTGATCAAGCAGTTTTCGTATAGAGTCGAGTTTATTGGGCATAGGGTTTATTAATTTAAAACCAGCAAGAATGTCCCCCTTCGAAGGGGGCGCAGGGGGATGACTTGCAAGGATATTAAAATCAAATACTAATGTATTTCATGCTTTATATTCGTTCATAGAATATCAGATTCCCTTCATTTATGAAAGCAGAATTATGTACTTGATTTACGATATCTACAAAAGCAGCGGCAAGATCAATGCAATAAGGATGAATCAATTAGATAATGAAGATGGGATTTTTTTGAAAGATATGAGGAAACATTAGGGGAATAACTTTATATAAATTAACTCAAGAGATTATTTCCTCCTTACAAATTCGGCTCGAGTTATGAGGTAGGTACTTCAACATTTCTAAAATTAATTAGAGAGGTTTTATGTTTTCTAAAAGCAAGTTTTCAATTCTTCTGTCATTGTTTGTTTTCATCAACTTTAGTACGAATGGGAGCTTGAAAGAAACAGATGCCTCCGGGCACACTGTTTCTGAAGAAAGTGCGTATATGAGTAAAAGTTTAGCTGCTGCTAAAATTGGTGTAGAAAAATCAGAGCAATATGGTATGTATCTCACTGACGAAGACGGACGCACGCTTTATATGTTTTTAGCTGATAACAGAAGTGAGAGCAGCAGTTGCTATAACAGATGTGCCGAAGTTTGGCCGCCCCTCCTCACTACCGGTGACCCCGAAGCGGCAGCAAATGCTGTTAATGCAGATATGCTGGGTACTATCGAACGACGCGACGGTACAACACAAGTTACATATAACGGATGGCCGCTTTATTACTATGTAAAGGACCAGGGACAGGGAGAGTTAACCGGCCAGGATGTTAAAGGTTTTGGTGCTGAATGGTACCTAATGGCACCTGATGGCAACTATATTCATCACTAAAAAGTCTTTGTGAACCTCTGTGCCTTCTCTAAATTTTTCCCTTTGGCTAACCATTTCACGGAGATGCACCGAGAAGACACTGAGAAAATCATTCTTAACAGGCAACCACTTGAGAGATTTTTTTGTATAGGCTAAATCAAGAGATCATTGCCATCATAAAAAAGACTATTAGCCATGAGAAACATAATTTCACCCCATAAAAGTGGTCTTGCTGGGGTTCTCACAACTATTCTTTTGTTCAGCCTGCTCTTTACCGGATGCGGCTCTCAAAATGCGGATGAATCTTCGTCCGAAGCAATTAGCCTTGAACTGATCGCTAAAGGGCTTACCTCTCCCCTTACACTTGTTGAATCGCCGGATGAAAGCGGACGCATCTTCATTGTTGATCAGATTGGCCTCATTTATATCCTTAGTCCAGAAGGCACACTCCTTGAAGAGCCATTCCTTGACCTGCGAGATCAGATTGTGAATTTGAATGAAGGTTATGATGAACGGGGACTGCTGGGTTTGGCCTTTCACCCCAATTATGCCGAAAATGGCCGCTTCTTTGTCTATTATAGTGCCCCACTTCGTCCCGAAGCCCCCGATGATTTCAACCATACCAGCCACATTTCTGAATTTCAAGTTTCAGAAAATAATCCGAATAGAGCAGATCCCGCTTCCGAGCAGATTCTGTTGCAGGTTGATCAGCCCCAATCCAATCACAATGGTGGAACACTCGCCTTCGGCCCTGAAGACGGATATCTTTATATCTCCCTTGGTGATGGTGGTGCCGCTAATGATGTGGGACTCGGTCACGTTGAAGACTGGTATGATACTAATGATGGCGGAAACGGCCAGGACATCACCCAAAACCTGCTGGGAAGCATTCTTCGCATTGATGTAGATAGCGGCGATCCCTATGGCATTCCTCCCGATAACCCTTTTGTTGATGGGGAAGGCCTTGATGAAATCTACGCCTATGGCTTCCGCAACCCTTATCGCTTTTCTTTTGATATGGGTGGTAATCATGAACTTTTTGCCGGCGATGCAGGACAGGAACTTTGGGAGGAAGTAAGCATCGTAACCAAAGGCGGCAACTATGGGTGGAATGTAAAAGAAGGAACTCATTGCTTTGATGCTGAAAATCCTACCCAAGTGCCGGATAATTGCCCCGATACCGTAAACGATGGCCCCCGCGCCGGTGACCTGCTGATTGATCCTATCATTGAATTTAAAAATGGAAGCCCGCCTGAAGGTTTAGGCATATCAGTAATCGGTGGTTATGTGTATCGCGGTGATCTTCTGCCACAGTTGCAAGGCGAGTACATTTTCGGAGCCTGGAGTACCTCCTTCAGCTCTCCGGATGGGGCTGTTTTTAAGGCTGAGCCTCAAAATGAAGGCCTGTGGGACTTTCAGCGCCTTGATTTCGCGAATCCCCCCGGCGATGATTTACAGCATTTCGTGCTGGGCTTCGGACAGGACTCAGAAGGCGAAGTATATATTTTGACAACCGACAACACCGGCCCGACAGGAAATACCGGTAAGGTTTTTAAACTTGTTGAAGCGAATTGAGGGTATAAGGTATAGGGGTATATGGAATAAGGCTAAGTGTAGATCCGAGATTTAAGCACTTCTCGAAATAAATTCCAAGCTTCATTGTTTGAACTACTGGCCCCTATACCATATACCTTTATACCTTCTCTACCCCACCCTAAACTTCAATTCATCAATCATCTCCAGTATTTCTCCGCGATCCATTTTTTGGTAGCGTTCAGGCAGAAGTTCTTTAGAGGTGCATTCAATCACCGCGCTGAGGGTTTGAAGCTCTACTTCTTCGGGATAGGTGGGCGGAAGGAAATCATTCAGGGCCATATCTAAAATTTCGGGCGTGACGGTATCAAGCCCTTCAGCGGCCGCACGAAATTTGGCACGTGTCAGCGCCGCTTCCATATCGGCCCCCGAAAAATTTTTCGAGCCTTTTTCGATAAGCTTCGGAATATATTCTTCTGTAAGCCTGAGCCCTGTTTTCTTTTTCATGACTTCAAACAACTCAAGGCGCTCCTCTTTGGTATGAGGTGCAAAAAGCGCGAGATGCTCTTCGGCCCTGCCCTGGCGCTTCAAGTCGATAGGCATCAAATCGGGACGAGCGGTCATCAGAAACCAAATAATACGCCCGCGATTACGGGTATCGCTCATAAAAGTAGCAATCTGCGAAAACACGCGGCTCGAAACACCGCTGTCACCGTTTGCATCACGATCGCCAAGGTAGGCATCGGCTTCATCAATCATCACTGCCACCGGTTGCATCGCTTTAAGCAATCCTAAAATCTTTTCAAGATTCCCTTCGGTCACTCCCTGCCACTGGCTTCGGAAATTTTTCAGCTTTACCATCGGAATACCCACTTCACTGGCGAAACAATTCACCAAAAAGGTTTTTCCCGTTCCCACCGGTCCGCAAATGAGGTAACCCATCGGCAACACATCCTGCCTTCCTTTTTTAAGGGCCTGCACAGCATGACGGAGATGCTCTTTCACTTTGGTATGGCCGGCCACATCATCTAAGGTGTAATCCGTTTCCACAAATTCCAGCAATCCGTAAGCTTCGGCTTCTATAAGCTCTTTTTTAGCCTCCGAAAGCCGCTCGTGAGTGATTTTCTTCTTGTTTTCGCGGGCGCTGGAAAGAATACTGCGAAGATTGATAAAATTAAGTCCTGCCGTTTGTTGGGCCAGTACTTGTTCATTGACTTCCGAAAGTTTTTTAAACTCCTCCTCCGAAGCTTCCTGCCTGATGAACTTCAGCCGCTGATCCTGATCGGGAATATTAATATTAATCTCGGAGGTGTAAGGATTTTGAACCAGCGTTTTATTCAGGTCAGCCAGATTTTCGGTGATCAAAACCGTGGTAAAATCGGCTGCTAAAAACATGGGATCATAAGCCCATCGTGATAAATAAACGAGTGAAGTACGGTCTTCAGAGCCGGTAGAGCCGGTTTCACTCATCGGGACGATGGTCTCGGCATAATCAACAATCAGGGCGATGCTTTTCTTATTGTCAATCCGCACACGGAAATACTGCTCCAAAAGCGAAAACACACGAACGGGATCTTTGGGCAATTTCTTAGCGTATTCAGTACCCATCAAAGAATCACGTCCTGACAGTGCCTGGTTAAAATCTTTCCGGCTTTCTTCATCACGAAAATAAATGCCTGACGACCGGTCATAGAAAATCACATAATCACGCGCACCAAAAAATTCATCCGATAAAAACGATTTCAGACGAATAAAATCTGTTTGTCCATTCCGCTCGAGCGGAACCAGATCATGTACATTCCCGTGAAGGATGAACTGGTTGATGGTTCGGCTCAGGTATTTTTGGGCGAACTCACGGGCCCATTTTGGGTAACTTTCAAACATTGCAATGCAGTTTAGGTTTCTCTCAAAGACGCAAAGGCGCTAAGAAAATCATGAAACATGGATAGATAATTTCCTTCTCTGCGGCTTAGCGACTCTGCGTACGTTTCTTAATCATTAGCAATTACCAGTTTCACAGTCTCAATCCGGCTGGGCGTAGCTTTACTAATAATAATTTTGTTTCCGTCAATCGTTAACTCTTCATTCACTTTGGGAATACGCCCCAATGTATTGATGATATATCCCGCTACGGTTTCATATTCACCCGATTCTACCGGAAGTTTTATATCGGGATATTCTTCCAGCAGGTCTTCAATTTCTATTCCACCACTCAGGATGAATGTATTCGCCGATAGTTTCTTCACAAATCGGTCTTCGGTATCATATTCATCCTGAATATCACCCACCACTTCTTCGAGCAAATCTTCGATGGTTACCATACCTGCTGTTCCCCCATATTCGTCAATGACTACCGCAACCGAAATATTTGATTGCCGGAATTCTGACAGCAAGTCTTTCGACTTCTTTGAAACGGGAACGAGCTTGACGGGACGAATAATTTCAGCCAGGCTTTCAGGGTTGCTAAACAAATCATAGGCAAAAATTGCCCCGATGATATCATCAATGCTTTCCTGATAGACCGGCAGTTTTGAAAAGCCTGAAGAAATAAACAGTTTCAGCGTTTCATCAATGCTCGTACTTTTTTCGACCGCGACTATATCGGTACGCGGAATCATGGATTCTTTCACCCGTTTGTTCGAAAGCTCCAGCACGTTATGCAGGATTTCAGAATCTTCCTTGTCAAGATCACTGCCGCCGGTTTCGCCAAACCTTTTAAAAATCAGCTCCACATCCTGACGTCTGAAGATTTCTTCGGCAGTTTCGGAATCGGGTTGTACCCGCTTGATTACAAAGTTTGAAGCTGCATTGGTAACAATTATAAACGGCTTAAGCAGCCAGTAGAAAACCTGCTGGGGGACGGCGACAATTTTCATCCAGCGGTCGGCATGGATTCGGAATAAAATTTTCGACAAAATTTCACCAAACAGAATGATAATGCCCGAAGCGCTTACCGTTAGAATGAGCAGAATCATAACGGATGATGGCTGCGTTCCGAACAAATCCAGGTAAAAAGTGTTGACAGGAGAAAGGAGAAATAATGTCATTAAGGTTGCGTAAATCACCTTTACAAAATTTTTGCCAACGAGTGTGGCAGCCGAAAAAACTTCGGGATTGTGAACAAAATAGCTCACTGTGCGTCCTGTCCAGGATTCTTTGCGCGATTCTATCTCCAACTTGAGCCTGTTGGCAGTAACGAAAGCAATTTCTGAGCCTGAGAAAAAAGCGCTCAGAAAGATGGTGAGAATTATGAGTGAAATTTCAATCATTATTGAAGGTATAGAGTATAAGGGTAAAAAGGTATAGGGGTTTTAAGATTTCGCTTTTTGCTTTTTTACAAAGTTTATGTAACCATTTAGAGTAATTTTAGCATCTTCAATTAGATCTAATCCTTCTTTAAGTAATTTTTTATCAATGAAATTTAAATCTAAACAGCTTATTAAATGATCTTTAAGTTCATAGAGTGAAGCACGAGCGATTCTGTAAAACTGAATACCTTCCTGATAATGAAATCTTCCATAACCTTCTGCAATATTTGCTGTTCCACTTACAGAAGCATTTCTTATCTGTGCCCCCAGCTGATACTTTTCTTCCTTAGGAAGCTTCGGCAAAACTTTTTGATAAAAAAACAATTTCACTATTCGGGCCTTTTGCCATGCTTTAAGAGTCGTAAAATCCCTTTCAGAATCATATAAAACTGCATCCTCTCCAACGGAATAAAACTCATCACTTATTTCATAATCGCTTTCCATCCAATCCCCTATACCTTATTTCCCTATACCCTTAGACCTAACTCCCTTTAAACTCAGGTTTTCGCTTTTCTAAAAAGGCCGAAGTACCTTCAACAAAATCCTCAGTTTCGC
This sequence comes from Balneolaceae bacterium, assembly GCA_036381435.1. Classification (GTDB taxonomy): domain Bacteria; phylum Bacteroidota; class Rhodothermia; order Balneolales; family Balneolaceae; genus Fodinibius. Next base: position 81,615 of record DASVCW010000033.1, on the reverse strand, counting down.
ATAGCCCGCCAAACAGGTCGGCTTCTACTTGATAGCCTTTGCGATAGTCAGAGTGATAAATTGCTTTGATGGCACTTCTAATTGCTACCGGACCATTTTTAAGAATCTTTTCAAGCAGTTTTCGGGCGGCATCTACAGGGTTCTCATCCGTAACTTCATTCACCAGTCCCATTTGATGAGCTTCCACAGCCTTCACTGGTTTGCCTGTCAAAATCATTTCAAGTGCGCGGGCACGTCCCACAATTCGACTTAGCCGTTGCGTTCCGCCGTATCCGGGAATGAGTCCCAGGCCTACTTCCGGCAATCCGAAAACAGCATTTTTACCGGCGATGCGCAGGTGACATGCCATTGCCAGTTCCGCTCCGCCCCCGAGCGCGTACCCGTTGACCGCGGCAATCACGGGAACCCGGCTGTCTTCAATAAGCTGAAAAATTTGTTGTCCTTTTTGGGAAGTCATTCGTCCCGAACGTTTATTAAGCTCCCGTAATTCTTTGATATCCGCCCCTGCCACGAATGCCTTTTCGCCCGACCCCGTAACAATTACAGCTGTGATTTCTTTATCTACCTGAATGGCTTTAAACACCTCTGCAAGCTCATTAAGCACCTCATCATTCAAAGCATTTAACTTTTCGGGGCGATTGATTTGTACAGTAGCAATTCCACGATCATCTGTTTCAAAGATGATGGTTTTATATATTTGACTCATAAAATTTATTCCTTAACTCGTTTTGCGGTATTAGCCGATTTTGATTCTGTTTCCTGTTCTTCATCTATCTCCAGAAAATCCGAATCTAAATCCATATCATCAAGGTCGGAATGCAGGGGCAAAATATCACTTTCGAGATCGCCGATAAGCCGGGAGGTTTCTTCCACTTCTTCGAGTAGGTTATCGAGTTGAAAGCCGATTTCCTCGGGATTGCTCATGGTCATCGACTGCTCATAAATATAATGAATGGCATCTTCGATGGTTTCAAGATGAGTTTCAGTGATTAAATACTTTTCCTTGGCGATATCAAACTTTTTGATGCGCTTTTTCAGAATTCCAAGGCGACGTTTTTTGGTGCGTTTAAGCCGATCTGATGTTAACTGCTCAATTTTCTCTTCCTCGCTTGCAATTTCAGCCTTCAGGCTTTCCTCAACTGACGTATTCATGTAAAGCTGGTAGCGCTTGTGCAGATCAAGCAGGGTGAGGTAGTTTGAAATCAATTCTTTCATTTTCTTACGGATGCTTTCCAACAGTCCCTGTGAACTGTACGGCAGCTTATCGAAATTCTCTTTTATCAGTTTATCCAGCCGCTTTAAGATCAAAAATCGCTTTTGACTTTTGCGATCCAGCCCCTGAAAGGTCGATTTTGCCTTGTCGGCCGGGTCACGTTCCCGCATTTTTTTCATTTTGACGTTCTCGCGAAAACGGGGTAGCCGGGGCACAATCCCCAGATACATCAGCTCGACGCCAAAGGCCATGGTAAGAATTACGTTTGGGAGCAGACCTATATCACCCGTTGCAAAAGCCGAAATGACGGTAATCAGCAGCACACCTAAATTCAATGGGTGCAAAAAAGCTTCTTTCGTAAAATTAATAGATTGTTCCTCACTCATAACTACCGCTAATTTTCGCTTGATTCTTCACCGGTTTGGTCTTCAGAAACGGTTTCGGATGAACCGCTTCCAATCGTTTTGCTCACATTGATAGAACCCGCCTGGCGTTCAATTTCTTTATATAAAAGACCCATTTCCATCTTTACTTGCCGAAGCGTATCCCTGGCATTTTCCTTGCTCATTTCTTCATCAAGTTCCTGCTCCCGTACAGTTTCCTCCTGGCCTTCCAGCAAACTGTCCATTGCAACATCTAAACGAGCTTCGACTGAAACCAATCGCCGCTTCACGGAATGAAGGAAATCATCAAACGATTCCAGCATCTGGCTCTTGTCCATGCTTTTGAGTGCCTGAGTGATATTCTGCGTTTTTTTCGCCCGATTGAGCCGTTCCCTATCCTCCCGCATTTTGCGATAATGCGCCTTATATTCCTCTTTTAAACGTTCGCGTTCGTTGCGGCTGTCCATTAGTTTAGTAGTTAGCAAGCTCTCCTTTGGAGAGCTAAATTTTGTTCACTGATTACTGTTTAGTACGGTTTTTATTACCAATAGTTTTGCCCTTTTCTTTTTCAGCTGACTCTTCTTCGATCTCAATTTCCTGTTCATCTGATGCGCCTGCACTTTTTCCCTTTTCGGGAGCTTCTGCTTTCCCCATCTCAGACTTAAATTGCTGAACGAGTTCATGGGCACGTAACTTTTCGGCATTTGCCTCAATTTCCATAGCCTGGGTATCAAAGCTGTCAAGGGCCATTTCCATACGGGCTTCATTTTTAGCCGTTTGTTCATTTAGACGGCTTACCATCTCATCATGAGTTTGATCGATCCCGCCGGTTTCAAACTGTTCGAGAGCATCGGCCACTCTTCCCTGCCATTCCGCACGTTCACTGGCACGTAAAGCTTCTTTGGCTTCCTGAATTTTACGGTCTTTCTCACGAATAAATGCCTTTTTTACCTTCAGCGCCTTTTCATAAGCCTGTTCAGCAAACTTCATCTGTTCTCTTGAAGTACCAATATTTTCTTTCGCTTTTTCGAGTTGAAGCGCATATCCCTCGGCAATGTCATCGCGGTCGGCTTCAATCGCCGATCTTATTTTAGCGGTAAGGTCCTGGATGCGCTTTTCATACTTCTTCACCTCTTTTTGAAGCATCATCATATTGGCCTTAACCGTGGCAATATTTTCATTCATCTGGGGAATTTGGTCATTCAAATCACGAATATTCTGTTCAAGAATAAGCTTTGGATCCTCCATCGAACTTACAAATCCGCCGAATAGTGATTTTAGGGCACGTACAAATCGTTTAAACATAATGTTATCTCTTTTTTATTAGTGTTGCGCCGACTTTAAGTAATTCTGTTTGTACTATTGAATTTACCCATCAGACCGACGGGTAGCATAAACAATATTTCACCTATTAAGTAAATATAATACAAAATGCTGTGCTAATCCGATAATTCATGCATGCCTTCTTTATCCACTCGGTGAGTGATCATGGATGAACATGACGGTTTTTCACGGGTGATTAAAAAAGCATCTTTCAAAATACCTGTTGCTGTTTCCATGGCTGTATCATTGTTCGTAAAACCCGCCGCCAATGTTTCACCCTTTTTTACTTTCGCGCCGGATTTGTGTTTCAAAATGATTCCTGCCGCGGGATCAATTTTATCTTCCTTCGTTTTTCGTCCCGCACCCAGTTCGAGTGATGCGATACCCACTTTATAAGCATCAATTGCAGTAACATATCCGGAGGATTCGGCCTCAAATTTAAAGCTAAATTTCGCTTCCGGGTATTTCCCTAACTCCCTGAGCACGTCAATATTGCCGCCTTGTTCTTTGGTTAATTCCAGCCATTTTTCGAATGCCTGTCCGTTGACAACCGCTTCCTCACTCATTTCAATACCTTCGGCAACCGTTCCGGCTTTTCCTCCCAGTTTGATCATCGTGCCTGCCAGCATGTGGCTTACTTCCATCACATCATCCGGACCTTCACCCTGCAACGCTTCCATCGCTTCTTTCACTTCCAACCAATTTCCGATTTTATAACCCAGGGGTTGGTTCATATTGGTAATATAAGCCACTGTTTCCTTCCCAAAATCTTCACCGATAGCTACCAGCGTTTCTGCCAGCTTTTGGGCATCTTCAGGCGTCTTCATAAAAGCACCAGAGCCAAACTTTACATCTAAAACCAGCGCATCAATCCCCTCAGCCAGCTTTTTACTCATGATACTCCCGGCAATTAGCGGGATTGATTCAACCGTAGCCGTTACATCGCGCAATGAGTAAAGACGCTTGTCGGCTGGTGCGATTTCTTCAGTTTGGCCTGCCATCACCATTTTGCATTTTGACAAGATTTGTCGGTAGCGATCCAGAGAAATATCAACAGTAAACCCGGGGATAGATTCCATTTTATCAAGCGTGCCCCCGGTATGGCCGAGTCCGCGGCCTGAGATCATCGGGACGGGCACGTCATAACTGGCTACAATCGGGGCCAGGATGAGGGAAAGCTTATCGCCCACCCCGCCGGTGGAATGTTTATCCACTTTTTTGCCGGGAATGTCGCTGAGATCTAAGATTTTCCCCGAATGCAGCATGGACTGCGTTAAGGCTGAGGCTTCATCTTCATTCAGTTCATTCAAATACGAAGCCATTAAAAAAGCGCTCATTTGATAATCGGGCAACCGGTCTTTGGTAAATTCATCAATCAAAAAAGAAATTTCATCGCGGGTGAGGATTTCTCCGTCCCGTTTTTTTCGAATAATTGATACCGGATTGAATGATTTTGAAGTCATGAAGTATTCAAATTATACCTTTGTGTAACTTAGCGCCTCCTTTGCGTCATTTGGTGAAACAGCTATTTCACCAAGTTCCACTAAGCATCACCAAGTTTCATGAAGAATCTTTATCTTTTGAAAAAGAAAATACAAAACTTTTTGATGATCAACGTTTTAGCCGATCAATATATCTATAACATACGATCTTACTTGTCGGAAAACATCAACCTGACACTTTTTGATCCGGCAAAGGGATTCTCTCCCGAAATTGATTGGGCCCACGCCCTGTTGGTGCGAACCGTTATTCCTGTTAATGAACACACACTGCCGGAAATTCCTGAAAGTCTGCAATTCATCGGAACCGCCTCAGCAGGCACCGATCATGTTGATATCGACTATCTTAACAAAAATGATATCACTTTTGCTGATGCCGCCGGGTGTAATGCCCGATCGGTTGCTGAATATGTCGCAATCGCTTTATTGATTTGGGCTGAACAACGGGATCGAAATTTAGAAAAGCTAAGGGTTGGCGTTATCGGTGTGGGAAATGTGGGCGGCGAAGTGATTGAATTATTGGAAAAACTTGGAATCTCAACTGTAGGCTATGACCCCCCGAGAGAAGAGCAAAATTCAAATTTCAAATCAGCATCTTTAGAACAAGTGCTGAAATGTGATGTTTTGTCATTCCATACACCTCTGACAACTGTCGGGAGCTACCCCACTTATCATTGGTTAGATGCTGAAAAACTTTCAACCTCCAGCTTTCAACTCGTTATTAACACTGCACGCGGGGGAGTTGTGGATGAACAAGCGCTGTTGAATGCTTTTGAAGGTGGTACAATCAACGATTTTATTCTGGACGTATGGGAAAATGAGCCGGAGCTGAATTTAAGATCGGCTGAAAAAACCTTCATAAAAACACCACATATTGCGGGATATTCAATCCAAGCTAAAGAAAATGCTTCAAGGTTAGTGGCAGATGCGCTGCTTGATTACTTTAATATTCCAAAGCCTGATCACTCACAAAATCACCAAAAGCATATTTTTGCTGAACCCCTTTCCCATTTTGAAACCCTTTCTGAACTTTTGGTTGAACTGCACTCGATAAAAAAGTATGAAGCGGAGTTGCAGAATATTATCGACCGTCATTTTGAAGAAAGAGGCGAGCGATTTAACCAGTTACGGGCAGAATTTCTACTAAGACAGGAATTCAAAAATATCTTTTTGCCACCTCCCTATTTTGAAAAATTTTCTGTCTTAAAAAAGCTTGGTTTTTCTTTGATTGAGTAGCCACGAAAACACAAAAACACTAATTTTTTTGTGTTTCCGTATTTTCGTGGCCTCCAAATAATCGAAGAGCATTTTTCGAAGTTCGGCTTATCACTTCATCCAAAGAAATATCTTTAACTTCCGCCAGCCGCTTTGCCGTGAATTTCACGAAAGAAGGCTCGTTTCGTTTGCCCCGGTTAGGTGATGGGGTCAAATAAGGAGCATCAGTCTCAAGCATCATATTTTCAACCGGAAGTTTTGCTACTGTTTCATCCACTCCTGCATTTTTGAAGGTCAGTACGCCGCCGATGCCTAATTGTAGTCCCAGATCTATGGCGCGTTTTCCTTCATCAATCGAGCCATTAAAACAATGCCAGATTCCGGCCAAGCTTCCATCCTGCTCATCTTCGATAATACCTAATAAATCATCAGTACTTTCACGATTGTGCAAAATGATAGGCTTTTTCACTGCTTTCGCAACCTTGCAGTGAATTCGCAAGCTTTCCTGCTGCTCGTTTTTAAAATCATCACTCCAATAATAGTCAAGGCCGGTTTCGCCTACGCCCACAATATCTTCTTCCGAACAAAATTTTAATAGTTCATCTTCGGTCGTACTGACTCCCTCATTAATTTCAGTGGGATGAATGCCTGCCATCTTATGAAATTTAATTTGGGAATGCTGAAGCTGATCCATCTTTGGTAATGAATCAAAATTAATAGCCGGCATAAAAATATGTTTCACCCCTGCTTTGGATGCTCGGCCAAGCACTTCCTGGATGTCTTCATCAAATTGTTCTGAATAGATGTGGCAATGAGTGTCGATCATAAAATCGTGCTTAAATATTAAAATGTGAACTGTGGATAATTTCACAGAGCTTCACGGAGTCAACACAGAGAACCACAGAGATAAAAATCTTATACCTTTATACCCCTATACCTTATTCCCTTTAGAATGAAACTCCACCATCCGATCCATCGGCTTGCGAATAAATTGTCCCGGCTTCATGCCGTTTTTTTGCAGAATATCTTTGATGATGTCCTGATGTGAATAAGCAACAGAGCCAATGAAACTAACTCTATAATCAGCGGCATTCGTGTACTTCATTACAATTCGGGTGATAAAGTTTTCGAAGCCTTCCTGAAGCATTTTTTGAACAAACGGGTGATCGGAATGCTCCCCTAAAAAGGATGCATAAGATGCTATGAAACGACTTTTTTGTGATCCGTCATATAATTCCTTACTTATATAGCTTAGAGACATATTATATTTTTTTTCCAGATCATCCTTTAAGTCATCAGGCAACTCAAATCGGAAATAATGGTTGATCAGCTTCTTTCCAAAATAGCCGCCGCTTCCTTCATCACCTAAAATAAAAGCAAGTGACGGAATGTGCTCGATCACTTCCCGGCCATCATATAGACATGAATTTGAACCGGTACCTAAAATGCAGGCGATTCCCGCTTCATTCAGAAAGCACGCGCGGGCGGCTCCCAATAAATCATGCCATACGTGGATGACAGAATCAGGAAAATCTGCCTCAAGCGCTTTTTTAACAACTTGTTCTTTTTCTTTACCATCACATCCGGCCCCATAGAAAAAGATCTTCTCAACCCTTACATCTTTTAGTTTTGGCACCAAATTCTGTTCAAGAACATCTTTGATGCTTTCAGTAGAATGATAATAGGGATTAAGCCCTTCGGTCTCAAAAATGGTTGTCTCACTGCCGGAAACCAGGCACCACTCGGTTTTAGTGGCGCCACTGTCTGCTATTAAAATACTCATAAATGCTTTTCTTTTTAGGGTGCCAAATCTAAGCAATTTTCTTCACATCCCGCAAAAACAGAATGAAAATAGAGACTATCCTAAATTCTGCCTATTATCCATCAAGGAATCTGCAAAAAAACCTTGTAAGTGTTGAATTTGTTTCAATATGTATGCTAAAGTTTCTTATTAAACTGTTTTCCTACAATCTTGTCAGACATGACAGGATGATGCAAGTTTTTCAAAGGTTCCCATAACAGCAAAAACGAAATCGATAGATGAAACTTACCTACGGAAACTATTTAAAAATTGATGAATTGCTTGACCTTCAGCAACTCAAATCGAAACCTGCAGAGCATGATGAGATGCTGTTCATCATCATTCACCAAACTTATGAGCTTTGGTTTAAACAGATTTTGCATGAGTTCGGGAAGCTTAGGAATGATTTGAAATCAGGAAGAACCTGGGGCGCCGTAAAAACGATGAAACGTGTACTCACGATCCTCAAAACAATGGTGGCCCAGATTGATATCCTGGAAACAATGACTCCGCTTGAATTCAATAGCTTTCGGGGATTTCTGGATGAAGCAAGCGGATTTCAGTCTGTACAATTTCGGGAAGTGGAAATTTTGTGCGGCCACCATTCTACCCATGTTTTTAAAGCCTACGAAAACGAGCCAAAGAATATTGAGCGGATGAAATCACGCATGAAAGAACTTACTCTTTGGGAATGTTTTTGTATGTACTTGCAACAAAAAGGTTATGATGTTGAAATTCCCGAACGTCAAAAAGAAGGAGCTTTACTGTACCCGCCATCAGAAAAGAATCAACAAATTTTGGTGGATGTTATGAATGATGATCCCGAGACCGCTATGCTGTGTGAGCTGCTCATTGACTTTGATGAAGGCTTGCAGGAGTGGCGGTATCGCCACGTAAAGATGGTGGAACGGACTATCGGCAATAAGATGGGAACCGGCGGCTCAAGCGGTGTGGATTACCTCCGCAACACCCTCCACAAACGGATCTTCCCCGATTTATGGGAGATTCGCTCTGAAATTTAGGAAATCCGAAATTCGAATGATCAAAATTCAAAATGGGAAACTTACTTCGAATTTTGGTCATTAGTGCTTAGGATTTAAAAAAAACAAATATATGGATGAAATAAATACATTAGCCAAAAGCCTTCAACCACATTACAAACACTTCGATGTAGCCAACCGTCTGCTTTTTTCTGGGCATTCTCATCAGGCCTGGCCTGATGTAGCTCTCGAGGGACTTAGAGAATCATTTTCAACCACTGCGAAGTTAGTTGATAACAAATGGGATACCGCCTTCGAAAAAACAGAAACGCTGCGTAACTATCTACGGAATTATTATGATGATGCCAATGGCCTGTATTGCTTAGGACAAAACACGCATCAACTGCTGGTGGCGTGGCTTTCGAGTTTTGATTTGAAAAGTAAACCAAAAATCATCACTACTGATAGTGAATTCCATTCCCTGTCCCGCCAGCTTCAACGCCTCAATGAAGAAGGCCTGCAAATTGTTTCGGTTGAAGGCCATTCAGATGAAATTGCAAATCAAATTAGGAAGGAGATTGATGGCAAGACTTCCGCCGTCATGCTCTCGCGCGTTTATTTTGAAAGCGGAATTGTAAATCAACATCTCTCTGAAATTGCTGAAGTGGCTCGTAATCATAACGTGCCTTTGCTGGTTGATGATTATCACGGAACAAATACAGTTCCGATCTCACTCCAACAGGCCGGGCTTGAAGATTGCTATTTCCTGATTGGCGGCTATAAATATCTGCAATGGGGTGAAGGAAACTGCTTTCTGCGCTATCCTGAAGATTGCGAGTTGCGTCCCGCCGTAACAGGCTGGTTTGCTTCATTCAGCACTTTGGATAAACCTCAGAATGATGAACAAGTTTCTTACGATGACGGTAATCAACGTTTTGCCAGCGGGACTTATGACTCGACTTCTCAATTTCGGGCGGCTAAAGTGGTGGAGTTTTTTGAAGAGCAGGGATTGACGCCTTCGGTTTTGCGAGAGCAGTATCTAAACCAGGTGAAGTTGCTTAAAAAGTTATTTTTAGAGCAGGGTTTTGATCCGGGCATCATCAAACTGCGGCATGATCGTCCGCTTGAGCAGAATGGTGGCTTTCTGGCCCTTCGGTCTCCTTTTGCACGAACCATACGCGCCAAGCTGCTCGAAAACGGTGTTTTCACCGATGCGAGGGCTGACATTTTAAGAATAGGCCCGGCTCCATACATCACCACTCAACAAATTGAACAAGCTATTGAAGAGCTTGCAACTGTTGTAAAACAAATAAATCCATAATTTTTTGTAAGGATTTGCTTTCTGAAGGGTCTTACTTATAGAAAATCTTTGTGAATCTTAGTGCTTCTTTGAGCAACTTTGCGAAACAGCTATGGCACTAAGTGTCGCAAAGGAGACACAAAGTTACCCGAAGGGAGCAATAATGGATGTTGAAAAATTATCAAATATAACGATCGGTGCGGCGATTGAAGTTCATCGCCAGCTAGGCCCCGGCTTGCTTGAATCAGCTTACCAACGATGTCTTTCTCAAGAATTGACAGATAAAAATATTTCGGTAGAAACTGAAAAACCGATGCCTATTGTTTATAAATCTGTAAAACTTGATCATGGTTACAGAATGGATTTAGTTATAGAAAATAAACTGGTAGTAGAAATTAAAACAGTAGAGACCTTTACAGATGTACATGTTGCTCAATTACTAACTTATTTACGGTTGGGTAACTATAAATTAGGTTTATTAGTTAACTTCAATGTCAACCTTCTTAAAAATGGAATCAAGCGCTTAATTTTGTAGGGATTTGGAAAAACTATTTCAACAAAGAACCACAAATATGCTCGAAGTTATGCTAGAAAAGTCTTTGTGAATCTTCGCGCTCCTTGGTGAAACTTTGTGTAATAGCCCGTGCATTAGTATGCTAATATTTAATCAACCTTAAAACACACTGACACTATGTTGTCATTTTATTGATATATTGTCGGGTGAAAATTAAAAAAGTAAAAACAATTTATTATGTCTGAGAATAACGATCGCGGCAAAGCACTTGAAATGGCCATCGGCCAGATAGAAAAGCAGCACGGCAAAGGCACCATCATGCGACTGGGTGATGAAGCGACCCGAAATGTTCCCTGCATTTCAACAGGTTCTCTGATGGTTGATTCTGCTTTAGGAATTGGCGGCGTTCCGCGCGGACGCGTTACAGAAATTTATGGTCCCGAGGCAAGCGGAAAGACAACTTTATCTCTTCATGTCATCGCCGAAGCGCAAAAAGCCGGTGGTTACGCAGCCTTCATCGATGCAGAACACGCCTTTGATCCCCGATACGCTAAAAATCTGGGTATCAATACCGATGAACTGCTCGTTTCACAACCCGACAGCGGCGAGCAGGCACTCGAGATAACCGAAACCTTAATCCGTTCAGCCGCCCTGGACGTGATCGTCGTTGACTCTGTAGCCGCCCTGGTACCGCGCGCCGAGCTCGAAGGTGAAATGGGTGATTCCCACATGGGCCTGCAAGCGAGGCTGATGTCGCAAGCGATGCGTAAAATCACCGGTATTATCAATAAAACACGCACTTCGGTTATTTTCATTAACCAGATTCGTGAAAAAATCGGGGTGATGTTTGGTAATCCAGAGACTACCTCCGGAGGGCGAGCCCTCAAATTTTATTCATCCGTTCGCATGGATATTCGACGAATCGGTTCTCTCAAACAAGGCAGCGATGTAGTGGGTAACCGAACCAAAGTAAAAGTGGTGAAAAACAAAGTGGCCCCACCTTTCAAAGTGGTTGAGTTCAATATTATTTATGGAAAGGGCATCTCCCGAATGGCTGAAATTCTGGATATGGCGGTTGAATTCGACATCATCGAAAAGCGTGGAAGCTGGTATCGTTACGAAGGTGAACCTATCGGCCAGGGCAGCGATAATGCGATCGAATTTCTTGAAGCCGATCCCGAGCTTACCGAAAAAATTGCGGCCAGAGTACGGGCTGAAATGAATCCCGAGGAGCATCAGGATAAAGTCAAAACCAACGGCGAGCAGAAAAAAGAAGAAGCTGAAAGTAATGATTAGTGATGGCTGATGAAGCAGAACCAAATCTGCCGGCAGTAATTTCATCCATCAGCATTCAAAAAAAGAACAAAGAGCGGTATTCCCTTTTTGTGGATGATGAATTTCTGCTCGGGGTCGCGGAGCAAACGCTGCTGAAATTCAAGCTGACAAAAGGTGTTGAAGTGACGCCGTTGCTTTTCAGAAAGCTCCAGCAAGAAGAAGGACGGTTTGCTATTAAATCATATTTCCTGAATCTTCTCAGCCGCCGCGATCATGCCCGGAAAGAGTTGCTGGATAAAGCACGAAGAAAAGATTATCCGGCAGAAGTGATTAAAAATGTTCTTGATGAACTGCAGAAAAAAGGCTTCATCAATGACACCGGTTTTGCAGAAAAATATGCCTCCGAAAAGTACAGATTGAAAAAGTGGGGACCGGTAAAAATTCAATCGTATCTTTATAAAAAGGGAATTTCCAAGGATGTTGCTCATCAAAGCACTGAAAAAGTATTTAAGGATGAAAATCTGAATAAAACTTTTTTAACTTTGGTTTTAACGCGCAAAAAGCGATTTTTAAAAGAAGATGATCCATTCAAACGGAAAAAGAAAGTCTTCGATTATTTAGCCCGGCGGGGCTATCCTCCATCCGACATTTATAAATATTTGGATGAGCTAATGCAGGAAATCGACCAATGAAAAATCTCACTCTCGAGCGCCTTGTAAAATCAGTTTTAGTACTGGCGGGGATCACAATTCTTGCCCTTTTGCTGTATTACTACGGCACACTTGTGGGCTATGCCGTTATCGCGATGGTTTTAAGTTATATTCTCGATCCGCTGGTTAACCGCATGCAGGCTACAGGACTGAATCGAACATTCGCTATCGTCACTACCCTGAGTGCGCTCATTCTTATTCTCGTTTGGATTTCCACCAATGTCATACCTATTGTCGCGGCCCAAATGGTAGAGCTTGCAAAACAGCTCAATGTTGAAAATATTCAAAATATTGCCGGTCAGATTGAACAACGCCTGATCGAAAATTTTACCTTTTTATCTCCCGGCTTTTTGAGTGACAGCCTTACTCAAATTGTGAGTAAGTTATTTGGTGTCGGTGAATTGTCTTCAGCCCTAAGCAATATTATCGGTATCTTCACCAATATATTTTGGGCTGCCCTGGTCATTCCTTTTGCAACCTTCTTCTTTCTTAAAGACGGCAGTAAAATTCGCCGCGATATTTTGCAACTGGTACCTAATAAATATTTCGAAACCACTCTCAGCCTTATTGATAAAATTGAAAACCGTCTTGGCATCTATTTTCGAAGTGTATTACTGCAAAGTCTGATCGTTGCCCTCACTTCATGGATCGGGCTTTCTATCGTTGGCCTGAATAACGCTCTTTCGGTGGGTATCGCTGTGGGACTCGCCAACACCATTCCCTATTTGGGACCTCTTATCGGTTATATTTTGTCTGCCATCGTTTCGATTATTGAAACAGGCAATTTTTCACTGGTCCTGCCCTGTGTCATAACCATTCTGCTGGTACAGGCGCTGGATAATTTTGTACTCCAGCCGCTGATTTTTTCCCGGTCAGCCAATATTCATCCGGTTGCTGTTATATTCATTATCCTTATTGGAGCAGAAACTGCGGGAATTCTGGGTATGCTCATTGCCATCCCTATTGCCACCGTGGTAAAAATTACTATCAATCAGATAAGATGGAGCCTGAGCAATTACCACGTTTTCAGGTCTTCTTAAAACAATAAGACATGCGTGTTTTCAACCATGGCACGTCTGTCTTTCTCATTTTCTTATCCAAAGATTCGAAGCATAAAGAAAATCATCACTCCCGTTACCGAAACATACAGCCAGACCGGCAACGTCACTTTAGAAACTTTGCGATGAAGCTTTAGCTTTCCCGAAAAAGCCAGATAAAAGCTGGTTAAAATCATTGGCATCACCAGGGCAGAAAGGATGATGTGCGAGATCAGGATAAAAAAGTAGATGGGACGAATAATACCTTCACCCGTAAAAGGAGTACTGCCATGAAAATTGTGATAAATCACGTAACTGATAAGAAAGAAGGATGACGTAACAAAAGCGGTTAGATTAAACCGCATGTGGCGCCCGAACTTTCGCTCGCGAATAGCTTTATACCCGAACAGTAAGAGTACGGCGCTTGTGCTGTTTAATAAGGCATTAAGTGCGGGCAGACTGGTAATTAAATCAGAAGTGTAATCACTGCCTCCTTTATAATAAATCAGCCAGATTAGAAACACGAAAGCAAGTCCGCTTATCAGCAAAATGACGGCGATAGCTTTGCCAAGACTAATATCTTTAAAGAGATCAATAGTTACCGGTTCCTGAGCATCCATCAAGAAACAATTAAATTATTACGTTTAAGTCTTTTCAATTTTCGCTTAAGGTAAGAAGAATCAAATCCTATAGCAGTTTAAATTTTATCCTTAAACCTGCCAAGTTTTCAGCCCTTTTTGGTCAGCATTTCTATAAAAAACCTTATATCTTAACCGACTTATTTTGGCTTTTGCTTCTGATGAAAACCACTCTATTTAGAATCGGTATAAATATGAAAGAAGCTATTTTTATGGGTACTAAAAGAGTCTGATTTTCCATACCTTCATGCCGAAACTTTGAGACTCGTTAATTATTAATAGAACGATTAAATTCTACAAAACTTATGGCTCAGATTTTCCCAAAATGGGCAGATGAGGTTCCACAACGACTTTTGCTCGGGCTTATTATTTTCATGACGGCTTTAGTAGCAGGAATCTGGTATTATTTTTCTCCCGAATATAAAGCTGTTGGATATGCCCCGGAACAACCCGTCCCTTACAGCCATCAGTTACATGCCGGCAAGCTCGATATTGATTGCCAGTATTGTCATACCACTGTTTTTGAGTCACAGTTTGCAACAGTACCCCCCACCCAAACCTGCATGAATTGCCATGCACAGATTGCAACAGATAGCCCAAAACTGGCTAAAGTTCGCGAAAGCTGGGAAACGGGTGAACCAATTGAATGGATTCGCGTGCATAACCTGCCCGATTATGCTTATTTCGATCATGCCGCTCACGTTAATGTTGGTGTGGGCTGTGAAAGCTGTCACGGACGTATAGATAAAATGGAAGTGGTTTATCAGGCAGAACCTTTAAGTATGAGCTGGTGTCTTGACTGCCACCGAAATCCTGAAAAATATGTACGCCCTGTCGATGAAGTTACAACCATGGGCTATAAAGCAGCAAATCAATTAGAACTGGGGCGAAAACTTGTTGCTAAAAACAATATAAATCCCCCGACATACTGCCAGACCTGTCACTATTAATAAGTATTTCAAATCCAACGAATCTGAATTAACTCAATCGTAACAGAATGAGCGAAGAAACTTTAAAACCAAATTACTGGAAAAGTTTAGGCCAACTTGCCAAAAATGAAGAGTATGAAAAATTTCTTCATCGCGAATTTCCGGAAAATGGAAGTGAATTAACGGATGATGTCTCCCGCCGCAGTTTCTTAAAAGTGATGGGCGCTTCCATTGCGCTCGCGGGCTTTGCTGCCTGCCGGCGTCCCGTTCAAAAAATCCTGCCTTATACTAAAATGCCGGAAGAAGTACTGCCCGGCAATCCACTGGAATATGCTACGGCTTTTCCTTTTATGGATGCGCTTGAAGGTATTACGGTTGAAAACCACGTGGGCCGCCCTGTTAAAATTGAAGGGAACAGACTTCACCCCGGCAGCGGAGGTAAAACGAATATTTTTGGACAGGCTTCAATCCTTAACTTATACGACCCTGACCGTTCCAAATTTGTACGAAGAGACGGCCAGCGTTCTACTGTTGAGGACTTCAGAAAATTTTGTGCCGATTATTTTTCAGATACCGGTCGCAGAATCGCTTTTGTCGCAGAAGCCAATTCTTCCCCTACTTATAACCGCCTGGAAGACCAAATTGAAGAAAAGTTTCCCAATGCTCAATGGATCACCTACGAGCCTTTTGGAGAAAATAATGCTCTCGAAGGCACCAATATTGCCTTTGGACAACGACTGAGAACCATCAACTGGTTTGATAAAGCAAAAGTTATTGTATCTTTTGACGATGATTTTCTAAATCCCGCCTCCACTAAAAACAGTGTAGAAAATACAAGACAGTTTGCCGACGGCAGAAGAGTGATGGCCACGGAAGAAGCAATGTCGCGCTTCTATTCCATCGAAAGCACTTATACACTTACCGGCTCCAACGCAGACAATCGCCTTCGTATGAAAACGAGCGATATTGAGCAGTTCCTGTATGCGCTGGCTGCCGAGCTTTCCAATTCAGTTAGCGGACTTTCAGCCTTCAGCGGCTACAGCAACCAATTTTCCGACCATGAATGGATTCCCGTCCTCACGGAAGAATTACTTGATAATCGTGGCGATTCTATTGTCACGGTAGGACGCATGCACAATCCTGATTTACATGCCGTGGTTTCGGCAATCAACAAAGCGCTTGGCAATGCCGGAAACACGGTAACTTATAATGAAGCGCCTCATCTTAGTGATCGAAATAATCAGATCAGATTTAGCGAGCTGGTTGATGAACTCAACAACGGCAATATTGATGCCGTGGTATTTGTGGGAACAAACCCGGTATTTACCGCCCCGGCTGACATTAATCTTGAAGGAGCACTTTCTAACGCCCAGCAGGTTATCCATCTTTCCGATTATTATGATGAAACTTCGAGTGAGGCCAACTGGCACGTTAATCGTGCTCATTTTCTCGAAGCCTGGGGCGATGGTTTTTCCTACACGGGAATACGCTCCATCGTTCAGCCTCAGGTAAGGCCTCTGTATGACGGAGTCAGCGATATAGAATTTTTGAATATGATTCTGACCGGGGAGCAGGGCAATGCCTATGATCTCGTTCAGGAAACATGGCGCTCTTTTTATCCGAATAATTTCACTACTCAATGGGAACAAACTCTACACGACGGCTTAGCCGGCGAAGAAATCTTCCCTGAAGTTTCTGTAAGTATTTCCGGTAATTTTAATGCCCGGGCTAATGAATTTACAGCTAAAAAAGAGTCATCCGAAGGTATAGAATTAGTAATCCGTCCTGATGATACCATTTTCGACGGTCGATTCGCTAATAATGCATGGCTTCAGGAGCTTCCCAAACCCATGACAAAAATCACATGGGATAACGTTGCTCTGATGAGCAAAAAAACAGCTGATGCCTTAGGTGTTGAAGCGGCCGGCTTAGGAAAAGCCGAGGTAGAAGTCGTTTCTATTACCGTTGACGGTACAACTGTTAAAATTCCTGCCTGGGTTCAACCAGGTCATGCCGATGACAGCATCACTATTACTGTTGGTTATGGCCATGAAGGAATGGGGCGCGTAGCAGACAGAGCAGGGGTAAATACTTACCCCTTGCGTACAACCGAACATATGCTTTACGCAACAGATATTTCGGTCGAAAATACCGGAACGTTATATGAAATTGCCTGTACGCAAGATCATCATTCTGTAGAAGGCCGTTCGATATTGCGTCATGCCACTTTGCAGGAATATCGCGAAAACCCTGACTTTTCCAGTTATTTTGAGGCTTACGGCGCAGACCTGCCCGGCGAAGCTTATGCTGAGGAACAGGGTGCTGACAGTCCGCTGTCTATTTTTGATGCCATGAACGAAGATGAATACCCCGATTACGAACCACAATGGGGCATGGCTATTGATTTGAATACCTGCGTAGGATGTGGTACCTGTACCCTTGCCTGTCAGGCCGAGAATAATATCCCGGTTATTGGCAAGCGTGAAGTAAGCCGCGGTCGTGAAATGCATTGGATTCGTACTGACCGCTATTATGACGGAGATATTGCCGATCCTATCGCGCTTCACCAGCCGGTTCCCTGTATGCATTGTGAACTGGCGCCCTGCGAGCAGGTATGTCCTGTCGCGGCGACCACTCATAGCGAGGACGGTATCAACCAAATGACCTATAATCGTTGTATAGGAACCAGGTATTGCGAAAATAACTGTCCATATAAGGTGCGTCGCTTCAATTTCTTCAATTATTCTGAAGAATTCTTGACAGACGGCGATGATCCCGAGATCATTCAAATGGCAATGAATCCCAATGTTACTGTCCGCTTCCGCGGGGTTATGGAAAAATGTACCTATTGTGTACAACGGGTAAATCGTGCCAAGATAAACAGAGACATTGAAACTGACGGCAGAACGATGAAGCCGGTTGACGGCTCCGTTCATACCGCATGTCAACAGGCCTGCCCTGCCGATGCCATTTATTTTGGTGACATCTCTGATCCTGACAGTGAAATTTCACGGGTAAAACAAAACAACCGAAATTACCTGATGTTAGAAGAACTGAATACAAGGCCGAGAACCTCGTATCTTGCCGAACTGCGAAACCCAAATCCAAAATTGGCCTAATTCCAAGCATTTTTTAAGATGAGCACAGATTATCAATATGTACCTGAGCCTAAACTTGTAAAAGGCGATCATACTTTTGGGAGTATTACGGAGTTAATTACCCGAACGCCTCTCTCACCCACTCCAAAACTGTGGTATCTTGCATTTGGCCTTGCCAATATCCTGTTGATTGCGCTCCTCGGGGCCATCACCTATCTGATCTGGTCAGGTATTGGAATATGGGGGTTGGATAACACGGTAAGCTGGGGATGGGCTATTGTAAACTTTGTTTGGTGGGTTGGTATTGGTCACGCAGGTACATTGATTTCCGCTATTCTTTTTCTCTTTCGCCAAGGCTGGCGAACCGCCATCAACCGTTTTGCCGAAGCGATGACTATTTTTGCCGTGATGTGTGCCGGAATTTTCCCGGCTATTCACGTAGGTCGTATCTGGGTAATTTACTGGGTTTTTCCCATTCCCAACCAAATGGGTATGTGGCCTAATTTCAGTAGTCCCCTTTTATGGGATGTGTTCGCGGTAAGTACCTATTTCACTGTTTCACTCCTGTTTTGGTATGTGGGATTGATTCCCGACTTTGCCACCATGCGTGACAAAGCCAAAAGTAAAATGGCTAAAATTTCGTACGGTATCGCCTCCTTGGGCTGGACAGGAAGCTTCAGAAACTGGTGGCACTATGAAAAAGCCTATATGATTCTTGCCGGTCTTGCCACCCCTTTGGTACTTTCGGTTCACACTATTGTATCCTTCGACTTTGCCGTTTCCCAGGTTCCGGGCTGGCACAGTACTATTTTCCCTCCTTATTTTGTTGCCGGTGCGATTTATTCCGGTTTTGCCATGGTGTTAACGCTGATGCTCATCGCCCGTAAAATTTACGGGCTCGAAGACATCATGAATATCGATATCATGGAAAAGATGAATCTCGTAATGATGCTGACGGGTAATTTAGTTGCCTTTGCCTACTTCCTGGAAGGCTTTATCGCCTGGTACAGCGGCTATATTTATGAGCAAGGAATTTTCTGGCTTTATGTGGTCGGTCCCTACGCCTGGGGTTTCTGGATTTTGATGTTCTGTAATGTAATCACGCCTCAATTCCTGTGGTTTAAGTCCATACGACGAAATGTAGCACTCACTTTTATCATTTCGATTATTGTGAATATTGGGATGTGGTTTGAACGGTTTATGATTACCGTTGCGTCACTCGCTACCAGCTTCTTACCCTCTACTTGGGACTATTTTTCTCCAACTTTCTGGGATATTTTGACTTACATTGGCACTTTCGGCCTGTTCTTTACATTCTTCCTGCTCTTCCTGCGGTTCTTGCCAATGGTTGCCATTGCGGAAGTTAAAGGAGCTATGCCGGAAGCCGATCCGCATAACTACGATGACGAAACCAAGGAATTTATTGAAGGAAGTATGGAACCCGCGATGGTTAAACAAGAAAAGACTGTTTAATAACTGATATTTATGACAACAGAAAATAAAAAGGTATACGGCGTATTAGCCGAGTTTCGTAATCCCAAAGAACTGGTTGACGCAGCCGATGCCGTAAGAAAATCAGGTTATAGTAATTTTGATACCTACGCCCCTTTCCCCATTCATGGAATGGAAAAAGCGATGGGAGTTGATAAGTCACCCTTAGGCTGGATCGTATTTGTAGGCGGACTTATGGGCTGTGTGGGAGCTCTGGCACTTATGATTTGGGTGATGGGCTATGAATATCCCTTAAACATTAGTGGAAAGCCTTTTATAAACATCCCTATTTATATCCCTATTACTTTTGAGCTTACCGTATTATTATCTGCTTTTGCCGCTGTATTTGGAATGATCTCGCTCAACAACCTGCCACGGTTTCATAATCCGCTGTTCAATGCCGAACGTTTTGAAAAGGCTTCTGATGATGGCTTTTTTGTTTGTGTTGAAGCTTCAGATGATCTCTTTTCCGAGGAAAAAGTTTCAAAATTATTCAGTGATGCCGACGCTACCCACATAGAAACTATATATGACGACGAGGAATAAATTCAATTTTAGTTTGCATAAAGACCCGATGAAAGCAACCAAGTATTTATTATTTCTGGCTCTTAGCCTGCCCATGATATTGTCTTGCCGTGGACAGCTTTCTAAAAAGCCGCCCATTCATCTAAATCCCAATATGGATCAACAGATGCGGTTTGAACCCCAGGAGTCTACTATATTCTTTCCTGACGGGCGTGTAAATCAGCGACCGGTTGAAGGAACCATTGCACGCGGACATCTACGGCAAAATACAGAGTATTACCAAGGCATTACTGAAGACAGCACTTTTGTGACCGAAATTCCCGTTGATGTTACTAAGTCTTTCATCTATCGCGGCAAAGACCGATATGCCGTTTTTTGCACTCCCTGCCATGGTTTGGCCGGAGACGGAGAAGGCATTATTATGGAAGGCGGCTATGGTTTTGTACCAGCGCCATCCTTCCATCAGGAACGCTTGCGTGAGGTTAGTGACGGTTATATCTTCTCAGTGATCACAAATGGTATTCGTAATATGCCTTCCTATGCTCACCAGATTCCTGTAGAAGACCGATGGGCCATTGTAGCTTATGTCCGGGCTTTACAATACAGCCAGCATGTACCCGAAAATGAAATTAAAGAGTATAATGTAGATCTGACAACGCTTCGAAGTAATTTCAAAGAACAGCAGGCAGCCCGGCAGGCTCTTGAAGAAGCGGCTGCAGCCGGCGGAGGCGGTGAAATAAGTGCAGAAAGAGGCAGACAAATTGCAGAACAAAACGCCTGTTTCTCATGCCACTCAACGGATGGCTCAGTAATTATAGGCCCTTCATGGAAAAACCTTTTCGGCCATGAAGTTGAACTGGAAAGTGGAGAAACCGTCATAGCCGATTCAGCATATATTCATGAATCTATTGTAGACCCCCAGGCTAAAATCGTAGCAGGTTTTCCACCAACCATGGTACCTTACGATTTTCTGAGTGAAAGTGAGATCGGTTCACTAATCGCTTACATCAAGTCGCTTAGCGAGGCAGAAAACGGGCAATAGAAGTGATTCAACGCTTATAAATTCAGATTAAACGTTTTTCAAAAACTATGAGCAAAATTAAATTAATCGATACCCTGGAATTTCCTTCGGGCATGAACATCACCAAAACTTTGTTCGGTGTGGGAGTTGTGGGACTCTTGGCCAGCGGTATTGGTTATTTCTTACAGCAAGATCAGTTTTTCTTCTCATATCTGGTAAATTTTGTCTTCTTTTCCAGTATAGCTTTAGGCAGTCTGTTTTTTGTGTTGCTTCAGCACTTAACACGATCGCACTGGAGTGTTGCTATCCGTCGAATTCCGGAAGCCATCACTGCCAATTTTTATTTATGGGCCATTTTTATCATTCCTATTCTTCTTGGAATGGGAACACTTTATCACTGGACCCATGCCGAAGCTGTTGCTCATGACCCTGTACTGCAAGGAAAAGTTCCGTTTTTAAATATCCCGTTCTTTGTGATTCGCCAGTTCATTTACTTTGGTCTTTGGAGCTTTCTGGGTTACAGAATGTATACCAAGTCGGTTGAAATGGACGAAACCGGCAATTGGGGGCTTCAAACCCTGATGCGCCGAACCAGCGGCCCCGGTATGTTCTTCCTTGCGCTTTCATTAGCTTTTGCATCATTCGACTGGCTGATGGTACTTGATCCTCATTGGTATTCTACCATTTTTGGCGTGTATTTCTTCGCGATGAGTTTTCAAGCCGTATTTGCTGTATTCATT
The DNA here is from genome assembly GCA_036381435.1 of Balneolaceae bacterium. Taxonomy (GTDB): domain Bacteria; phylum Bacteroidota; class Rhodothermia; order Balneolales; family Balneolaceae; genus Fodinibius. The sequence continues at coordinate 59,923 of DASVCW010000033.1, read as the reverse complement.
CTTATCGTGATGTTTTTATGGAAAAACGGTATATTAACCAACACCATCAAAAAAGGACATATTTACGATCTGGGTGTTCAATTATTCGGCTTTACTATTTTCTACGCCTATATCGCTTTTAGCCAGTTTTTATTGATTTATTACGCCAATATTCCCGAAGAAACTATCTGGTTTTTAGAGAGATTCCACGGCGGCTACCAGTATTTAGCGTATATTTATGCTATCGGCCGTTTCGGAATTCCATTTTTAGTATTACTTCCAAAGGGGACTAAAACCAATTACAAAGTTATTACTGCCGTCTCCATTTTAATCCTTGTTTCACACTTTATTGAACTTTACTGGATTGCCATGCCGGTACTGAGCCATAGTTTTCACTTTGACTGGATTACACTGGCCAGTTTCCTCGGACTTGGAGGAGTATTTTTCGGTTTATTCTTTTACCGGTTCAAACAAAGTAAAATGATTCCTGTGAACGATCCCAGACTGGGAGATTCACTAAATAAACATTGAACAAAACCACTAAAAAGAAAGTTACGACAGAAAGGGCCTGCCCGCTGTTAATATAAATTTAATTTTCTATGCCAGGCGAAGACAAAAGGTATACTGCTGACTTTAAAAAAGAGGTTGCTCAAAAGGCACTGGACCAATCCAAAAAAGACCTTGATGGTTTATCTAAGGAGCATGATGTTCCCGTTTCGGTAATTTTGATATGGGCTACAGAATTAGAAAAAGGCGGCCCTGATGTTTTTGAAACTACCGGTGATGATGATGCATTTATTGAAGAACCGGGTACAATGGACTTGGAAATAAGAAATGAAGAAGTCGCTGAATCGGTCGATTACGGCGCAATGTTTGATAAACTGAACTATAAACGCCTCATTTTCTGGAGCGTTTTTGGTTTAGCTTTAATTGCCATCTTTGTTCAGGCTCTTTTAGAAATGTATCAATACAATGTACAGACCCTGGAAGACCGGGTGGTCGGTGAAGGCGAATTTTATGAAGTAAACCGGCTGAAGCAAGATGCCCGAGAACAACTTAATACCTTTGGCGTTGTGGACCTCGAAGAAGGTATTTACAGAATTCCTATTGACAGTGCTATCAGTGATATTGCTGACAATTTAGAATAGGCGATGAATGCCCATGAAATACATAGGATCAACAATAGTTATATTGAGTTTGCTCCTATACCCTATTTTGTCTTTTTCTCAATTAACCAGACAAAAACCTCGAAATTTGCAGGATATAGGGGTTACTCAACAGTTAGGTGAAAGAATTCCGCTTGATTTAACATTTGCTAATGCTGAAGGTGATTCTGTTAGTCTGCGGCAATTATTTGAAGATGATAAAGCGGTATTATTGAACCCTGTTTATTACGAATGTCCGCAGTTATGTTCCATGGTAAAAGAAGCCATCTTTAAGGGCGTTCAAAGTTTAGAATGGAGCCCGGGCAAAGATTACACGATCATAACCTTCAGCATTGATCCCAATGAGGGGCCTGAACTGGCGGCAGAAAATAAAGAAAGGTTTTTAAGCCGGCTGGACCGGGATGTTAAAGACGGTTGGTATTTTTTAACCGGCGATAAAGAAAATATCCAAAAACTTACCGAAGCGGTAGGTTTTAACTACAAAGAACTTAGTAACGGCCAATTTGCTCATGGAGCCGCTATTATGTTCCTGAGTCCCGACGGAACCATTACCCGTTACCTTTATGGATTGAATTTCAGTGAGTTTAATCTGCGGAATGCATTATACGAAGCCGCGGATGGTAATATTGGCACTACAGCAGAACAAATACTGCTTTACTGCTATCAATATGACGCTGAATCCAATTCCTATGTACCTGTTGCGTGGAAAATGATGACGCTCGGAGGCTTAATTACTATGTCAACCCTTGGCCTGTTTCTTGGTTTCATGTGGTGGCGATACAGATATACTAAAAACACAAAGCAAATAAACGATTCGAATGGAACTGCTTAACGATTTACTACTTCCACCGGCTAGGTCTACGTTAGCCCAGCAAACAGATACTCTTTTCTGGTTTGTTCATTTGAGCAGTCTTGTTATAACGGTAGGGCTTCTTTCTGCAATTATCTACTTTGTTATCAAGTATCGCAGAAAGTCGGAAGATGAAGTTACTCCGCTTATCACCCATAACAATAAACTGGAGGTAACCTGGTCTGTTATTCCTCTGATTTTAGTGCTTATCTGTTTTGGCTGGGGTTATAAAGTTTATATGCAGCAGGAAATAGCACCTCCCGACTCTTATGAAATTCAGGTTACCGGACGGCAGTGGCTCTGGCAGTTTAGTTACGCGAACGGGGCCCAAACTACCGGGGAGCTCCATGTTCCCGCAGGACGTCCTGTTAAACTTGTTATGAACTCAACGGATGTGATTCATTCACTCTATGTACCTGCCTTTCGCATTAAACAGGATGTTGTTCCAGGCAGGTATACCGATATGTGGTTTAACGCGCCGCAACCGGGCGAATACATTATTTTTTGTACCGAATATTGCGGAACAGCTCATTCAGATATGCTCGCCACCGTAATCGTACATGAGCAAGATGAATTTGAAAACTGGTTAGCAAAAAATGCCGGCGGTGCTTCCAAGCCCGCTGATATGCCTCCCGCAGAGTGGGGCGAAATGTTAGTTCAGCAGTATGCCTGCACAACTTGTCATTCTACCGACGGTACTCGTTTAGTAGGGCCTAGCTGGAAAGGTGTTTTTGGCAGTGAAGAGCAGTTAGCCGATGGTTCTACAGTCGTTGTTGATGAAAATTACATTCGGGAGTCAATTCTCGAACCGAATGCAAAAATTGTTCAGGGCTTTCCTCCGGTAATGAATACCTATAAGGGGACACTCAATAATGAACAGATTAATGCTATTATTGAATATATAAAAACACTGAAATAATATGGCTACAGAAGCAAGTTCAAATCTAAAAAAAGTGCAGGTACGGCGTTTTAAGCCGAAAGAAGAACCCGAACATAATTACCTGAATGCCGAAAAGGGAATTTGGTCATGGTTAACTACCGTTGATCATAAGCGAATCGGCGTCATGTATCTTGCTTCCGTTGTTTTCTTCTTTTTTGTTGGCGGAGTGATGGCCTTGCTGCTGCGTACAGAACTTTGGACTCCGGCAAAGACCTTCATTGAAGCAAATACCTATAACCAGCTTTTTACGCTGCACGGCGCCATTATGGTCTTCCTCTTTTTAGTGCCTTCTATCCCGGCTGCTTTAGGTAACTTTCTACTGCCTATACAGCTTGGAGCTAAAGATGTAGCCTTTCCCAAGTTAAACTTGCTGAGCTATTATCTGTACTTGATCGGAGCAACTATTGTTGTTTATGCCATGCTGAGCGGCGGAGTTGATACCGGCTGGACATTCTATACTCCTTACTCTACATCCACAGATGGCGCCATAACCGCTATGGTCTTTGGTATTTTTGTGATTGGTTTTTCATCCATTCTAACAGGTGTAAACTTTATTACTACTATTCATAAAATGAGAGCGCCGGGTCTGTCATGGAGTAAATTATCTCTTTTCAGCTGGTCGCTTTATGCAACGAGCATTATTCAAATTTTAGCAACTCCGGTACTTGCCATCACGCTCTCACTGATCGCCATGGAGCGAATTCTCGGAATCGGTATTTTTGACCCCGCGCTTGGCGGCGATCCCGTTCTTTTCCAGCACTTTTTCTGGTTCTATAGTCACCCGGCTGTTTATATCATGATTGTACCCGGCTTTGGTGTGGTATCTGAAGTCATTACTACTTTCTCCAGAAAGCATATTTTCGGTTATTGGGCTATCGCCTTATCTTCTTTGGCTATCGCCTTTATCGGATTTCTTGTGTGGGGACACCACATGTTTGTCTCCGGACAGGCTACGCTTGCCTCTATGGTCTTCTCCTTTTTAACCTTCCTTGTCGGTATTCCTACCGGTATTAAAATGTTTAACTGGGCGGCAACGCTGTACAAAGGGTCGATTAAGTTACAGTCGCCGCTGCTATTCATTTTTGGGTTTTTCTTCCTGTTCCTGATTGGTGGATTTACCGGTATTGTTCTGGGTACCATCGCTCTTGATGTGCACCTGCACGATACTTACTACGTGGTAGCCCACTTTCACTTTGTAATGGTTGGCGGAATGGTGATGGCTTTCATGGCAGGAGTTCATTATTGGTGGCCTAAGATGTTCGGGCGAATGTACAATGAAATGCTTGCCAAAATTGCATGTCTCACTATCTTCATCGGTTTCAATGTTACATTCCTTCCCCAGTTTGTTATGGGAGCACAAGGAATGCCCCGAAGATATTATAACTACATTGAGCAGTTCCAAATTTTCCACCAGGTTTCAACCATCGGCTCGTATATTCTGGGATTAGGCTTCCTGCTGGTGTTCATCTACTTGGTGAAATCACTCATTAACGGGGAAAAAGCCCCGGCTAACCCCTGGGGAAGTCGCGGTTTAGAATGGCAGGTTTCTTCACCCCCGCCGCAGCATAACTTCAACCATACTCCGGTAATTGTTCATGGCCCTTACGATTATCATCAACCAATGGATGAATTTCAGCTTGGTCTGGCAGAATCGGGCAACGGACACGGACATGCCGATCATCAGGATATAAAAATAGATCGTGATGAACCCAACCGCGAACTTTGAGGATTAACTTAATAAAAAGTAATATTTGATTATGGCAAACGACTCAACAGCCACATCACATCCAAAATATCACCTGCATCATTTTGTAGATGCTGAACAGCAGTTCGACTCTGCTAAAATGGGTATGTGGGTATTTTTGGTAACTGAAATCCTGTTTTTCGGAGGCTTATTTGCAGCTTATATTGTATATAGAGCTTGGTATCCCGATCTTTTTACGGAAGCATCGACAGAATTGAATACCTTGTTAGGTACCATAAACACCATTGTTTTAATTGGCAGTAGTCTCACCGTAGCAATGGCTATCCGGGCAGCACAACTAAATAAGACAAAACAGATTGCCATTAATCTTGGTATTACCATTTTACTGGCCTGCGCCTTTATGGTGATAAAGTATTTTGAATGGACACATAAATTTCATCTGGGCATTTTTCCGGGAGAGTTTTATACTTATGAAGGTATTGCTCACCCGAAAGCCAGTGTTTTCTTCAGCATATATTATTTGATGACGGGTCTGCACGGCATTCACGTTATCATTGGTATTGGCCTGATGACTTGGCTGCTCATAAAAGCCCTCAAAGGAGAATTTGGCAGCCAGTATTATACACCGGTTGAAATAACAGGCTTATACTGGCACCTTGTTGATATCATCTGGATTTTCCTTTTCCCGCTGTTTTACCTAATTGAATGATAACTAAAAATATTTTTTGCTCATGACCGGACATCATATATCCACTTATAAAACATTACTCGGGGTAGGCGGCGCTTTGCTTATTTTAACGCTGCTAACAGTTGGCGTTCGTTACCTGCACCTGCCACACCCCTGGGCGATTATAGTAGCCATGGGAATTGCTATTTTCAAAGCATCATTAGTTGCCCTGTTTTTTATGAATCTCTGGTGGGATAAGCGATTTAATACTATGCTGTTGCTTTCATCCCTCGTCTTTTTTGGCCTTTTAGTAGGGTTCACCCTTCTTGATACCCTTTACCGTCCGTCAATTATTCCGGGGTTCTAGACAAGTAACAACTCTATTTCTTTAAAAGCGGTTAGAGCCATCTGACCGCTTTTTTTGTTTTAAAGATTCTGGCAAATATCCCACCTGTGCAGAAACGCCTTATTCCCTTTAAAGTAAAGGCAGAATCTTTCTATGTATATCGAAGCGCCTGCTTCGATCAGTATTTTATTCAATTAAAAGATATTCTTTCCCAAACAGATGTTTGGGGTAGGTGATACATACGTTTGAATTTAATCAAAGGGTATTGTACCGTAAGTAAACATGCCGCTTTTTAAAGCGACTGCTTATTCCGTTTAACGTGAGTTCGAGATAAATCCTATATACGACTGGGAGATTGCTTCACTCTACTTCTACTTGTGGTTGAAACACTATTGGTTTCGAAATTAGCAGCGTTAAAAAGATATTGCTAGTAATACGCTCGCAATGAACTGTGTTTCTTTATTATCCACTTTAAATCCCTATTCTTGTCATCGTGAAGGAGTGTTTTTGCGACTGAAGCGATCTCCCGATGTTTATATGGTTATATTTAAAATTGGAGATTAACTGTTTGCCTATCTCGAATTCACGTTAAACTGCTTCTCTTTCAGAATGAGTTATCAACAAAAACAGCAGAAACTCAAAAGAAATTATAAAGGCAACACCTGTTAAATGGATTACCTGGTAAGATGGCGGCAGGCCAAGATAATACAAGCCAATGCCGGTTATAGCCTGCAAGATGATGAGCCCGAATATAGCGGTTCCGATTTTTGATATCAGAGACGATTGAATGCGCCACCGGGAGAGATAAAAAACAGCCGCTCCTGCTAATAGAACAATCCATGAAAAACTACGGTGAACTTCATCAATAGCCCCAATTTTTGAAACCCATACTTCTCTTGGAGGAGATGAAATCATATTCTTAAGTACATCAACAGCCTCCCGAACCTGCGTACCTACCACCAGCTGCACAAAAGTAACAATCATTAATACCGAAAGAACGCCCAGCATCCAGTGCTTCGTTTTGGGGGTAAGGGTTACTGAGAAATGCTCAGTCGAAGCTTTAAAAGCCGCAAAAATAAGCAGTACAAGAATTAGCATGGCCAAGATCATATGGATGGTGATCAGCCATTCGTCAAGGCCTGTTTCAACCACTCGTCCGCCAAGCCAGCCCTGTACCAGCACTAGCACAAAAGCCGCTGCCGAGCTATAAAAAACGAGGGGCTGTTTTTCTCTATATTGAAAAGATAAAATAAAGGTTGCGGTAATCAGTAAACCAATAATCACTCCTATTAAACGATTTACATATTCTGTCCATGTTTTAAAAACATTAAACTGCGAGACATCAAAACCTGCGGGCAGGTCAGCAGCGGATGTCGGCGGTATCCAATTGCCAAAACAAGTGGGCCAGTCGGGACAGCCTAAGCCTGAGCCGGAAGCGCGAACCAGGCCACCTACAAAGATCAGAAATATAGTAGCAAAAACGGTGGTAATAGCAACTTTTTGATAAGTGTTTAGCTTCATGAAACTCATTTTTAAGGACCGGTGACAGTAGACGGATGACCGTTAAACCGCTCCGGTCTTCCGTCTCCCGTCAAGCTTTTAAGTACCAATTTTCAAATAAAATCTGTACCTTTGAAGCGGTATAAAAATTACAGATTTGGCATGAAGTTAAGCACAGATTTTACCCTTTCAAAGTTTATCAACACGGAAAAAATTTCGGCTTACTATGAGTTGACAAAGCCGGGAATTACGCTTACGGTTTTAGCCAGTATGCTTATTGGTTTCGTTCTGGGTTCCGGAAGTGAAGTCAATTTTATACTCTTGATTCATGCGACCCTTGGCACCTGGCTGATTGCCTCCGGAACCGCTGCCCACAACCAGTTTCTTGAGTGGCGCCATGACGGTAAAATGAAGCGCACCCGCAAGCGTCCGGTTCCTTCTCATAAAGTAAGTCCTCAGCAAAGTATCCTGTTTTCGATGGGTCTAATCTTGGCAGGGCTTATCTACTTAATGGCATTTGTGAATTTTATAGCCGCAACAGTATCACTGCTCACCTCGCTTATTTATCTTGGCGCTTATACCCCGATGAAACGGGTTTCGGTGATTAATGTTTTTATTGGTGCCATTCCCGGCGCATTGCCTCCCGTAGGAGGTTGGGCCGCAGCTACAGGTCATTTGGGAAGCGTTGCCATGTGGCTGTTATTCGGCATCGTATTTTTATGGCAAATTCCCCACGTAATGTCTATTGCCTGGGTTTGTAAAGACGATTATTCGATGGCCGGTTTTCGCATGCTACCCAAAAATGACCCTAAAGGAATTAAAACAGTTTTAATTATTATACCCTGTCTGATTGCGTTACTCCCTGTCAGCGCGGGACTTTTTTATGTTGGTATGAATCACTGGCTTTATCTCCTGGGTGCCCTTCTTAGCGGGCTTGTTTTCTTATACTATGGCATTATCTTTGCTAAAGACCGCGATAAACCCTCCGCCAAAAAGCTGATGTTTGCCTCTTTCGGCTACCTGCCTATCGTCTGGATTTTTGTAATTTTAGATTTGCTGTTGCTATAATGTAGCTCGAGATTTATCTCGAGAAGCTGGTTCTGCGTTACTGCTACTTAAATAAATTTAGCGCTGTTTTCGAACTGCTTTTGCTTTTAAAGAGGTTTCTTTCTATTTAGCTGTTTTGAATAACAGTTTAATTATCATGAACGACTACTATCAGAGAAACTTGCCCCATTATCAGCCTGAAGATGGGGAGTTCTTTGTTACATTTCGCTTGGCTAATTCCCTCCCGAAAGCTGTAATAGGCCAGCTAAAACAAGAAAAAGAGCAGGCCTTAAAAAACATAGGCTGATGATAAACTTTCAGTAGCTAATTATCACAAACGCTATTTTGCCAAATTTGATCACCTGCTTGATGGCTCCAGGAACGGTAAACATTGGCTGAAAAATGATCAAATTGCCAACATTGTTGCTGATAAACTGCATAAGCTTGACAACAGAAATATGAATTAATCTGCTACTGTATTATGTCGAATCATAGGCATATGCTGTTTAAACTGTTAAGGGGAGAAAAATCTTCTAAAAAACACTCGTTCCCGGTAACTGATATTATGAAGCTTATTAAAGGATCAACGGCTTTTCAGGCTAATAAAATTCTAAAGCGAAAGGGACAATTTTGGCAACATGAAAGTTACGATCATTGGGTTCGGGATGATAAAGAAAGAGAAAATATTATCAGGTATATTTTGTTAAATCCGGTTAAGGCCGGTTTTATACAAAACTGGCAAGATTGGAAGTGGAGTTATTGCAAAGAGAATTATTTGCCATATCTGTAGCTCAAAATTTATGTAGATCGAGATTTATCTCGATAAGCTATTTCTACAATTACAAGATCTCGATATAAATATCGAGATACATGTTTCATTTCGGTGTTTGATACCCCTCGAAATAAATTTCGAGCTACAGCGAATTAATAAATAGCAGGATATCTCTCCGGATCGGCCTCATTCATAATGCCGTAAACCGCTTCGAAAATATCTTCCGCGCTGGGTTTTGAGAAGTAATCACCGTCAGAGCCATAAGCACCACGGTGTTCTTTGGCGGTTAGACACTGTGGTTCAGAATCGAGATGAAAATACCCTTTCTGCTCTTGCAGCACTTTATTCATCATAAAAGCTGAAGCGCCACCCGGTACATCTTCATCCACAAAAAGAATACGATTGGTCTTTTTGAGCGATTCTACAATCATGTGATTCCTATCAAATGGCAATAATGTTCGAACATCAATCAATTCGGCAGAGATGCCTGCTTCTTCTAATTCGGGAATAACTGATTCACAAATATTACAGGTTGAGCCATAGGAGACGATGGTGATATCAGAGCCTTCAGAAACGATTTCAGGAACGCCCAGCGGAACGGTAAATTCACCCAGGTTTGACGGCAACTTTTCTTTCAGGCGATAGGCGTTTAACGGTTCAATAACCAGCGCCGGATCATCACCTTTCAGCAAAGTATTGTACATACCGGCGGCATCAGTGAGATTTCGGGGAACACATACATGTACTCCGCGAGCGCCATTAATTATCATTCCCATGGGTGAACCCGTATGCCAGACACCTTCCAGACGATGGCCGCGCGTTCGGACAATCAGCGGAGCTTTTTGTCCGCCCATACTTCGGTAACGAACTGTCGCAAGATCATCACTTAGTCCCTGGTAGCAGTAAAGCAGATAATCGAGATATTGAATTTCAGCGATGGGGCGCAGACCGCGCAAGGCCATTCCGATACCCTGGCCCAAAATGGTGGCTTCACGAATCCCGGTATCTCTCACACGGAGCTCACCAAACTTATCCTGCAGATTTTCAAGGCCTTTATTCACATCACCCAACTGGCCGCTGTCTTCACCGAAAACCAGCGTCTCGGGATACTCCTCAAAGATTTTCTCGAAGTTATCGCGCAGAACCACCCGGCCGTCCACATTTTTAGCGTCATCACTGTACTCCGGCTTTACTTGCTCCACATTGAGCGGTGAATCTGCTCCCTCACTGTACAGGTTGCTGTCGTAACGCTCTTTATTGGCTTCGTTACTTTCATCAAGCCATTTTTGAAGCTTCTCTTTGGATGAAGCCTCTTCATTTCTGACCACCCTTAGCGCTTTCCGCGCCACCGAAACAACGTCATTTCTCAGCGGTACCATCGGCAACTTCATTTGCTTTTGAATTTCTTTCAATGCACCTGCATTTGAGCTTTCAGAGATGAGATCATTCAGCAAACCATCCACTGTTTTAAGCTCTTTTTTCATCTCTCCGGTAAACGCCTTCCAAGCCGCTTTCTGTGCTTCTTTTACCTCTTTTTTAGCTTCTTTTTTAATCTCATCCAGCTTCTTTTTGGTGGCAATCTTTTCATCCAGCAGCCATTCACGCGTTTTATTGATACAGCAATATTCTTCTTCCCAGCTGAGCCGATCTTCAGACTTGTAGCGCTCATGGGAGCCTGAAGTTGAATGCCCCTGTGGCTGAGTGACCTCCTGTACGTGGATTAGCACCGGTACATGTTCTTCACGGGCGATTTTTTCGGCCTTTTCATAGGTTTTCATCAACCCCTGGTAATCCCAGGCCTTGACCGTCAAAATTTCCAGCCCGTTTTTATCTTCAGTTCGCTGGAAACCGGCTAACGCTTCAGAAATACTTCCTTTGGTGGTTTGATATTTCCGGGGAACCGATATTCCATAGCCGTCATCCCAGACTGAAAGCACCATCGGTACCTGCAAAACGCCGGCCGCATTGATGGTCTCCCAAAAAATACCTTCGGAGGTACTGGCATCACCGATAGTTCCCCAGCCGATTTCATCACCCTTCTCAGAGAACTTTTGGAACTTTTTATCCTTAAGCAGCGACTCATGGTTTTTATAAATATTTGATGCCTGTGCCAGGCCCAGCAAACGAGCCATTTGTCCTGCGGTAGGCGAAATGTCAGGTGAAGTATTTTTCATCTTGGTGAGGTCCTTCCAGCTTCCGTCGTCATTCAGGCTTCGCGTGCTGAAATGGGCATTCATTTGCCGTCCGCCGGTACCCGGTTCGGCTTCGACATTCGCATGGGCATAAAGCTGGGCAAAAAATTGCTGCACGGTAACCTGACCGATAGCCATCATGAAAGTCTGGTCTCGGTAATAGCCTGAGCGGAAATCTCCGTTCTTGAAATACTTTGCCATCGCGATCTGCGGGATCTCTTTTCCATCACCGAAAATGCCAAATTTGGCTTTGCCGGTGAGGGTTTCTTTTCGTCCCAGGTAAGAGGCTTCACGACTCATCATCGCCAGCTTATAATCATCCAGAATCTCCTGCTTCTGTTTTTTGGTAAAGGACGATTTAGATTTTGCTTTAGACTTTGACTTACTTCTTTTCGTCTTTGTTGCCATAGTTTCTTTTTTTCTTTAGTTCAAATAGTTATACCGAGCGAGAAGCAAGAAGGGAGAAGTAAATTTCATCATCTAATCTTTCTTGCTTTTCACTTCTTGCTTCTTCCTTTTTCATCACTTCCAGCCAATCATTCCATAAACCCGCCTTTCGTCATTTTAATTGGGTCAAGTGCCTGATCGAGCTCTTCATCACTCAAATCAGTCATTTCGCGAGCTACATCTTTTACCGGACGGTTTTCTTTAAAAGCTTTTTTGGCAATTTTTGCGGCCAGATCATAGCCGATAATGGGATTCAAAGCCGTAACTAAAACAGGATTTCGTCCCACCATATCTGCCACCCGTTCTTTGTTTACTGAAAGTCGTGAAACTGAACGATCAGCCAGGTTCTTCGCCGCATTTCCTAAAATGTTAACCGATTGCAACAAGTTATGAGCAACCACCGGAAGCATCACATTTAGCTCAAAATTGCCTGACTGTCCCGCAACGGTGATGGTTGAATCGTTGCCAATCACTTGTGCACAGACCATAGTAAGTGATTCTTCGATAACAGGGTTAACCTTACCCGGCATGATGGATGAACCAGGCTGAAGCGCTTCAAGCTGAATTTCACCTAATCCACTGTTGGGGCCTGAGTTCATCCAGCGCAAATCATTACCAATTTTCATCAACCCCACCGCAATGGTTTTTAGCTGGCTGCTTAATTCAACAGGTGCGTCCACAGTGGATTGAGCTTCAAAATGGTTTTCGGCTTCTTTAAACTGAAAACCTGTTTCACGAGAAAGAGCCGCCGCTATTTTCTCTCCAAAATCAGGATTTGTATTAATTCCCGTACCCACCGCGGTTCCACCCTGGGGGAGTTCCGCGACTCTTTGCAGCGCCGATTCAACCCGCTCTATACCCAGCTCAATCTGCCGCGCGTAACCACTAAATTCCTGGCCGATTGTAACCGGCATGGCATCCATCAAATGGGTTCGGCCGGTCTTCACCACATCAGCAAATTCGTTGACCTTTTCAGCGAAAGCAACTTGCAAATGATTAAGGGCAGGAATCAAATTCTTTGTTACGGTTCTTACCGCAGCCACGCGGATTGCTGTTGGGATCACATCATTCGAACTTTGTCCGTAATTGACATGATCGTTAGGGTGAATATCGGTATCTACAGAACCATCTTTAAGTTCATTCGCCCGCCTCGCGATCACTTCATTGGCATTCATGTTGGTTGAGGTACCGGAGCCCGTCTGAAAAATATCAATGGCAAAATCGCGATCAAATCTTCCTTCAATTACTTCATCTGCCGCTTTTTGAATGGCGATGGCAATACCTTCATCCACTTCGCCGAGTTCTGCATTTACTTTGGCTGCATTCTTCTTGATCAGCCCCAAAGCCTCAATAAAATCACGGCTGAAGCGAAGGCCACTGACCGGAAAATTATCAATAGCACGCTGGGTTTGTGCCCCGTAATAGACATCTTTAGGTACTTTAATATCTCCCATGGAATCTTTCTCCGTACGGTATTCACTCATTATTCACTACTGTTGATTAAAATTAAATGCTTTTTTAAAAGCCTTAAAAATTTTGTCATTCTGTCCCCCAGCTGTCGGATCGGGATCTGTGGTTAAAATCGCATTAACAGTTTTAAAAGAAAACTTAGCATGATCCGAGAGCTTTCGGGACAGCATGACACAAACAAGTTTATTAGAGGCTTTTACAAGAATTTGTCCATCCTGAACAGGCATTCAAAGGTAGTAAATTTTTAGGAAATTTCGGAGTTGGAATTGACGGGAATGTTTGAAACATTTCTGAACTCTTCCTTTAAAAAACAAGGATAAACCTTTTTTAAACCACTGAATAACTAAACGGGCTAAGATTTTTCAGCTGCTTTGAGCTGCCGGCTTTTTTTTAATGAATTGCGAACAAGCTGAAACCCAATGCCGCCAAGAAAAAGAAGAATAGCAAGAACATTAGTGTGAGCTCCGGATTTTCTTATCACAGGCAGCCAAAACAGGTCACCCATAATGCGAATCAGCAGGGAGCTATGCAAAAGAATCAGCGGAAGATAAAAATAGTTGTGATAAGGTATGTCTTTTCCTGAAAGTGATGGAATTATAACCGGCGCATGGGCAAAAATCATGCTGAATACAAATCCTAAAAATATCATGTGGAGTATGGCGTCATACATTGGCCCGGCTGCAGGCAAACCCTTCCACAAGCCGAATAAACCCGCTAACACAAGCCATCCATAACCTATAAGAAGGCAAACGGCACTGTAGCGGGTCCAGGCTGTTGATCGAATAGTACGTCTGGCAATATCGTATTTAAAGAGCCAAAGAGCCTGCAGGATAAGAGCAACAGAAGCGATAGCCCAACCACTGTAACGGTCAACATAAGTTAAAGTGATTCCTGCAAGCCAAAAGAGCACTAAACCCGTAAACAAGTATTGTACATTTTGCGACGGACGCATAATGCGGTTCAGCTCCAGGCGCTCACTAAAGATGATTAAAAGCAGAAAACCCATCCACCAAACAATGATGTTATAAATAGGCAGGCCATATAAATACAAAAAATTTCCGGTCACCAGACAAGCACCTCCCACCGCCATAATTATATGATACATCTCTTTCTGTAACTGGTACAGGTAAGTCAAAATGAGTAACAGTAAAATAGCGCCCACAAGATAGAGCCATTGCGCGATTACTATGATTCCCAAAAGCAGTATAACTGTTGCAATGGCCATACAAACAGGAGCCGCGTAGGCCCACTTTTTTTCTAAGGCCGCGGATCGTTCAAGGCTAATGAGAGTACCAAGAAAACCGTTAATCATCAACGGTCCATGTATTAAGGGCGAAACCGGAGAACCGCCTTCAATCACCCATCCTAAACGAACTAAGCCGGAAAACAGGCCTGAAAGCAAAGCCAGGCCGGCAAAAACCAACAGGCTGACGAGTACTAAAGCGGATGTTTTTCTATTCATCGATTTAGAGGGAAAGGGACTTTATTGATTGATTATTTTGGTGCTATAATTATCTATTTGAGGAGGCGGATGAGCAAAAAAATCTACATCAGGTATAATCATTTCAACTGACCAGACAGGCTCCCATATCAACCGCGCCTCGTACTCTTTAACACTGTCGATTTCTTCTAAAGCCTCTTCCACTTTTTGCTGTAAATAGCGACGCATAGGACAGCCCGGGGTAGTTGCTGTGTATTCCACAATCACCTTGCCATCATCAAACAAGATGTTATAGACTAATCCCAGGTCAATTATGTTAACTCCAAGTTCGGGATCAATGACCTGCCGAAGCACCCGGGCTATCCTGCGCCGTATTTCAGATTTAGATGTATCCATCCATTTTGCGGGTGAAATTTATGCCGTTTTACCTATGCGAACTTTCCAAACCTCAGGACCTTCCTCCAGGTATTCCCAAGAGAACTTATCTTCCCCCCTCTCGGCAGCCAATTCATACTTCAGGGGTTTAGGATTGTGATCGTTAACAATAACGAAGGTTTGACCTGTTTCAAGTGCATCATAGGTTTCAAAAATGCTCGGATGTTTACGTCGCGGTTCTATTTTTCGGATGTCGAGTTGTTGTTCTGTTTCAGCCATCTGATTTATAATGGTTTTTGAGTTGTTGTTAAGGTTTGCTCACCATTTTTCTTTCAAATACTCGCGTTTGTTTTCGCGATCTGCCCACTCTTCGGCCTCCGGAAGCGGATCTTTAGTTTCATTAATTACATATTCTGCCCATTCTTCAGACAGCCGTTCATTAAGCTCGATATACTCTTCCCATACAGAAGGCACCTCGTCATCGGGGTAAATAGCACTTACCGGACATTCAGCCACGCAGGCATCGCAATCTATGCATTCAAAAGGATCGATAACCAGAAAGTTGGGGCCTTCGCGAAAGGCATCAACCGGACAAACAGCCGCGCAATTAGTGTACTTGCACTGCACGCAAGCATCCGTTACGACATAGGCCATAAGAGCTCCATTTTTGTGGTTAGTTCTAAGGTGCAGTTCTAAAGTAGAAAGCCGCGAAATTAATATCAACTATAAAAACGGTTTTTTCCTTTTTTATTGCTTATTCCTAAAAACCTCTCTATCTTCTGTTAGCGATTAAAAAGAACCTTGAGGAAAGAAATCATGGAAAAAGATCCCTCTCTTGCAAAATTAACTCCTGATGCCACTCTATCCCAAATTATCGCGGCTGATCGACACGCCGCCGAACTGCTCGCCTCTATTGGCCTGAACCCTTTTGATCACAAAAACCAAAGCTTACGCAGTGTTTGCCAGCAACGTCAGTGGAGTGAAGTAGAAGTTCTCAAGTGGATTAAAAAACAACGTCGCACCGAAAACGATAAACCATCAGAGAGGAAACAGGAAAAGCCGGACTATGGCGATAACCTTTCCGGTTGGTGTGAGTATTTGCACGAGGAGTTCCATTCAGTTAATCTCAAGTTGTTAGAAGAGATAAGCAACAGCTTTCCCAGAGTTCACCAAATACACGGCAACCAGTATCCCTGGCTCAAAAATATGCAGTGGTACTTTGAAAGGTTTGAGGAAGCGGTCAGGATGTACTATGAGTTTGAGGCAAAGAGATTTTACCCTCTTGTAAATACGCTTCAACACACGAAGGGAGACCTTTTGGATGGCACTATCCGTAAGCTGAAACGATGTCTGGAAATTGTTCATAAAGATCAAAGCAGGTTACTTCGGTTAATGAAAACCATTTCCGAAAATGGCAATAAGTTTGAGAATCCCGGAGGTGCTTGTTCAACCCTGCGCATTCTTAATCAAAATTTTAAAACTCTGTTTACCGGCCTGAATAAGCAGTTTAAAGTTGAAAAAGAATCGTTGCTGCCACTGGTTCAGGAAAAGATAAAGGCAAAAGATTTAGAGAATTAAAAGATCAAAAAAACGAATAATTATGTTTACAGGCTCAAAAAAACAGCTGCTCGACTTCATAAAACGAAACGGACTGGTATCTATTGACAAGGCTTCGGAACACACCGGACTTTCAAAGACCACACTTCGAGAACATTTGCTGCAGCTTGAGAGGGACGGTTACATCATCCGTGACTACCTTCGTATCGGCCCCGGCCGGCCAAGCCTTCAATACCAGTTAACCAACAAGGGAAACAGCTTATACCCTTCTTCAGAGTCCGCTTTAATTAAAGATCTGCTGAATTATTTAAAAGCCCGGGGTGATGAAGAAACGATTGAGAATTTCTTCGAAATGTTTTGGGAGAAGCGGATGAATATGGCTCAACAACGTATGGATGAAGCTTCTAAAGACGACCTAAAGAAACGGGTGAAGAAATTAACCGAAATGCTCGAGGAAGAAGGCTTTATGCCGGAATTTGAGTTTAGCGAGAACGAAGAAAAATTAACCATCAAAGAATGTAACTGCCCGTTTAGTGAAGTGGTGAAAGAAACCCGCCTGCCCTGTAAGCTTGAAGCCATGTTTTTCAAAAGGTTGTTTGGTGATGCGGAACGAACAACACATATCGCAGAGGGGGACTATGCTTGCAGCTATGATATACCATTAAAAAACCCATAAGAGGTACCAATTATAATTGTCCATGACTTAGCTCAATTTATTGATCAGGCAGCATTTGAAAAGTTGTCTGACGAAGCAGTAACCCAATTAAAAATACGTCTGCTCGATTCGCTGGGAACAGCCATCGGTGCTATTGAAGGCGAACCCGTTCAGGCGATACGGAGAATGATTAAAGACTTAGGAGGAACGCCACAAGCTACACTCATCGGCGGAGAGAAAACCAGCCTCGAACGCGCCGCCTTTTACAACAGCGCCCTGGTTCGTTACCTGGATTTCAATGACAGCTACCTGGCCAAAGATGAAACCTGTCACCCCAGCGATAATATTGGCTCGATATTAGCGGCAGGCGAATATGCCGACATTAACGGTAAAGAATTTTTAGCTGCGCTGGCAGTAGCATATCAGGTACAATGCCGGCTTAGTGATGAAGCTCCGGTTCGTGATAAGGGATTTGATCATACTACACAGGGTTCTTATTCGATAGCCGCGGGAGTTTCTAAGGCTCTGGGGTTAAATAAAGAACAGACAGCTAACGCTTTATCTATAGCGGGAACAGCGCTGAACGCCCTGCGGGTTACCCGAACAGGTGAACTTTCTAATTGGAAAGGACTGGCTTTTCCTCATACCGCTTTTGGTGGTACTCACGCAGCGCTTTTAGCAAAATATGGCATTACGGGTCCGCCTGCTGTGTTTGAAGGAAATAAGGGGTTTATGGAAGCTATTGCGGGAGACTTTGAAATTGACTGGAAGAACGAAGACTTAGAAAAGGTTACTCAAACGATTATCAAAAGATATAATGCCGAAATTCATTCCCAGACATCTATTGAAGCAATGATGGATTTGAGAGAAGAGTATGAATTTACCGCTTCTGAAGTGAGACAGATTGATATAGAAATTTTTGATGTGGCTTACAACATCATTGGCGGAGGCGAGGAAGGTGACAAAACGATTGTGCGGCGCAAGGAAGAAGCCGATCACAGCCTGCAATACATGGTTTCGGCCGCCCTGCTCGATGGACAGGTGATGCCGGAGCAATATGAACAGGAACGGATTGAAAGAGAAGATATACAATCTCTGCTTCAAAAAGTGAAAGTAACGCAGGCAAAAGAGTTCAGTGATCGCTTTCCTGATCAAATGGCCGTACGTCTCACCGTTCATTTAAATGACGGCAGTGAATATAGCATTCAAAAAAGCGATTATGAAGGGTTTACCACAAGGCCGATGAGCTGGGAAACAGTTTCAGCAAAGTTCAACCTTTTGGCAGGAGCTTATATGGTACGAGATGATCGTGAAAGGTTAATAAAAACGGTTTTTGATTTGGAAAATCATACGGTAAGCGATCTTATGAAACGGCTAACCGTGATGGAGAAGATTGCTAAATAAATCCCATAAGACAGATTGCATCTGTCTCAGGTGGTATTCAAGACGCATTCGATGCGTCTCTACAAATTAGAATTAATAAATTATCTCAAATAAAAATTGAGGGGCATTATGCCAGACGAAAAAAACTTCGATTTTTTAAACAAAAATGAACGCGCCGAAAAACCACGCAACATCGGTATTACCGAAATTCGCGGCCCCTACTATGCCGTGATGGGCAGGCGCTATTTAAGTGATATAATGGAGACGATGGGTAAACATGTGGACTCCCTGAAATTCTCCGGCGGCTCCTTTTCACTAATGCCCAAAGAGGTTATAACCGGATTGATTAACATCGCTCATGATAATGATGTGCTGGTTTCAACCGGCGGCTTTATGGAATATGTATTGACTCAGGGTAAAGAGGCGGTGGATAAATATATCGAAACCTGCAAAGATTACGGTTTTGATATCATCGAGCTTTCGGCCGGCTTCATCACCCTGCCAACCGATGACTGGCTTCGACTAATCGAAAAAGTGCAAAAGGCGGGACTCAAAGCTAAACCTGAAATTGGAATTCAATTTGGTGCCGGCGGCGATACTGCGAAAGGTGAGCTCGAATCAGAAGGTACGCTGGATGCGGGATTTGCCGTCAAACAAATTAAACGTTTCATTGATGCGGGAGCTTATATGATTATGATTGAGTCGGAAGGCATCACCGAAAATGCGAACCCATGGAGAACGGATGTGCCCGCTACCTTCATTAACGAAGTTGGCCTGGAAAAGCTGATGTTCGAAGCTGCCGATCCGGAAGTGTTTGCCTGGTATATCAAAAACTACGGCCCAGAAGTGAATCTGTTTGTTGATCACAGCCAGATCGTGCAACTCGAAACTTTAAGGCGCGGTATCTGGGGCACCAAAAGCCTCTGGGGGCGCGTATTGACTTATAAAGGTTGAATCTGAGATGTAGTACACCTTAAAGGTGTGCTACATCTTCTTTCATTCACAAAAACTAACAATGTCCATTCTAATACCGAAAGATGTTTGAAAAACAATTTGACCTAAGATATTTCGAGATGGGGCAAGATGGGGAAGCATCCCCTGTTACCATTCTAACGTTGCTGGAAGAGGCGGCCGCAGATCATTGTTTAGCTATAGGACACAGTCTGTATGATTTACTTGAAAAAGGTATCGGTTGGGTCTTGCTCTCGGGGCGTATGATAATGGAGCGCTATCCCGAGTATAAGGAAAAGATTACTATTGGAACCTGGTTGTCTAATATCAAGACATTCAGAGGGATCAGGGAAAATATAATTTTTGATGAACAGGGTGAGATCATTGGAAAGGCCAAAGGGCTCTGGTTATTCTTTGATATCAAAAAAAGGAGGCCCGCCAGAATTTTTGATGATATCCTAAAAAAGTGGACAATCAATATTATCAACAACTGTTATTTACATGCTATAGATGGTCACTTTGTTGCGGAAGCTCAGTATGGCCATACCATTGAATCATTAGCTGAACCGGATGATCGCAGAAAAACTTTCATTCATACCATAAGAGACCTCGACAGTAGAAAGGTCTGCTCAACAGCAAGAACCGTTTGGAAGGAGCGGAAAAAGTAAGTTATCAAAATAGATAGTATCTAAAACCATAGCTGACAAAAAAATTAAACCACTATAATATCTGATGAAAGCTAATACCAATGCTTAAAAAAATTGAATCCCTATGAATACTAATAACAAATCCATTTTTCCACCCGCCACACCGCAAATGTCTAAAAAGCGAGCTGATTTGGCACCTGATCAGGTGGCAGCTTTTCGCAACTTCAGTAAAGAAGTATTTAAAGAAGGCGCACTTGATGAAAAGGCCAAACAGATTATTGCCGTAGCCGTAGCACATGTTACCCAATGTCCCTACTGCATTAAAGGACATACCAAACAAGCCAAACTTAAAGGGGCAACCAACGAAGAGCTTATGGAAGCAATCTGGGTAGCTTCTGAGATGCGTGCGGGCGCTGCTTATGCCCATTCAGCGCTCGCTCTTGATGTGATGGAAGAAATGGATAAAACCGAGGAGGCTTAGAAATGGAGCAACGAATAAATTATCAAAAGGCGGCTCCGAAAGCTTTGAAGGGGATGTTCGAACTTGAAAAATATATTGCCAATTCAGATTTGGAGCATTCCCTTTATGAGTTGGTGAAGTTGCGGGCTTCTCAAATTAACGGCTGCGCCTACTGTATCGACATGCACACCAAAGATGCCCGTGAAGCAGGGGAAACCGAACAACGTCTCTACGCTTTGACTGCCTGGCGCGAAACTCCTTTCTATAGTGATCGCGAACGTGCGGCACTGGAATGGACCGAAGCGCTGACCCTGATTTCCGAAAATGATGTACCAGATTCACTTTATGAATCGGCATGTGAATATTTTGACGAGCAGGAGCTCATCACTCTTACAATGGCTATTGTAGCTATTAACGGCTGGAACCGTATAGCGATCAGTTTTCGAACGATTCCGGGAAGTTATAAGTCTGAAAAAAAGCTCTGAATAAAAACTACTTAGAGGAGGAGTTATGAGTAATCCATTAATCACGATCTCTGCTAATCAGCTGGAGTTTCTACTTCAGCAGGCGATCGGTAAATATCACGGTGAGGAATATGTTTGCACGGTTAAAGATCTTAGCTCTCCGAACGTAAGCTCACTGGAAGATAAGATTACTTTTAAAGTAGAAATACGCGGTAAAGAGCATAAATGAGATGACCACTAGGGATTAATCGCATCCTTCATAGCACTCATCAAAAACAGGCTGCAACATACTGCAGGCCTGGCAATATGTTGATCAGCGAAATAACGTACGCCTGCTCAATCCTAAATAATTCAAGCTCTTTTTTTAATGTTAACGCGCCTCCAGATGCTGTTTGTGCCTTCTGTAGGCATTCAGATAGCGTTCGTCTTCGGCATAAGTGGTGGGATAAACTTTGGGCACTGGCCGGGGCTGCATATTTTCATCCACATTCACAAAGGTAAATATGCAAGTGTTAGAAAGTGCCTTGGTCACTTTGTCGATACTGGTGCGTTCGATGTCGATTTCAATACTTATAGAAGACTCACCTGTGTAAACGATACGGCTGGTGTAATCTAATTTATCTCCGATGCGAATGGGTTGAAGAAAGTTGATGCGATTCACCCGCACGAAAACAGGACGATCAGGTGCGATTTCCTCGGCGTGCATCAGCGACAGCTCAAAAGCGCGGCGTATAACATATCCTCCAAATATCTTTTTGGGTACGTTTTCATTATCGGGATACATCCGTTCCATATTGCGGCGAATAAGGTCTCCCGCCAGAAGTCCATCAAAATCATCTTTATCCTGCGCCTGATGCAGTTCCTGTAAATGCCGGAATTCTTCCTTGCTCGGTGGTTCACCGATTGCATCTAATTGTTCCCGGTATGATTTTCGCCGCTCGATAGCAGCATTGTAACGTTCTTTTTCCAGTTTACTTTTATAATCAAGTTCAGGAATGGGCAGACTTTTTGCATCATCACCTTCTCCGGTTCGGGCGACCATCGTAAAATAACAGGCTGCAAGTGAATGCTCGGCTTTTTCATCTTGATCAACCCGGATGCCTACCTCCATCGATGTTCGTCCCACATAATTTATACGAGCCCGCATATACACATCTTCGGTAATATCGGCAGGAATGTGCAGGGCAATGTCATCCACCGCAGCGGTTACTACCCGTGCGTTTGGATCGGTTTGTCGAACATAGTCCAGAGCAGCATCCTCAGCCAGCTTGTCAAGCTCCTCAAGCAGGCGTCCCCACCGAATATTGCCGGGAATATCTTTGTCAAGAATTTTAAATTCACGGCGAAGGCCGGGATTGTTGCCAAATGGAAGTTCTCGTTCTATTGAAGTATCTGCGGGACGCATAGCAAAATATTTTTAAAAATCAGTTAAATCTAAAAGGAGGATGAGGATTATCAAAAAAGTATTTGATGCGATTAATGGTTTTAAGCATTGCGCCATGATTTCACCACAATCCACAGGAAAAGAATACCGCCTGAAATCGCTATTAGTCCGCCTGTTGCAAGTAAGCCCAGGCCGATATAAATTTCTTCGGTGTGAATAACCTGTTGTTCTCCGAATACTTTGCGAGCCAGACCGTGTGTTCCTGCATAGGCCAGTCCGGCTACAAAAACTGCTTGTCCGATTCCATATAAAACGGGTTGAATGGCCGCTTTCTTTTGCAGGTTGGGAATGCCCGGAGAATGTCCAAAGTGGTCGAGCAATTTGTAAGTGATGGTCATAAAGGCAGTGGTAATACTGCCTAAAGTAGCATGATAATGAGCGGGTACCATGGTGTTAGAGCCGCGAATCATACTGCCGAGTATAAAGCCGGCGGTAATGAGAAAAAGACTAACAACTAAGCCATTAAAGTAGGCTTTTGTTAGCGGTTTGGAGATAACTTCATCCGTCGCTTTAGCTTTAGCATGCTTGACAGTGATCATCACTATAAAAATAGTGATGACAGGAAAGATACCCCATTGCATATACTTAGTAAAACCGGTGATATAAAGACCACTCGTGGTTCCATGGATCAAGAGCAGAGGAGAAAAAATAACGGGTAAAGTATAAATAGTGAATAGAATCAGTGACCAGCGACGTTCCATTAACTGCTTGCCGGTTACTTCGCGGAACAGTACAAGCCAAACAGCAGCGGCCGCTGCCATATTTACAAACTGAAGGATGTGTCCGCCGCCCCATACCATAAATTCGTAATAGGTGCGGGCAGACAGATTTTCGGGAGTCATCAGCCACGAAATAAAAAAGATGACCATGCTGAGCAGGAACAGCAACGCTGCCGATTGCAAAGCCGGAATCGCGGAAGATGGCAACAAAGATGAATGCTGGTCAATATCACCCGAAGTCGAAAATGGTAGAATGCGGATATTAACCAAAGTTAGGGCAATTCCGAAACCGAACATAAAAATGCTCAGCAGAAAAACCGGATGATCGAGCACGGGTATATAATTTGATAAAATAGCATCAATTGAGGGAATGAACATCGTGCATGTCATCACGATCATACTTATAGCGGATATGGAAAGGGTAACAGGCAGCAGACGGTTAGATGATTCTGAAGCGGGGATGAGCACAAAAAGGCCGCAGATAAAAGAATAAAAACTAACCGTAAGGGCCAAGTTTACATGAATGACCAAGATCCTGCGCATCCATGCTACGCTAAATAGCCATTCATTAATAACAGGTGTGCGCCCTAACATAATAAACAGTGATAAGAAGCCGGCAAAAATAAGAGAAGCAATACTGAGAAAAATCCAGGAACGGGAGATCTGACAATAATCTGCTTTGGTTTTTAAAAATAAACCGGAGGACAAGAAAAACCGGAGGACATACTTCATCAGTGATAAAAAAGCTTTTGCTGTTACAGGATTAACCAGCTGATTGGAATTGAAAAATGATTCTTAAAAGTCGCTTTGACTGATGTTGGAGAAAAATTGTTGCTGTGGCAATATAAAAAAGTTTTAAGAGTATTTTTTCTTAAATAAGGAACTTGTAAAGTATTTGAGTTTGATATTGCCAGGTAATTGAATATATTTAAGACAAAGTTGTCTTAAATTATTGACGGAATTAATGTTATTATCAAAGTCCTGTATATATGGATTAAGAGCGTCTTTATTACTGGCCTCGAGCCAAAACGGTGCCTACATTTCAATCAGCGAAATGAGCGAGAAGCTTGATATTCCCTTTCATTTCTTAACCAAGATACTGCAGAAACTTTCTGCCGCAAGTCTCATGGAATCTCACAGAGGTCCTAATGGCGGAGTCCGGCTGGCAAAACCGGGAGAAGAAATTTCTCTGCTGAATATTGTATTTGCAATTGACGGACATGAACTGCTTACACAATGTGTTCTGGGTTTGCCGGGATGCGGAATAGAAAAACCTTGTCCAATGCACGATATGTGGTCAGAGAAGAAAGAGAAAATAGCGCAAATGCTTGAATCCACAACCTTGCTTGAGTTAGGACAAGACGTAAGAAATGGCAGGCTACGTATTACAGATAACGGGAAAGCAGGCTTTTTTAAAATTAATAAAAGATAAAATACTCTTTTATATTAAATTTGAAGAACCTATGGATTTTGAACTCATAAAAAAATACAACATACAGGGGCCGCGATATACTTCATACCCCACTGCTATACAGTTCAGGGAGACTGATGAAAAAGATATCTCAGACCTTCAAGGTTATCTGCTAAAGCGCAACAGTAAGCCTCATTCCCTTTCACTCTACTTTCATATCCCGTTTTGTTTCTCTCTTTGCTGGTACTGCGGGTGTACGAAAATCATTACCAAAGACACGGACCGAAGTGATACTTATCTTGCTTATGTTGAAAAGGAGATGGATATGATGGCAAGATTAATTCATCCGAAGTCTGAAGTTGTGCAGGTACATTTTGGAGGAGGAACTCCAACTTTTCTCAAACCGGATCAACTGCATCAACTCGGCGAACTAATTCATGATCGGTTCAATCTTACGGAAGAAACAGAATTCGGAGTTGAAATTGATCCCCGCAGATGTACTCAAGAGCATATTAAGGCACTGGCTGAGATCGGCTGCAACCGTGCATCGCTAGGAGTGCAGGATACCAATGAAGAAGTACAAAAAGCTATTCATCGCATTCAACCCTTTAAACAAACTTACAGGGTAACGAACTGGCTCCGGGAAGCCGGCATCCATTCCATTAATTTCGACCTTATTTATGGCCTTCCTAAGCAAACGTTGAAAACTTTCCGACAAACAATGGACGACGTGCTTTCACTTGCTCCCGATAGAATGGCGGTTTACAGTTATGCTCATATTCCCGGCCTGATGCCTGCCCAAAAACTGCTGAATGTAAAAGATATGCCGTCCACTGATGAGAAGCTGCGAATGTTTAAAGATTCGATCGAATATTTGACCATAAAAGGCTACCGGTTTATTGGAATGGATCATTTTTCGAAGAAAGATGAAGAACTTGCGATAGCAGAGCAGAACGCAACCCTTCAGCGCAATTTCCAGGGATACAGTACCCGGGCCGGTGCCGATCTTTATGCATTCGGAATGTCAGGCATCTCCAATGTCGGCTCATGGTACTGGCAAAGCAGGAAAGATATAAGAGGATACTATGAGAGTCTGTATGAAGAAGAGTTCCCCGTTTCAAAATTCTATACGCTCAGTAAAGATGACCTTATTCAAAAAGGAGTAATTATGAATATCATGTGCCGTATGGGAGTAGATTTCAATGATGTTTCAACGAAGTGGGGGATAAATTTCACCGGTTATTTTTGGAATGAACTAATGCATTTGAAAGAGCTTGAGAATGACCATTTAGTAACTATAACTGATAATGGTATTCATATCGAAGAAACAGGCCGCCTTTTCTTGCGCAATATCGCCATGTGTTTTGACTGCTATCTGAACGAATCACAAAAAGAACATCAATTTTCAAAAACAGTTTAGAGTTAACTCGGTGCAGATTCACAGCAGATATATTAGCCGGTGGTTGTGGTCAGGAGCTTTCCTCATCTTTCTAATGATGATTGTAGGCGGTATTACCAGACTGACAGGTTCAGGACTTTCCATGACCGACTGGAATCTGATTATGGGTGCGCTTCCTCCGATGAATGAAACGGAATGGATGTCAATCTTCGAGCGATACAAGCAGTTTCCACAGTATCAGCAGATAAATATGGAGATGCCGCTTGCCGAATTTAAGGAGATTTTCTTTTGGGAGTATCTGCATCGCCTTTTGGGAAGAGTTATCGGAATTGTGTTCCTGGTTCCATTTCTGATTTTTGGGATTCGCGGCTATTTCACTCCCCAAATGCTCCGCCGCGCACTCCTGCTGTTTGGCCTTGGCGCTTTGCAGGGAGCGATAGACTGGATTATGGTCAAAAGTGGTTTGGTTGATGTCCCTTACGTAAGCCATTATCGGCTGGCACTCCATCTCCTGCTGGCCTTTTTGTTAACGGGCTTCTGCATCTGGTTCGCTCTCGATCTGAAAGAAAAAAGAGCGAAAAAAAGGAGTTCAAAGATTGCTGAACTTAAAAAATGGATATCAGTTACTGCCCTTTTCTTTTTTATTCAGATAACCTGGGGTGCTTTTACAGCGGGACTCCATGCGGGCTATATTTATAACACTTTTCCATTAATGAATGGAGAATGGATACCGCAAAAGGCATGGATGATGCAACCTGTGATTATGAACCTTATCGAAAATCCGGGAACGGTACAATGGGTTCATCGCATCATCGGTACCGTGCTGGGCATACTTATTATTTGGCTTTGGGTACGCACTCAAAATGCCGATGTCAGCCCTTCATTAAAGTTAAAAGCTCACCTCCTGCTCGGCTTGATTTTCACGCAATACCTTCTGGGAGTTTTAACCCTGCTTTTTTATGTCCCCATTGCATTAGGGATTGCTCATCAGGCGGGAGCTATGCTGGTATGGGGCACCGGACTGATATATTACCACGATCTGAAAAAGAAACATATTAAAAGCATCTGTAAATAATCATCCTTAAACAACCGCAGTAGTTATGAAAACTTTAGAAAAACGAACAGTTGGACAAATCGTAGCCGAAGATTACCGAACCGCTCAGATATTCCGAAACTTTAAGCTGGATTTCTGCTGTGGTGGAAATAAGACAATCGACGAAGCGTGCAACAAAAAGGGAATTAATCCCTCAGAAGTAAAAAGAGCATTGGAAGAGCTTGGTAAAGAAGGCGCTGAACAGGATAACTATAATAACTGGTCGCTCGACTTTTTGACCGATTATATCATTAATAATCATCACCAATTCACCCGCAGTAAGCTGCCGGAAATTGGTTTTTATGCTAAGAAAGTAGCAAAAGTACACGGAGATCGTCATAGTGAACTAAAAGAAATTCATAAAGAGTTTGAAAAACTGTCTGCGGAATTGATCAGCCATATGGATAAGGAAGAGAAATTGCTATTTCCCTTTATTAAGAAATTAGTGGCGGGTGGAATGAATGAAGCAGACAAATTTAAGTTTGGTTCAGCATCAGACCCTATCGCAATGATGGAGGAAGAGCATGATGAAGCCGGCGCATCGATGTCAAAAATTCGAGAACTGAGTGATGATTTTACCCCTCCGGAAGATGCTTGTGCCACCTATCACGTACTTTTTGAGAATCTCGAAGGCTTTGAAAAGGACCTGCATAAGCATGTCCATCTCGAAAATAACATCCTGTTTCCGAAGTCTCTGAAACTGGAACGGCAGATGAATTAAAACCGGTAGAACAAGAGTGAAAAATTTTCGCTCTTGTTCTGTCATCCATTCGAGCCTTTATAAGACTAAATGTCATCCTGAATTTATTTCAGGATCTGCTGCAATATTATATTTAATTGCTATAAAAGAAAACCTGCCTATAGATGCTGAAACAAGTTCAGCATGACATGCTGGTTTTGTAAAGATTTATCCTTATTCAAAATCCTCTAAAACCAGACTTATGAAAAGCTTCTCCCACACTTTCTCTATTCCCGTTATGGGAACCGGACATTCAATAGATTCTCCCATTCGCGTTGCCCACTTTGGAATCAATTCTGTTATTTCAATTGTTGACGATTTGCTGGTTGAGCGAATCCGAAAGCATTACTGTGAGAAGTTTGGCTTTCCCTATAGTAATATTGCCCGTAATGTGGAAGACGGACGGGCACGACGGATAACTGCCTACTTGAATATGGTTCAAAAGATTGTTCAGCAAAAGTTTGAAGCTATCCGTAACCAGCCCTTCTTCGAAGAAAATGACAAGGCGAAGTACTTTGAGATGCTGCCGGATGGAAGCTTGCTCAAAGAAAAGTATAAGCAACTCATGAAATCCAAAGAGAGCTTTTCGCGGGCCCGCCTTTCGTATAATCTATCCCGCTTGATGAAGCCGGGTTCTATTGATGTGAACATCATGGCCAAGGTAGATAAGTTGAGCTATACAAAAAATGGCACGCCTATGAGCAGTGAATTTAGCGATGCAAGCTCTGCCCTTCGCGGATATGCTCTAAGCAATGTTTCTTCCAGCCTGATTCTCTCCGCCGGTTTTAATCCCCGTCTTTATAATTATATAAGTGAGTTTGCTGATTTCTACCGTGATAACCGGGGCAAAATAAAAAAGAAGATTATTCTGAAAGTCAGTGATTTCCGTTCGGCTCTGATCCAGGGAAAGTATTTAGCCAAAAAAGGATTGGAAGTCTTTGAATATCGCATTGAATCAGGCTTGAATTGTGGGGGACATGCTTTTGCTTCCGACGGATATTTACTTCCAGGCCTGCTTAGAGAATTCAGAGAAAAAAGAGAGCAGTTAACATCAGCCGTACAGCCACTGATCGAAAGATTTTATGAAGAAAAGGGTGACATTTCATCCAAGTGGAAGGTTATGGAGCCGCGGATTACCGTACAAGGTGGGATTGGAACTAATGGTGAAGCCCGGCGGTTGCTGGAAGATTTTGGAATGGATGCTACCGGATGGGGAAGCCCTTTTCTGCTGGTTCAGGAGGCGACAACGGTAGATCAGCCAACAAGAAAACTGTTGGAAAATGCAACAGAGGAAGATCTCTATCTGAGTAGTGTTTCACCCTTAGGCGTACCCTTTAATAATGTGCGGAATACCGGTTCTGAACAATGGCATAAAGAACGAATTGCAAAGGGGAAACCTGGTTCACCCTGTCCCAAAGGCTTTCTTGAAGCCAATACTGAATTTACTGAACAGCCGATTTGTACAGCATCCAGCCAATACCAGTTGCTGAAGCTGGATCAAATCAACCAAAAAAAGATTTCGGAAGTAGAGAAAGAACTGATGCGGGAAAAAGTTCTTGAAAAAGCCTGCCTATGCGATCATCTTGGGAACGGCGCCTTGATTGATCTGGGAATTCTGGAAGAGCATCGTGCGCCACAGGCTATTTGTCCCGGGCCTAATATCGCCTGGTTTGATCGTGAGTATAGTCTGCAGGAGATGGTCGCTCATATCTACGGCCGGGGGAAATCGCTGGTTCCATCCGAGCGTCCGCATATGTTCGCCAAGGAAATCAAACTGTATGTTGATTATTTTAAAGATCTGGTTGAACAAAGTGAAGGGGCCCCGGGAGACAAAAAAAGACTTAAAAAATTCAAAAATAATCTGGAAGACGGGATGAAATATTGTCTCGAAATAGCTCGATGCGTTCCTTATGATGATGAAAACTTGCAATCTATTCCTTCAACTGTTGAAGAGCAAGGCCGACGATTACAAACTATTTTTAACCGTTTGGAAGAAACAACTGAGGTAGCAGGCATTAAATAGTGTGAATTCGATATAAAAAATGGTTTTCCCAAAAAGCCACTCCGCCAGCCGGCGAAAGATAAACTGCCGCATAACCCTGTCAGGTTAGGAAACAATTTATAACTTTTCGTACTTCTGTTGCATCAGCATAATGAACCCTCATTCGCTACTTTGCATGCGCTCTTTGATAACATCCTTCAATACAATAGCGTGAGTATGTTCTGTGTCCTTGGCGGCATATAGAAAGGTTACTTTTTCTTTGTCTTTGATTTTCTGAATGACTTTATCCAGCTGATCTTGGTTGGCGGCCAGCTCTTCGCGGTAAGCGGATTTGAATTCATCCCATTTCTCCGGGTCATGGTCAAACCATTTTCTCAAGTCACTCGAGGGAGTAATTCCTTTAAGCCAGTCGTCCAGATTAGCGTCTTCTTTACTGACGCCCCGTGGCCATAGCCTGTCTACCAGAAAGCGACTGCCGTCATTTTTATCGGAATCATCGTAAATGCGTTTTAGCTTGATTTCCATCTTGCTGATACTGTTTCTTTGATACCAATTCCATTTTAAAACAGACACATAGCGTCAAACAGGCGTTCCGGCGGACTATCAGAATAAGATAGAACCTATTTTATGAAAATCTTGCTATAAAATAGATTTACTCATCCGCTCCGTAAA
The DNA here is from genome assembly GCA_036381435.1 of Balneolaceae bacterium. GTDB lineage: Bacteria > Bacteroidota > Rhodothermia > Balneolales > Balneolaceae > Fodinibius. Next base: position 29,430 of record DASVCW010000033.1, on the reverse strand, counting down.
CGAGTTCTAAAAACTCGGTTTTTGGCAGGGTTCCAAAATAGTTTTCTATTTCAACGGGATGTAACAGTTGCTCAAGCTCTCCGCGATCGTACCTGTTACCGATCAGGTGATTTTCCAGAGTTTCAACCGGTTCGCTGCCGAAAAAGTCGCCATAGATTTTCATGTTTTTGATAAGGCCCTTTTCAACGTCGATACGCAGATCAATTTCACCAATAGGGAAGCGCTGAGTTCTCCGGATATTGAATTTGGGTGAGCTTCCATAATTCCAGTCCCAGTCGGCATACTTTTTATCTTTCAGTTCATGCACTTTCTCCCATTCGGTTTTGGTGAGATGATAGGTTTCAAACTCTTCGCGATCCTCATACAACCCTTTCAATACTTGCGAACGGAAGGTTTTAATATCCATGAATTCATCAAGAAACTCACTGATGTTTGCTACCCGACTGCGAACTGATTTGTGACCTTTAGATTCAATCTTGCTCATTTTAACATTCAGAGCATTGGCAACCTCACTCATCTCACTGTCAAAAAGCAGTGTGCCGTGGCTGAACATTCGTTTTCCCGTTGAGAATTGGGCATTTCCCGATATTTTGCGATTGTTCACGACGATATCATTTCTTCCCTTTAATTCAGCAGTTACACCCATTTCATTCAAAACCCGAATTACCGGTTTGGTAAATTTACGGAAATTATTGAGGCTTTTTTTATCGTAATTAGTGATAAAGCTAAAGTTTAAATTCCCCAGGTCATGATAAACGGCCCCTCCACCTGAAATCCGCCGAACTACGTGGATACCTTTTTTCTCCACATATTCGTGGTTGATCTCTTCCAAAGTATTTTGATTGCGTCCGATAATAATAGACGGCTCGTTGATATAAAACAGCAGATAGTCTTGGTCATGGCTAAAATTACGCAAAGCATACTCTTCAAGAGCCAGATTGATGTGAGGATCGTTAATTCCTTCGTTTTCGATAAAAATCATGGACTTGTACCCCGTTTGGTTATAGTTACGACCAAATATAGGATGAATTTTTTAAGGTAAGATGAAGTCCTGCTCCAGCTTTTCAATAGCTCTGAACCGTCTCTGCCAATTGCCCGGACTTTATCTTCTTCAGTTAATATTTAAATTGAAATATAAACAGAAAGGTTTTATTTTAAGACAAAATAGTCCGAAACTTATGCTTCTTTCCAAATCATGCGAATATGGCCTGCGAGCCACCCTTTACCTTGCTTCAACAGAAGCAGGGAAGTTTACTTCCATTCGTGAAATAAGCGATAAACTGGACATCTCATATCATTTTTTGACCAAAATCTTGCAACAGTTGACAGCCGAAGGCTTATTGGAATCGTTTAAAGGCCCGAACGGCGGTGTAAGGCTGGCAAAACCCGGCAAAGAAATTCAGCTTCTTGAAATTGTTGAAGCAATTGACGGTAATGAACTTTTTACTGAATGTGTACTTGGTCTTCCGGGCTGTGGCATGAAAAAGCCGTGTGCCATGCATGATAAATGGATGAATCACCGCGAAGGGATAAAGGAAATGTTAGAATCAACCACTTTAAGTGAACTGGCTGACAGAACCAGATCCAAAAATTTCAGAATTAGTGTTGATCGCAGTCTGGACGAATTATAAAAAATTTAAATTAATAAAAGATAAAGTACTCTTATAACTTTTAAGTAAGAATTTCGCAGAACAACAATTTAAAAAGGCAGTTCTGCCATCCGGTATAATAAACATTAATCATCTATGGCCTTCATTTATAAAACAGCCGTTTACCTGCATATTGCCTCCGCTATTTTCTGGATCGGCGGCATGTTATTTACCGCGGTCGTTTTGGTACCGGCCAGCCGTCACAAATTATTGGAAGCTAAACGAGGGCTTTTATTTACTGTTATAGGCAAAAAGTTTAGCCGTATCAGCTGGGCGCTCTTCGTTGTATTGATTATCACGGGCCATATCCAGCTTTGGGCAAGGGGGTTTACCATCGACATTTTAATGACGGGCGACTTTTGGCAGACAGGTTTCGGAGCCACTCTTCATACCAAGCTACACCTGTTTGCGCTGGTTTTGATTATAAGCGGTCTGCATGATTTCTGGCTTGGCCCTAAAGCCGCACGATTGATGGATGAACAACCGGCCGCTGAAAAGACCAACCGCTTTCGAAAAATTACCAGCTGGGCAGGCCGCATAAACCTGCTGCTGGGCCTGCTGATTCTATATTTTGCCATAACATTAGTACGGGGATAACTATTTAAACGAAAAAACAACAAACTGATATGACTGAACCTTCTTCTCTTTTAACCGTTCCACGGCCGCTTACCGTAAAAAAAGCCAAAGCCGGGGAAAGAATTGATACTTCCGAAGATTCGACCAGGCTGATTTACTGGTACATTGCCTGCTCTGCCTTTTGGTTATTCTTCGGCACTTTAATTGGTGAGTATCTGGGGCTCAAATTCGCCTGGCCCGAATTAGATTCCCAGTCTTGGCTTTCCTTTGGGCGTCTTCGTCCGGTTCATACCAATGTAGTCTTTTGGGGATTTGCTTCTACCGCCATGATCGCTTTAGCCCTGTATGTGGTTCCTCGTACCAGTCAGCGTGAACTATACAGTTATAAGCTCGGCTGGGTGAGCTTAGGTCTTATCAACATCTCGGTATTCGCGGGCAGTATTTGCTTGATGGCGGGCATCAATAATGGCGGACAAGAATACCGCGAGTTTATCTGGCCGGTGATGGCTTTATTTGCCGCGGCTTTGGTAATAACCGTCTATAACCTGTACAAAACCGTTGCTCTCAGAAAACTCAAAGAGATTTATATATCCAACTGGTATATCCTTGCCGCTTTTTTCTGGACCATCATTCTGGTAACCCTTGCTTATCTGCCCGGTTATCAACAGGACGGCCTTAGCCAGACTGTGGTTCAGGGCTACTATATGCACCAGGGAGTGGGTCAGTGGTTCACCCCGATGGTACTGGGCCTTACCTATTACTTTTTACCCAAACTGCTGAACAAGCCGATTTACTCGTACTCATTGGGAGTGCTGGCTTTCTGGACTCAAATGATTTTTTATACGATGATCGGCGCCCATCACTTTGTCTTCAGCCCAATTCCATGGTGGATTCAAACGGTAGCTATTGTTTTTAGTGTGGGTATGTTTGTACCCGTTACGGCCGGAACCGCCAACTTTTTACTCACCATGAAAGGCAGTTGGCGAACCATTGCCCGGAGCTACTCTCTGCCCTTCATCCTTGTGGGCGTGCTGTTTTACGCCACCGTTTCTTACCAGGGCACACTTGAAGCATTTCGATCGCTCAATAAGGTCTGGCACTTCACTAACTACACTATCGCGCATTCACACATGAGCATGTACGGTTTCGTTTCATTCCTGATCTGGGGCGGAATTTACGGGCTCATTCCCCGGCTCACCGGGAGTGAACCGCCGCAATTAAGCGTAGGCATTCACTTTTGGCTGGCGCTCATCGGCGTGCTGCTTTACAGTTTCGCGCTAATGATCGGCGGAACCCTGCAAGGCCTGAGCTGGATGGGCGATAACGCCTTTATCGACTCGGTTACTTTGATGGCTCCCTACTGGGTATGGCGGGCAGCCGGGGGTACACTTATGTTCATTTCTCACCTGGTATTTGCCTGGAATGTGTGGAAAATGCGCCCCGCAAAACAACCCGAAACCAAAACCCAAGCTGTAGCCGCTTAACATCATGAAGTTAGATTTTCACAAAAACCACAAGCTTTTATACGGTACTATTTTCTGGGGCTTCCTTTTTCTGAGCCTCATCATCGCGGTCTTGCCCGCCCTGTGGGTGCAGGACGCAACCAAGCCGCTGGAATGGGACGAACCCATGACGGAATTAGAAAGGCGCGGGTTGGAGGTTTACATCAGTGAAGGCTGCGTATATTGCCATACGCAACAAGTACGCCCAATAAAAATGGATGAAGTATGGGGACGCCCGTCAATTCCCGCTGATTATGCCTACATCGACCGCCCCGGCATTTGGAGACAAACACCTGCTGTTTTAGGCAGTTCGCGTACCGGCCCTGATCTTTCGAATGTAGGGACACGTCAGCCGAGCGCTATCTGGCAGTACATGCACTTGTACAATCCGCGTTCAGTAGTTGAAGAATCTATCATGCCTTCATTCCCCTGGCTTTTCAAAGTTGTGGAAAACCCCGCGCCGGGTACCAAAGTGATTCCAATTCCCGAAGATTACGCCCCTGAAAGCGGCAAGGTGATTCCGACCGAAAGAGCCAAAGCTTTAGTGGCTTATTTGCTATCACTAAAACAAGCGCCACTCGCACCGCCTTCTCAAAACTAACCGCAGAACAATATGCCTTTAATATTTACAGTATTCATACAACATCTGACCGACTTTTCGACCTCTGTGCACGGACGTTCTCATGCCGCTCCCGACACTATACTTTATTACCTGGTACTGATTATTTCTTCAATCATCGTTGCGGCTGTGGTTATATGGGCCGTTAAACTGCTTTTCAGGCCGGGTGAAAAATCCCAACACCATATTAAGCATAGAATTTTGGAGGAAGAGTTTTGAACAACGGAGATCCATTAAACAAGGCCGAAAAAGAAGCCAATCTGGTAAGAATATTTCTGGATGATCAGAAAGAACCTATTGTAACCTATCGTCCGCCAGTTCGGTTCGAACTGGATACCACTCAGCTTGAAGACGGAACCCATACCCTCCGAATCGAGGCCACTGATGCTGTCGGCAAAATCGGAGTTCGCACTGTTAACTTTGAAGTCCGGAACGGTCCCGGCATTAGCATTGACGGACTACAGGAAAAAGATGTTCTTGAAGGCAAAGTGCCCGTTTTGATTAACGCTTACGGCGGGGCATCAGAACCTTTTTGGGAACCATCACGAGCCGAAACTCCTGCGCCGGTTCCAACCTGGGCATGGGTGCTGCTACTAGCTATTGTGGGCTGGAGTATGGTTTATATTGCTCAGCAATGGAATCCGCCGGGTGAATTTGCTACATCTCCTACTTACAGTTTTTATTCACCAAAAACCGCCTCAACAGGGCCTGTAGAAAAACCTTCACTCGAAGCAAAAGCGAATGTAGGAGCTACTTTGTACCGCACCAGCTGCGCTACCTGTCACCAAGCAAACGGAATGGGTGTTCCCGGGGCTTTCCCGCCCCTTGCAGGCGACCCTGTGGTAACGGCAGAAGATCCCAACCGGCATATTGAAATTATTCTATATGGCTTACAGGGCAAAGCCATTAACGGAGTAGATTATGCCACGATAATGCCTCCTTTTGCTGAGCAGTTGTCGGATGAAGAAGTAGCTGCGATTATCAACCATGAAAGAACAAGCTGGGGGAATAATGCTCCTACGGTTACTGCCGAAGATGTGGCTAAAGTGCGTGCCGAAGGATTATCTAACTAAGTAGTTTAGCGGCAATCAACATTTTTAGTTAACCATAAATAATAAATCATAACTCATAAATCATAATTATGCCTACACGAAAAGCTAACGCGATATGGAAAGGAAGTCTGAAGAATGGAAAAGGCACCATGAAAATGGCCAGCAGAGCTTATGAAGGGGCTTATTCATTCGGCTCTCGTTTTAAAAATGAAGAGGGAACAAACCCTGAAGAACTGATTGGTGCAGCACTCGCCGGATGTTTTTCTATGGCGTTATCACTTGAACTTTCCGAGGCAGATTATACTCCTGAATCTATTGATACGGACGCTGAAGTTACCTTTGAAGTGAATGATGGAGGCCCCGAAATCAGCGGTATAAAATTGATAACCAGAGCAAAGGTTCCCGGTATTGCTGATGATAAATTTCAGGAGTTCGCGGAAGATGCTAAAAATGGTTGCCCCGTTTCTAAAGCGCTAAAGGGCACAACTGTTACTCTAGAAGCGACTTTGCTTTAGGGAAATAACAAAAGGCTTTCATAAGCCATAATTAAAATTCAATCCAACCATACAACTTATGCGACATTTAACATTCTTACTTCCATTATTCTTATTTCTTTCGGCTTGCGGCGGAGGCAACAATCCAAATGAACCGGCTCAAAGTGAACCAACCCAAACAGAAACTGCTCAAAAGGCCGTGGCGGAGGACGATATCAGAACGATTGATATCATCGGCATCAATAAAATGAAGTTTGTGGTTGAAGAGAACGGTGAACGAATCGGCACGGGTGAGACCGTAGAATTAACTAACGGAGAAACATTCCTGTTGCTTGAAAATATTAAAGCTTCACCGGGCGAAAAAATACGTATTCGTCTCACTACAATAACTAAACTGCCTGCCGGAGCGATGGTGCATAACTGGGTTTTACTTATGCAGGGAGCAGATGCCGATGCATTCGCAACCGCCGCGGCGATGGCAAGGGCGAGCGATTATATTCCGGCTGATTTAGCTGATCAAATCATCGCTCATACTGATCTCGCAGCAGGCGGAGAAACCGTTGAAGTAACCTTTACGGTGCCTGACCAAACGGGAAGTTATGACTATTTATGTTCCTTCCCGGGCCATTTTGCGGCAGGCATGAGCGGAAAATTGATCGTTGAATAAACATTAAATTAAGCAGGCCGGAATGAACTATTTCTCCCGGCCTGCTTTATCTTAGTTGATATGAGCTCGGAATAACTGTTTTCATATTTCAGGAAGTTAAAGATACATCGCGGACTGCAATAGATATTTATCTCGAACTCCCGTTAGTTAACAATTTTCCATTATTACTTCAATTATGCAGGTAAAGACGGATATACGAAACGACGAAGACATCACCCTTTTGGTCCATCAGTTCTATAAAAAGGTAGGAGATGATGAACGCCTGGGATATATTTTCAATGATGTAGCGCAGGTGGAGTGGGATACGCACCTGCCCAAAATGGTGGATTTCTGGTCAAATATTCTTTTCCAGACCCGGCGTTTTAATGGCAGGCCTTATCGCAAGCATCAGCCTTTGCCCATTAAAAAAGATGACTTTAACATCTGGTTAGGACTATGGACAAAAACAGTGGATGAACTGTTTGCGGGTGAAAAAGCAAACCACGCCAAAGAAATGGCTTTCAAAATTGCATCGGCTTTTACCATTCGGTTAGCAATAGATGGCAAATTTGAATAAGGTGATAACACGGAGTTACACTGAGAAGGCACGGAAAATCGCAGAGGTAAAAACTCCGTGCCCCTCTGTGAATACTCTGCGGTTCTCAGTAAAACCCCTGAACTAACTTTATTTTAATCATCGAACAACCAATAATCGGATATCATAAAGACGAAAAAGATGACTGGGTAGCCGAGCTGAAATGCGGCCATAACCAGCACGTGCGGCACAATCCGCCCTGGCAGTTGCGCCCATGGGTAATGAGTGAACAGGGGCGAAAAGGGCACATCGGCCATAAGTTGAACTGCAAGAAGTGCGACTGAAATGAACCTAAAGATAATGAACTGTAGATGCCAAAGATTTCAAGACTGTTCATAAAAACCGGACTTTTATATTTCATTCTTTCCCTCCTTCTCCGGGTATTCATTGATTTCTTTACCACATTTCCCCTCTCAGTATTAATCCCACTCTTCTGGCATGCACTCATGCTGGGCTGGATTACCCAAATTATCATGGGTGTTTCCATATGGATGTTCCCGGGACGGCCACGAAATGAAGGATTCAAAGCCCAAAAATTAAGCTGGTTAACGTACCTATTTTTAAATACCGGACTGGTATTAAGAGTTATTTCTTCTCCCTTTGTTGAATTATCTGATCTTAAATTCTGGTCAATTTTATTGAGCGCTTCAGCCCTGCTACAGCTTACTGCCGTTATTTTTTATGTGTTTGAAATGTGGCCCCGTATTCAATCAAAGAAACAGCGCATCCGAAACCGCAAAAAGAAGAGTTGAATTATGCCTGTTCAAAGCCGCTGGATGATTCGTTTTTCCCTGGTATATCTGACTGTTGGCGTGTCGCTCGGAGTGGTGATGCTTGTTCATAAGGCTTTCCCCATTCATCCCGCTGTTTGGCTGCTACTACCGGTACATATTCAAATTCTTATCTGGGGCTGGATCATTCAATTCACCCTTGGAACGGCTTATTGGATTCTGCCGAGATTTTTAAAGGGGGCATCCCGCGGAAACGAAGCTTTTAGCTGGCTTGTGGTCATTGCGCTTAACGCGGGAATTTTGCTGAACCTGTTGTCTTTTATTTTAGGAATTCCACTTTTGGGAAAAGCCGGCCTGATCCTTCAAACCATTTCTGTAGCGCTTTTTGTTCTTTCACACTGGAAGAGAATTACCTCTTACAATAAATAAATATAGTCCATCTCCAAGATGGCCTACATTTGCAATCAGCTATATCCGAGCAGAAATAATGAAACTTAAATTGAATAGAATCTTTAAGTTCACTTATCAAGCTCTTTTCTAACAGCCGGAGCCACCTCGGTTGCGAACAACTCAATAGAACGCAGTAGCTTTTTATGCGACATGCTCCCCACACTCATCTGTAGCATAAAACGGCGGTGACCGAAAATTTCATGCTGAAACAAAATTTTGTCAATCACCTCCTGTGGACTGCCTACTACATTGGCTCCCCTTAATGTTCGTGACGCTTCAAACTGCTCCCGGGTCATAGGTGACCAGCCACGTTCTTTTCCTATTTTATCCATCGTCTGTTTAAACGCCGGAAAGGCAATATCAGCCGCCTCCTGTGAGGTATCCGCAATAAAACCATGTGAATTGATGCTTAGCTCCGGTTCCGGGTAACCCGCTTCCTGAGCCCCGCGAAGATGAAGATCGGTCAGCGGCTTGAAACGTTCAGGTTGTCCCCCGATAATTCCCAGCGCCATCGGAAGTCCCAGTGCCCCTGCTCTATAAGCCGACTGCGGTGTACCGCCAACCGCAATCCATATAGGAATTGACCCCGTTGGCTGAGGATAGATTCCCCGTCCATTGATTGATGCCCGGTGCTTGCCGCTCCATGTGACTTTCTCCTGTTGCCGCAGGGTAAGAAGCAGATCGAGCTTCTCTGCAAAAAGCTCATCGTAATCATTTAAATCGTAACCAAAAAGCGGAAAAGATTCGGTAAAAGAACCACGGCCTACCATTATTTCAGCCCTTCCCTTTGAAAGCAAATCCAGTGTAGAAAATTGTTGATATACACGAACGGGATCTTCGGAACCTAATACGGTAACTGCACTGGTAAGGCGAATTTGTTTCGTCCGCTCAGCCGCAGCTGCAAGTATAACCGCGGGAGCCGAAGAAACATACTCTTCACGATGATGCTCACCAATACCAAATACATTGAGCCCGGCCTGGTCCGCAAGTTCAATCTCTTCCATCAGATTGCTAAGCCGCTCATCCGGAGAAAGCTTCTGCCCTGTGCCCGGTTCAGGAGTATTTTCAACAAAGGTATAAATTCCTAATTCCATCAATATTCTGTTTAAGTCACTTATTTATTATCGAACAAATACTAGGCTAAAGATAAGAAATGGTAAATTTGAGAGACAACGCCGGAACAAGTAACAGAATTAGGATGGAAACCGTTTTTTAATATCAAATAAATAGAAAAAGGGAGCGACCTGTAGGAAAGCCGCTCCCTTCATTTGTCTTAGTTTTTATCAGCAAGTGCCTCTTTAACTACTAACGTTCCCTTCATTCCGGCATAATAGTGACCCGGGAAAGAACAGATGTATTCATAGTTCCCTGCTTCCTCCGGCACGGTGAAGGTAATTTCAACCGTTTCTCCGCCGCCGGCCAGATCGGTTGCTGCAATAATCTGTTCCTTAAGTTCGGGAGCGATGTATTGATTACCGGCCGCCATAGCTGATGCGTTGGCAAAAGCTTCTGCATCGGTTCCTTCTTTCAGAAAAACGACGTTGTGTGCCATCGCTGATTTGGGGATCCGGCTTTCGACTTTTAGTATCACTTTAATGCGTTCGCCGGGCGACGCGGTGATTTCTTCTACACTAAAGTTCATACGGTCGGTACCGATGATTGTGATGGTTCGAATGTCTTCATCAGTATTCGAACTGTCTGTTACCACTGCTGCTGATACTGATAAAAATGAAACCAGCATGAGTGTCAATAAGGTGGTGAGTGCTTTTAGAGTTTTCATAACGGTAAGATTTTAGAGTAAAATTATTGATGTTCTTTGGTGAGGATCAAGCCTTTGGCGCCTTTTTCGGCGTCGGCCATCTCATGATCTACGAGTACATATTCCCCTTCTTCGGGTACGATAAATTCCACGACCGCCCCGTTGCTGGCTCCTAACAGAACCGTTTGCATGCCCCTCCATAGATTTTCGGGGCTACCTTCATACCAAACCCGATCGAAAACAGCACCTATTGCGTGAATGCTTGATCCGTCGTTGGGACCTACGTTCAGCACATAAAGCCGAATACGGTCACCCTTTTCTACCATTAATGGATGATCAATCAACGCATTTTGATGTCCGTTAAAGGCAACAACCGTTGGCTGTTTTGCAAGAGCTGCATCATAGTCCATTTGATAGAGTCCGTCGGGGCCTTCTTTCAAATAGAATTCTGACTGAACAACAGCAAATGCTTTATCTACCTTTTCATCGGTAGGATAACCTTCGCGGGGTGAAACGATCACCATTCCGTATTGCCCCATGGACATATGCTGTAAAACGGGTGGAGTTCCACAGTGATAAATATAGACTCCGGGATAATTGGCGATCCATTCGAACTGAATGGTCATTCCCGGAGGCACATTTCGCCATTTATCGTCTGCTGCTACCGTTCCGGAATGAAAATCCATCGAGTGCATCATGGGCTGAATGACCGGTTCGGGTTGCTGCAAATTGTTTGTTTGCAACTGTTTCAGGAATAAAGCTCCACCCTTTGAAGGGCTTGATACCGAAACCTTTTCATTACTGCGATTTTTCATGGTGAAGATCACTTTATCCCCCTCCCGGACGTGCAGTACGGGACCGGGCACGGAACCGCCAAAAGTCCAGGCTTTGTAACGTATACCGGGAGCAACTTCCACTTCCTGCGCGATTACATCAATCCGCACCTCGTGAATTTGATTTCCCGGTTCAAGCGGAGCTACATTGGGCAGCCTTGTGAGATGCTCACCCACAACCGGCGGGCCGTCATAATCTTCCTGAAAGAGTTTGGCTTCGGGCAGGCCGTACCAGTTTCCTTCTATTTCAAGATCTGCTTTTTTCTCCTGTACATTTTGCAAATTTGAACATGCTGCGCCTGTGATTAGCAGAACACTAATTAATATTGATATCCTTTTTAGAGAGTACATAATCTGCCTCCTGTTTTTTAGGATGTTAAATTGTTGAGCTATAGGTATAGGAAGGGTATCAGCTCAACTTGGGAGGCGGGGGATTAATAGAAAAGGGACGTGTTTTAAGATGATGGCTGATGAAAATTTCTAACTTTCCCTTGTCGAGAATAATAATAGCTTTAGGCGGTGCAGCGGTTTGTAAAGCAAGCGGATAATAATCGTCGTCGAGCAGGCTTTGCTGCGCGTCATTCTGTTGATCCTGACAATCTTTTTTTAGCAGCTGAATAAGATCATCACAAGGATTTCCATTTCCGGAGTCAAAAAATTCGATCAGGTTGCCGCTGTAAAGCTGGTATTCAATCATAGGCATAATCGGCTGCATCGCGCCTGTCAGAAAGGAAAAAAGCAATATGATTGAATAAATCTTTTTCATTACTTCAACCTATTATATTTAAGACTTTTTTGTCTTATTTAGGTTTAAAAAAAGCTCTTTTGAGCCTTCAACGGTATAATAATGATCAATTATGAATTTAAGATAAAGATATCTTAAATATATTTTTAATATTTTTTGAAAGTATTTAGCTGTCCCGCCTGCAGTTTCTAACCCTCAGAAAACAGTTTAAGGCCTACAATCCCTGCTACAATCAACAGAATACAAATAATTCTCATCAAATCTTTCGATTCGTTAAACAGAATCATGCCTAATATTGCAGTTCCCACGGCTCCTATTCCCGTCCAAACGGCATAGGCGGTTCCAACCGATATCGTTTTCAGGCCTTTTGATAAAAAATAAAAACTGACAGCCATAGCCACTACAGTACCGATACTTGCGTAAAGTTTGGTGAAGCCTTCGGCATATTTCAGCCCGATTGCCCAGGCTACTTCAAATATTCCTGCTATAAAAATATATATCCACGCCATCAATTTATTGCTTATTGCGTATTGTCTGTTGCTTAACTTACCACCTTAATTGTTGCTGGTTTTTCTTTCGAGAATATAGAATTCTGCCAGCTCTGATATTATCGGGTGTTTTTGAGCATCCAGCATCCTGATTGTTTCGCCCGTAAATTTAAAATATTTCATACCGGAGCGCTCTTTAGTCAGGGTGATGATTGAATCCTTACTGATTTCCCACCGGTCCTTTTTTACAAACGGTTCTGTATCCTCCCCCATGTAAATGCTCTGCTCAACATAGGTTTGATCCGATTTTAACTCCAGTTTATACTCAATACCGGGACAGTCAGCGCAAGGAATCATCCCCTGCCAAATGCCGGAAACGGCTTCTACTAAGGATTCGTCCGGCTTGATTTGAGATTCATTACAGCTTAAAACAGCAACGGTCAGAATTGAAAATAGAATAAAGCTTTTTATTGACATTCGTTCTATGACTTTAGCGGATCGTAAACAGCAGAAGAACTCGGAATGCCTGTTTCAATAGGATTTTCCGGATCGCTACTCCACTCAAACCATCCCCCGTCATAGACTGCGACATCAGGCCAGCCCATAAGGTAGGCATTGAAAAAAGCTTCGCTGCCCCGCCAGCCGGTACCGCAATAGAAAGCCAGCTTTTTATCAGGCGTAAGTCCTTCTTCAATCCATTTTTCTGCGACTTCGTCCGCCTGACGCATGGTATGGTCAAAATTGCGATAGTTTTCCATATGATAGGCGTCACTGCCGCAGTTGCCAAAAACTGCACCGGGAATACGCCCCTTTTTTTCGATATAATGATAACCGCTCCGCTCGCCGATAAACTCCTCCCAGCTTCGTATGCTCACCAGTTCCCCCTTGTCCGAAGCAATTAGCTGCTTGGCTTCAGGGGTATCAATCATATATTCGGGATGAGCAGGGATAGCAACTCCAAAATCAGCTGCCGGAACAGGACGAACATCATCCGTAGAAATTTCGTAGCCTTCCATTTCCCATGAAGTGATCCCTCCGTTCAGTATTCTCACATCTTCCACGCCAGCATACAGCATAATTGCCGCGCAACGAATGGCTCCCAGATGTCCCGCGCTCTTACCGGGAAATTTTTCTTGATCATAAACGGGAGCAGAAAAACGCCCGTAAACAATTACCGTTGTATCGTGACGAATACCAAGATTCTGAAGCGTTTCTTTCAATTCTTCCGGGCTGCGGCGATTCCAGGTTTCAGTTGATTCGAGTGAATTGGTATCCAAAGCAACGGCACCGGGAATATGCCCTTTCTGGTAATCCTCAGGGTAATCGTAATGGGAATGACAGATTACATAATCATTTCCATCAAAGTGCGGGGGTTTTTCACCGTTAATCAACTGATGTATCCACTTTGGATACACCAATTGGCGGTATTTTGCCAGACTGTCCATGGGTAGATTCGCATCTGTCGTCCATTCATCTGGAAAGTGACTATAGATAAATACTTGCTCGTAACCGAGATCCAGAAGTTGTTCAGCCATCCAGCGGGAATCCTTTTCATCATATCCATAAACGACTACCGGTTCATTTTTATGAATATTCTTTTCTTGCAAAACCTCAACCCAATCCATATAACGGGTCCATTGTAAGGGAATGCTTTTGGCGCCCGGGATATGCCCCCCCCGCTCTTCGTTTTGTAAAGCCCAGCCGTTATAAGCAGCCATTGGACGAATGTCTAAAAGTTTTCCTTTTTTCTGTTCGATGAAAGCTTGCAACTCTTTTGTAGTCAGTTCTTGTAAATGTTTAGCCATGGAAATAGTTTTGGTGAAAATTAATTAAACGGAAGTTTGAGATAAGGAAATAGGACTTATTCTAATAAATAGTTGTTTACTTTGTATAAACAAAATCCAATGGGCTTTAATATGAATAGCACCTCGAGAAATCGGGTGATTAAAAAGACCTATCACAACTCCGCCTGTCGGCGGATTGAATTAAATAAGGAACAACTACATGTTCAACCCCGTTCGGGGTTGTTTGTCATTATCTTTTAACCCCGAATTATGCCTTTGGCCTATTCGAGACTATTCATATTCAATCCCTTCGGAATTCTAAATAAAGGCAAAAAATGACTATATCTGCCGAGGGCATCCCTACGGGAGAACTCACGTTAATTAACCATCTCGACATAAATGTCGAGCTACAAATTCCCAGAAACAGAAGCCTTAATCTTTGTAGCTAAGGCATCGTAGCCGGCATCGTGCATTTTTTTCTGAATATTTTTCTGCACCTTGGCAGAATCACAAAGCGCGATCATCGCTCCGCCTCCTCCGCCTCCGGTTAATTTTGCGCCCAGGGCTCCATTGGTTCTCGCTATTTCAATCAGCTCTTCTACCTGGGGACAAGAAACCGAGAGCGTGTTTAAATAGCCATGATTCATATTCATAATCATGCCGAGTTTTGGCAGGTCCCTTGCTTCGATGGCTTCTTTAGATGCCACGGAAAGTTCATTCATCCGGGCAAAAATTTCATTATACCAGTCCGGCTGCTTTTCATGGCCTTCACGAACACGCCGAACCATTTTAGACGTCATACTCTCAATGCCGCTGATGCCAATCACAATAGGAATATCTTCAGCAAGGTTTAGCGTATTGATGACGGGCGGGTTGCCTTTTTCATACATAATCAGATGACCATAAGTGGCTACGGTATTGTCAATACCTGAGGCGCCGCCATGTACGATATCTTCAGATTTAAAGGAAAGTTCGCGCACGTCTTCATCCGTTAATCCAAGACCAAAATGCTTGTCTAATGCCCGGATGATAGCAACTGCAAGCGCTGCTGAACCGCCCATCCCCATCGCCCGGGGGACTTCCGGAAAGACTTCAATCGTCATGCCTTTTCCTCTTAAATCAAGTTCTTCCAGGATCATTTCGAGCGATTTGTAAATCGAATAACGATGCTCCGCTCCGAATTCGAGGGTCCGTTCTACTCCCCAGCGCGGAATGATCAGCCGGACTTCATTGTCATGGTCACGCACTTTGGCTCCCATCCTTAACGCAATAGGAGCGGCTACCGCCTTCATGCCATAAACTACCGAATGCTCTCCTGTGAGGATGATTTTACCGAAACCATAGGACATATTTTCGTCCAGCTTTGGCTCCAAAGTTGTTCCCGGGATTTTAGGCTGCTCTTTTTTTAGCTCTTCAATAATTTCCTTGGCCTTCCAAACTTTGATTTCTCCGCTGTCTAACAGCCGTTCCAGTACTTCATCAAAAAGCTCCGCAGGTGCGCCGGCCGTACTTGCCACGCTACGGGCATGAAGCATCATATGCCCCCGCTGAATGCCTTCGGTGCCCAGGGAACGAAGAGCCGATAAATTTTGTGCCAGTCCCACAGCACCCATCACTTCGGCCAGTTCAGTTGCCGACTTAATGCCTAATATTCGATGTGCCAGGCCCACCGTTTTATTTGATTTCAGCGAACCCCCAACAATGCCCACTTTTAGCGGTATTTCGATAGTACCAACTAAATCACCCTTGTTGTTTTTGGTCCAGTTCGTGAGTGATGAATAGTGTCCACCTTGTGCGGCATAAGCATGAGCTGCCGCTTCGATGGCCCGCCAGTCGTTGCCGGTAGCGATGGCTAAGGGATCAATCCCGTTCATGATGCCTTTGTTGTGGGTGGCAGCCCGGTAAGGGTCGATGGCCGCGAATTCGGCAGCGCGGATAATGCCTTCACTCACTTCACTACCCGATGCTTCATTAAATTCAAGCTGATCAACGGGAATTTCACACCGTGCCCGTACCATGGAGCGGTCAGTTAGGTTGGATAAAATTCGAAGATAAACTTTCTTGCCGGTCATTTTTTCGATCAGCGGGGCCACTCCCTCACACATGCTGTTAACGAGGTTTGCGCCCATTGCATCCCGCGTATCAACCAGCAAGTGAACCACGACCATGTTTCCCGAATGCCGTACCTGCTGGTGAATCATCACTTCAATATCTACGGCTCCGCCCCCGCGTTTTACCATATTCGGGTGAAGGCTGTTCGCAAGATTTAAAATCTCCTCTTTTTCCTGCAGAATGGTATTCTTTACTTTCGTGGGGTGATGGACATCCACAAGCTGAATTTGGCCGATAAGAATAGGGTCATCAGATTCAACCTGAAATCCACCCGCATTGCGTACCACCTTCGCAGCTGAACTTACTGCCGCCAGTATCGAAGGCTCTTCTACCACCATAGGCACCACATAAGGCTTGCCGTTGATCAAAAAGTTAAGGCCGAGGCCCATTGGCAGGCCAAAAACGCCTACCACATTTTCGATCATGTTATTGGCGTCCTCCAAAGACAGCAGATGATGCTGCTTACGAAGAGCTATAAAATCTTCCCTTGATATAATTTCCTTTTCATAAAGAAGCTGAAGCCGGCTTTCAACTTCATATTTATAAAACTTTGGTATCCTGGATTTTTCAGTTGCTTTCATCACCGACTCTTTTTATGAATCCGCTTCGCTGAGTTCTGCGACTTTCATCTTATCTATTTGGAGGGCAAGATCAAGCTTATCAAAGCTGCTATTTGCAATGGCATCTGTAATTCTGAGACGAGTATCTATATCATCACAAAAAGCTACCCCAATGTCACCTCGCCCAGCACCCGAAGGTTTATAAACGCCTCCCGCTTCTTCGACAAGAGTCATTATCTCTTTGTGGGCTTTTGAAATAATATCCGTTTGACTTACTTCTCCTAATTTTTGTTCCTGCCGGATAAAGTTAGCCACAACTTCTAAAAAGCTTTTAACATCTCCCCTTAGGAAGGCTCTGCATCCATCAGCAGAAAGCTTCTTCATCGGATTCATGATGGCTTTGTAGGATGATGAATTCTCGTCACGATACATTTCAACTTTTCGGACCATATCCTGAGTAGATGCCGAATAACCCGCCCAAATCGGGATTATTTGCAAATCCTGCGGCCATTCTGCAGGTTCTAAAACTCCATCAATTTGATTACCATTTTTCTGCATGCAGTATTGCATCACCCCGCCCACTGCACTTGCGGCAACATCAGTTCCACTACCCAATTTCCCCTGCGCCTTTCTGTGTATTTGATAGGCCTCGCGGTAAAGGTCTTTACCGGCAATCGGCTTGTTGATATATTTCATCAGGGCCGAAAGCAGGGAAACGGTGATCGCGGCGCTGGCGCCTAATCCTAACTTATGTCCGGTTTTATGGTAAAAACTTTCGGTATCAATTTTTATGGCGCCACTCGGAAGGGACCCATCACTCTGCCGTATTACATACTTCAAGGTAGAAATCACAAAACGAAGACGCTCGCGATTAGCAGAAGATAGACCCTTCTTAAAGCAAATTCTTCCTTCATCATTCAGGGTGAATTGAATGTCCGGTATATCGGGGTTGGATGCTTCGATCCGGAAGGCTTCACCCGGAAGCGGATTGATCTGTACATCGCAGCTTCTGTCAACAGCCGCAACGAGACAGGGGGCGCCTTCAAGAACGGCATATTCACCCAGCAAAATTAACTTTCCGGGTGCGGATGCTTGAATGGTTGAATCGGACATTTTAAAAATTTATGCTTTTTCTAATGATTTTATTGCAGCTGCAGGTCCGGGCCTGCATACCAATATTTTCTTTATTCCATCAACCGTTTCCAGCGCCTGTTTTACATCATCAACAGCTCCAGGTAAACAAAGTATTTTTACCTGCGGACCGGCATCTATGGTCACATAAGCAGCTGTTCCATTTTGACGCAAGTCTCTGATTATGCGAATCGCTTCTACGGTTGCATCATTCCAATAAAGTAGTGCAGGACGCGCCGACATGGCCAAGCCATGCATTTTAAAGCAGCTATATTCCGTTAGTTCACCTGCTTTCTCAAAATCTTTCGCTTTTAGTGCCGCCCGCATCTCCTTTAAATCAGATGATTGCGATTGAACCCAAGCATCGTAATAAGGTGAAGTCTGGGCGGTGTTATTCATTCCTTGCGTAGATCCTACCGACTTCTTTTCAGTTGATGTGATGGCAATGAGCATACGGATATCCCAGTAGTCTTCATCAAAAAGGGGAACGGCAAAATCATCATCACCCTTTTGGTTATCACCGCATTTCATCTCAGCAAAACCTCCGTAAACAGATCGAGCTGCGGAACCTGAGCCTTGTCGGGCCAACTTTGACAACGCTTGCCGGCTGAGATTCTGTCTCAAAGCAGCAGAGGCTGATAAAGCAAGGGCCGCAAATCCTGAAGCGGATGATGCCAATCCCGCCGCCGTGGGAAAATTATTGGTGCTTGTAACAGATGCATAAGGCCGGGCTGAATCAATGCAATCTAAGAAATTTGATACGCGCTGCAAAGGCGCTCCCGAAACAGTTTTGCCATTCAATTCAAACTGATCTGTCCGGAGAGTGTTGTCAAAATGTATGGTGGTTTCTGTTCTCAATGAATCTAATGTCAACGAAATTGAACCGACAGCGGGCAGATTTAGCTCTTCTTGCCGCTTACCCCAATATTTAATAAGCGCGATATTGGCGTGAGCAACTGCCACAGCGAATGCATCTTTTGTAGTGCTCTGCCCTGAATTTGGTTTCATAAATTAAGTAATGAAGGCCGTTTCTATGAGAAGATAATAGATTTTAGCTATCATAAAATAGATCAAAGTATAACCAAAAATAAGAAGAAATATTACGTTTAATAACTATTTATCTTTGATTTGGCTGCTAAAATTTAAACTAAATGCCCTTGACCGATTTGTGAGAAAGTGAACTGACTATAGAAGCCATCCCCCTGCGCCCCCTTCAAAGGGGGAATTAAAACTGAATTATTTGCAATAATTCAGCTCTTTTTGAATACTAATTTCTATTATCAAAATGTGTATAAATGCTTTATAAATACAATTTACTCCGCTGATATCATCAGCAGAGTATTCCTCCCCCTTCGAAGGGGGTTAGGGGGATGGCATGGGAAAAATTGAAACTCAGGCATTTTAAATACTCATAAAGTGTTGAGCTATAAAAGCAAAAATATACTTAATACTTATGGAACCGATAGAACGAACATTCAAACATAGTAAACAAGAGGTAATGAACACACTTCCTTCAGCCCTGAATGCTGCGGGAATGTCTATAATGGGACGCAATGATAAGTTAGGTTTAATTAGCTTCCAAAAACCGGATCACCTTATAATTTACGCTCATATTGTTGAAAAAAGCGAATTAACAAGAGTTTCTCTTACCCCCGGTTTGTCTTATGTGAGAGAACGCAATCCTTCAGAAATGCCGGCAGAGGTACAAGAAGTATTGAGAAAAGTTGATGAGGTAATGAATAAGGGTTAAAAAAATAGACTTTACAAAACTTCCTGACAGCTAGAAGTCTGCAGATAAATCAGTGGCCTTAGGTATGAAGCTTGCTTAAGCAAGCTTAGATATTAGCCTGATGATTTATCATCAGGCATATTTGATCAGAAGATCTTTTCCTTTATCACAGCTTCTTCGTGTACATGCGATACACCTTCTCGATATGAGCGCCAAGTTTTTCTGCCACACGAATCATTCCTTTATTAGATTCAAGTACCCAACTAAGTTCTGATGAATTGTAGCCTGCTTCTCTTCCGTTAATAATGGCTTCTTTATGGAGCAGAGCATCAATGCCCTTGCCCTGGTACTCGGGCAATACGCCCATCAGCGCAGTTCGCAACTGACTAATTTTTCTTTTATTCCAGAGCAGCTTAAAAATACCGGTAGGGAATAAGGTGCCGTCCATTTGCTTCAGAACCTGGTTTAGATCAGGCAGGGCAATAGAAAAGGCTATGGGTTCATTATTCACTTCAACAATATGAGCCACTTTAGGATCTAAAATAAGTTTCAGATCTTTGGCAAGAACTTCTAACTCTTTTTTGCTCATGGGAATAAATCCCCAGTTGCGCGACCAGGCTTTATTAAAAATATGGCGCACAATCTGAATTTCTTGGTCAAGGCTTTTTAGATCCACTTCCCGAACTTTAAGACGGGGAAAACGACGTCTTACAATCTCTTCTGCCCGGTACATCCGGTCTAAGGCCACTTTTCCCTGTGTCACCCGAAAGGCATATAAATCCATTTCCTTTTCAAAGCCGGCACTTTTTATAAGCTCATCATAATAAGGCTTATGGTAAGGCATCATAACACTTGGATCATGCTCAAATCCATCAACCAGAACACCTATTTCATCCATCATGCTGGGATTTGAAGGTCCCAGAACTTTGGTAAGTCCCCGCTCTTTAAGCCAGTCGCCCGCCACTTTAAGCAAGAGATTAGCGGCCGATTGATTATTTATACATTCAAAAAAGCCGAAAAAACCGGTTTTAGTATTGTGATGCTCGTTATACCGGCGATCTTCGATAGCGGCAATGCGCCCACAGATCTCACCGTCCTGCTCAGCCAGAAAGAGAGCAACTTCCCCATTTTCGTAGAAAGGGTTTTTTTTCGTGTCTATGAGCTTTTTCTGCTCCATTTTGAGCGGGGGAATCCAGTGCTCATCACCGGCGTAATGCTTATAAGGAAATTCCAGAAACTGTTTACGCTCCTGATCGGTAGTGACAAGCGAGATGCCGTGTGTTCGGGGAGAATCTTTCACAATCAAGCGGTTTCCAATAATGACTGGCCGTTCTGATCAATAATTCCCTGCTCGATTCCCACTTTTCGGAAAGCTTCTAAAATACGGTCAAGGTGATCATCGGTATGAGTAGCCATGTAGCTGGTTCGAACAAGAGACTGTCCTTTGGGTACTCCGGGAGGCACCACGGCATTTACATAAACGCCGGCTTCGAACAGGCCTTTCCAAAACTGAAAACATTCTACCATTTCACCGATTACAACAGGGATGATAGGCGTTTGACTGCTCCACACGTTAAAGCCCATATCACGGAGTGATGTTCTCATATAATCAGAGATTTCTTTGAGGCGCTCCAGCCGCCAGGTTTCTTCTTTCAGTATCTCGAGCGCTTTGAGCACTGTAGCTACGTTGGCAGGCGGCATGGAAGCACTGAAAATATGAGCAGGTGAATGATGTCGTATATATTCAATTACTTCTTTATCCCCCACTAAAAATCCACCGAGTGAAGCAAACGACTTTGAAAATGTACCGCTGATCAAGTCCACTTCATCCATTAAATCGAAAGTAGAAGCTGAACCGCGTCCGCTCTCGCCAACCACACCGATAGCATGAGCATCATCGAGGTAAAGACGCGCGCCGTACTTTTTCTTAAGACGAACCAGTTCGGGAATTTTAGCGATAGTTCCCGACATGGAAAAAACGCCATCACTTATAATAATTTTTCCGGCTTCTTTATCAGCCCTTTCCAGCAGCTTTTCCAGCTGCTCCATGTTGTCATGCTGAAAGCGCTTGGTTGTGGCATTCGAAACAAGCGTACCGGTTACAATACAGGCATGATTATCCTTATCGGAAAAAATAATGTCCTTTCGGTCAGCAATGGTTTGGATAGCTCCTTCGTTGGTTTGATAACCTGTGCTAAAGAGTACGCAGGAATCTTTGCGCATAAAATCGGCAAGCTTTTCTTCCAGCTCCAAATGCAAATCCAGCGTCCCGTTTAAATAGCGGGATCCTGTACATCCTGTTCCATATACTTTAATAACATCCTGTGCCGCTTTCACCACCCTGGGATCGTTAGTCAAACCCAGGTAGTTATTCGAGCCGGCCATAATTACTTCCCGGCCGTCAAACTGAACCGTTGTTCCATCTGTTGCCTGCAACGGCTTAAAATAAGGATAAAGCCCCTGAGCCTTTACTTCATCAGCCTTTGTAAAATCATAAGCTTTGCTAAAAATGTCTTTTGTTACTACGTCAGATTTGGAATTCGCCATTCGCTCCTTTTTTCCACTTTAGATATGTGCTTATCATCGTAAATATACCTCCATAATAAGCATCAATCAAATTATGATCTAAGATTAATGAGATTTAAAGTTTTTCACTTTGCCCGGTTGATCACTGTCTGTAAATAATCTATGTATTGCCGGGCTACATATTTCCAGCTAAACTGTTGCTGCACATAGGTACGGCTTTGCTCGGCAAAAAGATTCAATTCTTTATTAAGTGTTGCCTGAACTCTTTCGGCAAATTGATCTGCGTTGAGGGCCGGCACTCGGTAACCATTTTTGCCCGGAGCAATTACATCTTTTATACCTTCAAGATCTGAGGCTACCGCGGGCGTTTTTGCCATGTTTGCTTCGAGCAATACAATACCGAAACCTTCCATATCGCCTTCAACAGGAATGTTGGGCATCACAAATAAATCGGCGGCAGCATAAACTTGCTTGAGCACTTCATCGGGCTGACGCCCCAGTAAAAAAATGCGGTTTTTGTAGGGTGATGCATCAACGGCTTGCTGAATATTTTCAAATTCCGGCCCGTCTCCTACTGTTATATAAATGGTTTTTTCATCCAGCTTGGGCATTACTTCACGGATAAACCACTCATGCCCTTTTCGTTTTACTTTTCGCCCCACAGTAAGCAAAATGTAATGACCGTCCATGGGAATTCTAAAGTTTTGCTGCAGGCGGTCGCGTGACTCCTGTTTATCAGGAAATGAATTAAGCTTTTCTAAATCAAACCCATTGGGAAGCGCAACGCCTTTTCCGGCTTCCATCCCCCGTTTAATGCATTCTTCACGAGTTGCGCGCGATACCGAAATCACTCCATCCAGGCTTGCAAATATTTTGGGCACGAACCATTGATAAATACCAACGGGCAGAGTTACATCCCGCCCATGATTGATGGTAACCATTGGAACCGAAACACGATCTCTAATAAAATAAGCCAGGCTTGCTGTTACCATAGATGAAAACAGAACAACATCAGCATCGTATTCCCGAACTTTATGAGGCAGTTCAATTAAGTTTTTCAACAGGAAAGAAGCCGTTTTTGCAGCGATTTTTCCTTCACCCGAAACATTAAAGGTTTCATTGAAAACGGTAACCGATTCTTTTCGCTTTAACTCCTGAATTAGCTGCTGGCTTACCCGTTGCATTCCCCCTACATTTTCAAGGATTTTTCCTTCGGGAGGGTGAGTATGTGAGACGTAGAGTATTCGCAAAGGTGGTGGAGTTAGTTGATTTGAAACAGGGTTTTTAGAAAATATTGAGTATCCAACTTTTCTGGAAATTGGGCAGTGGCAGGAGGCAGACTTGCCCTCTAAATGCCGCAAGTTTATAACTTGTGGCCAAAATCATCATTTTTACTACCACAAGTTACAAACTTGCGGTATTCTATGTCCAGAACAACTGCCTTTTTTACCCCTAAATCCCCTAAGAAGGGACTTTGGAAATCGCTTTTTCTAAAAATAGTTTCCTTTAATAAGTTACACTTTTATATAATATGAAATAGGAGATCTTCTCCTATTCAAGCAGCAGCAAGTCCCCTTTAAGGGATTTAGGGGGCTTTATTAAAACTTAAGAGCCCGCAGCGGCTCACCCAATGCTTCCATATAATTTCCGAGCAGCTTGTCATTCACATTTTCCCATGAATATACGAGTGCTTTTTGACGGGCCGCTTTTCTCATTTCATTCAAAAGATCTTTGTCTTCAGCCACTTTAGTTACACAATCTGCGAAAGCTCTGGTATTTCGGGGCGGAGCTAAATATCCGTTCACCCCTGACTCTACCAGTGATTTACTGCCCGGAGCATCAGCAACAATGCACGGTAAACCGCTGGACATTGCTTCTAATGTAACATTTCCAAAAGTTTCTGTTTCTGAGGGGAATAGAAAAATATCACTGCTACTGTAGGCCCGGCTTAATTCATCACCCGTTACGAATCCGGTGAAGTGAGCTTCGGGCAGCATGTGCTCCAATTCTCTTTTCGCGGGGCCATCACCTACAATCATCGCCCGGATATTTTCATTCTTTTGCCGAAGTCTTTTAATTGTATCAACAAAAGTCTGCAGATTTTTCTCCCATACCAGCCGCGAGACAAAAGTCACTACTTTCTCGTCATCTTTAAATCCGATGGAGCGACGCCATTCCATATCCCGAAAATCTGGGCTGAATTGTTCGGTGTTCACCCCACGGGCCCAGATTCGAATGCCTTCATCAATGCCTTCTTCGTTAAGTTCATTCGCCATTGAGGGCGAAGGCACATAAACGTGCTTGCACTGGCTGTAAAACCATTCTAAATATTTCCACCCGAGCAGCTTTAGCATATCCAGCTTATAATACTTGAGGTAGCTGGTAAAATGGGTGTGATATGACGCCACAATTTGAATATTGTTTGCCTGGGCCCAGCGCATAGCCCGAAACCCCAGAACATCGGGCGTTGCGAGGTGAATTAATGTAGGTTCAAATTCCCGAAGCCGGTTTTGCGCGGATTCAGGAAATCCCACTGTAAGACGGTACTCGGGGCGCCCGGGCATGGCCACCGAAGGAACCGGCACAAACTCGCCTTCGTGATCAAGAGCGGGTTCATCAATAGTAGGACCAAAAACAATTACCGGAATATCCTTGTCCTCCAAATACCTCACCAGGCGGTTCAGAGTGAGCGAAACCCCGTCGCGGATGTGGTTATAATTTCCGGTAAAAATTGCTACTCGAAGCTCAGTCATAAATTTTCAAATGCACCATTGAGATTTGTATCTTTACTGCGATTTAAAACATCAACACTGTTTGTAAAAACACAGTTTAATTTTGCGCCCAAATATACAAATTTGATGAAAGCCTTCGTAACCGGCGGGACAGGTTTTATTGGAAGCCATTTAGTTGATAAATTAATTGAGTTGGATACTTTTTCCGGCGTCCGCTGCCTGATCCGAAATAATGAGAAATGGCTGAAAGGAAAGCCTTTTACCCGTATTAAAGGAGATCTTGACGACATCGCCGCGCTAAAAAAAGCAGTGAAAGGTGTTGATGTTATTTTTCATATCGCTGGACGGGTAAAAGCACCAACATACCGCCAGCTTGAGCGTGCCAATGTGGACGCCACCGAAAATTTACTGCGCGTGGCACAGAAAGAAGGCGTGCCGAAAATCATCATTCTTTCCTCACTGGCCGCTGTGGGACCGAGCAAAAACGGACCGGTAACTGAAGACGACGAAATGAATCCCATCAGTTTATATGGAAAGTCAAAAAAACAGATGGAGCAAATGATTCATACGCTGGCTGATGATAAAACATCAATCACTATCTTACGTCCGCCGGCAGTTTACGGGCCGCGAGAAGATCAAATTTACGCTTTCTTCAAAATGGCAAATAAACGAATTTGCCCCATTATCGGCGATGGGAAATCACCAAAATTGTCGATGGTTTATGTAGGTGATGTGGTTAACGGCATCTTAAAAGCAGTTGAACAAAAGAAACCGGGGGTCCACACTTATTTTATTTCGGGAAGTGAGCTTCACAGCTGGAATGAAATCCGTAAAATCACATCAAAAATCTTGGGCAAAAAAACATTACCCATTCACATAAAACCCGGGTTTGTTCATAAAATCGCCGGGGCGGTTGAAAAGTCAGCATCATTTTTTGGAATTTATCCCGTTCTAAACAGGGAAAAAGCTAAGGAGTTAATCCTGGAATGGACATGTTCGAACGAAAAAGCCCGGCGCGAGCTCGGTTACGAAGCTGAATACTCGCTGGGTGAAGGTATTTCGCGTACCATTCACTGGTATCAAAAGCATCATTGGCTATAACATTTATGATTTTTGATTTATGAATATGATTTGTAGGACGGGCATCTTGCCCGTCACCCGAAAGTTTCTGAAAAACAATAGTTTTAGAAATAGTTTGTAATCTTTTAAAAGGATAAATGAAATAGGATTTCCCTTGTCGGGCAGGATGCCCGACCTACATGTTAAAAGCTATCTTATGAAAAACATTCAGACGGCATTTTTTATCACGCTTTTGTTTGGCATCATTACAAACGGCAAGGCGCAAACACTCGAAAAAGATTACTCTTTCGTAATGGAAATTCCGTCTGTAATCACCATAAGCAGCTCGTCGGCTCATTTTTACGTACTTTCGGACGAAGAAGGCCTTGCGGTTTTCAGGGCTTACGAAGATTCTCTGCAATGGCTTTATACTTCACCCAATATGGAGCGTCGTGGCCACACCATCACCACCGATATTCGGTTTGCCTACCTATTTGGCGACAGTAACCGGCTCACTGTTCTCGAACCCACTTCTGTAATGGGGGTTTATTCAGCAACTTATCTGCCTGCTCAATCCCTGGACGCTGAGCGAATTGAACAGGATTTATTTGTAGCGCTCGGAAATGAAGGGCTTGGCCGCCTTTCACTCAGTACACCGGCTGCGGTTGATTCAACCCTGAAAATTGTAGCACAACCTCCACTAAACGGTTCAAACATTGTTGCCCTGGAAAGTTCTTCAAGTCAGCTTTTTGTTCTCTCCGACGAAAACAGACTTTTCAAATTTAATTACAACAGGGGCGATTTATCATTAACCCGCGAAATGGACCTTCAAGAACCAATTAAGGGCATTTATTTGACTGAAAACACCCTTTACGGCTCGGATAAAAGCGGCAGCATTTACGAAATATCCGGGTTTGGAAGTCTATCGAAACTAGGCAATATCGGCGAACCGGTTACTAAAATTGAAAAGTGGAAAGATTGGTTGATTATCAAAGGAAGTTCGGGACGATTATGGACTTCTTACCAAAGCCATGAGCCGGAGTTATGGAAGGAAAATGGAGACGCGGGCAATTATTTTACGGTAAGCGGAAATGACTTATGGCTGAGTGAGTACAATCACATTAGTCAAATTACCACCTCTGAGCCACAGGTTTCAACGGCAGATGTTATAAAATCACAAACGCTTATCACCGATTCTTTTTCGTTGATGGAAATACCAAATCAAACGCTGCCGCATACCAAACCACTGCTTTTTCCCATTAAGATAAATGGACGTATCGCCGCCGAGAACATCCAGTTTTCATACCAGTCACCCGATATAAAAAGTGCAGAAGTGCGCGGACAAAGTTTCTACTGGCAGCCGGGTTATGATGATGTGGGAATACACCGGGTCAAAATTATCGGCACTACCAGCAGCGGAAAAACAGACAGCACGAGTTTCACCGTTAATGTTCGCTCGTTTAACGCACCTCCGCGAATCGCACCCGTTCGTCCTATTAGCATTCCCGTTGGCGAAGAATTTTCCCTGCCCATTAAAGCGATTGATCCTGACGGAATGAACCCGAATCTAATTCGTTTTCTGGGCGTCAACTTGCCTTACGGATCTTCTATCGATGAACAAACCGGAACCTTTACATGGACACCCACCCTGCGGCAGATGGGCGAAAATCATTTTCGCGTAATCGCCACCGATCAATACGGGGCGGCCACTTCGGTTGATGTTACTATTAATGTAATCGAAAATCCGCGAAAGGATCTTTAATCCATCAGACCGCTGGTTTTGCGGTCCGATGGATAGGAAGGGTTGCCAAACTTTATATCGAAACCATGAACTTTCCTACCCATCGGACGGCAAGTTCAGCCGTCGGATGGGTAACAACTTTTAATTCAAAATAGTCTCCTTTGAATAGTTCTGAACTCCAATCCCGTTTGCTAAGCTGGTACGACGAAAACAAGCGCGAAATGCCGTGGCGTGACTGTGAAGAGCCGTACAAAATTTGGCTCTCTGAGATTATGCTACAGCAAACACGGGTTGATCAAGCTACGCCTTATTACGAACGGTTTATTGCTCATTTTCCTACGGTTTATGATTTAGCTGACGCCAATCAACAGGAGGTACTCAAAGTCTGGGAGGGGCTCGGGTATTACAGTCGCGCCCGGAATCTTCATGCTGCCGCAAAATTGGTGGTTGATGAATTTGACGGAAAAGTGCCGGATAACTGGAAAGACATCAACAAATTAAAAGGGGTTGGCCCTTACACCGCTTCTGCCGTTTTGAGCATCGCTTTTCAAAAAAAATACGCCGTAGTGGATGGCAACGTGATCCGGGTTCTCAGCCGCTTTTATGGCATTGAAGAAGATGTCCGCAGTACAAAAACCAAAAATGTTATTCAGGATTATGCGGATGAACTGATTTCAGAAGAACGTCCCGGTGATTTTAACCAGGCGCTGATGGAGTTTGGGGCTACCGTTTGCAAGCCTGTAAATCCCGATTGTGGAGAGTGCATGCTACAGGCGGGTTGCGTTGCTTCAAGGACCTTGAAAACAGATGTAATTCCTTATAAATCATCAAGGAAGAAACCACCCTATCATCAAATTGGAGTGGGTATTATTTTGAATGAAAATGATGAAGTTTTAATTGCCCTGCGGCCTGAAAATGCTATGCTCGGGGGACTTTGGGAATTTCCGGGCGGAAAACAAGAACCGGATGAAACGCTTGAAGAAACCGTGCGGCGGGAGCTTAAGGAAGAATTAGGGGTTGATGTCTTTGTAGCAAAACCATTTATGAAGCTTGATCACACCTACTCTCATTTTAAAATCACAATGCACGCTTTTTTGTGTGAAATCGAAAACGGAGTTCCGGAAGCAAAGGACAGCCAGGAAGTGCGCTGGGTTTCAATTGATGAACTTGAACATTTTCCCTTCCCTAAAGCAAATCGCAGGCTGACTGAGAAGTTGATGGACTGGGATAAAGGCCAGCGGGTATCATAGTTTTGCTTGGGACTGGTTACTCGTTATTTGTTATTCGTTTTTCCTTTCCCAGTTATCTGTCGAAATTCCTAAAGTTCCTGTGATACCAAAACGAATAACGAATTAACCAATAACGATATCAATTGTGCCGAAAAAGCTTAAAAAACGATCCCCAAGGGAAATCAAAGCCCTTAAACCGTATCTGGATGAATGGGTAAACTATGTTGAGAAACCGGATTATATCGATTCGGACCCCGTTCTTTTCATGCACGCCTTTAATGAAAAAGAAGACCGGTTATTAGCGGGATTTTTTGCGGCAATCATGGCTTGGGGAAGGCGGGATATTGTCATCCGAAAAGTACGGGATTTGCTGAATCGAATGGACAATCGTCCCGCAGATTTTATCGGCAATTTTTCTGAACGAAATGTAAGCCGATTCGATGGATTCAAACATCGCACTTTCAAACCGGTTGATATAAAATGGCTGGTGAAAATTTTGCAATCGGTTTTACTCGAATTCGGTTCGTTTGAACAATTCTGGGAAGATTGCCATCAAAAAGCGCAACAAGCAGATCGCCCCTTGATGAGCACTTTTCATGAAGAGTTTTTCGCCCTTCACCCCGAATGTCTACAACGAACCCGCAAGCATATTTCCAACGCAGATAAAAAAAGCTCCTGTAAACGATTG
>DASVCW010000032.1:0-21787 GCA_036381435.1 Balneolaceae bacterium | reverse complement strand
TTAAACCTCACGACTTAAATGCCGGCGGAACGCTTTTTGGCGGCAGTGTTCTAAGCTGGATTGATGAAGAGGCCGCTATTTATGCGATTTGTCAGCTTGGCAAAGGGAATATTGTTACAAAATTTATGACCGAGATCAATTTTGTAAGTTCTGCCCGGTTGGGTGATATCATTGAAATTGGTATGGAAACGGTAAAATTCGGACGTACATCTATCACCGTTCGTTGTGAAGTTCGTCACAAATTCTCTAAAAGAGTAATTATTGAAATTGACGAAATTGTATTCGTACATCTTGACGAACAGGGAAGGCCTACTCCTCATAATATTACTGAAGCGCAGAACTGAGTATTGATTCTATAAAAAATGTCATTTCGAGCGCAGGTTCTTTTGCTTTTAAAGAACCTAAGTCGAGAAATTTCATCCGTTCTGAGCCACCTACTCTTCCTATCAAAGATAACAACCATTTTTAAAGCGGATGATCCCGACTGCTGTCGGGACGCTCCGTCCGGAAAACCACGGACTCCGGTCGAAATGACAACAGTGGTTAGTTTAATGCTGAGAAGGCTTATCAAACATTGGCTCAATGGACAAATCATTCCATTTTGGATTAACAGACTCAATTAAATTGATCTTCTTTTTTCTGCTCCAGCGCTTGATTTGTTTTTCCCGTTCTATTGCATCATAAACATCTTTATAAGTCTCGTAGTAGACTAAACGATTTACTTTATACCTGGTGGTAAAAGCTTTTGGATCCTCTCCTGCCTTGTGCTGTTTAATTCGATTATACAAACTGCTCGTTATTCCTACATAAATCACTCTGGAGATGCTGGCGGTAATATAAACGTAATACATACATTCACTTATTAGATAAGATGATTTATAGTAAGACCTTTGAAAAGAGAAATCCTTACAACTTTTTTATCAATTTTAAAAAATTAGAGTGTCATTTCGAGCGAAGACTCTTTGGTTTTTAAAAGAGTCGTAGTCGAGAAATCTCATCCGTTTTGAGCCACCTTGCTCCTCTTATCAAAGCCACCAGCCATTTTTAAAGCGGATGAGATTTCTCCGCTCCGTCCGGAAAACCACGGACTCCGGTCGAAATGACAATATCTAGGAAATCACCAGCCCGGCGATATGTGAAAACCAAATACTCCGTCCGTTCCGGGGCGCTGAAAAGGAATGGCATAGTAGACTTCAGCAACTAAAAACCCTAAGACATTCACCCTCAAGCTTAATCCGGTACTGAAAACAGGCACACGTTCGGTTGTTGATGATGTAGCCCATCGTAACTCAGGTAATTCATCCGATGTCCAAGCTACTCCGGCATCGAAAAAAGCGACAAAAGTGGTGGGAATAATCCTGGTACTGAATAATGCTAATTGTTCTAAACCTAAAATGGGAAGACGTATTTCTGCGTTCGCAACTGCAATTTTACTGCCAACTAAACGGCTGAATTCGGCACATCTGCCATCAGCTGTAATCGTACACTCTTCCGAACTAAATGAATTGATATTATAACCACGAACCAGACTTTCATAACCGAGATAATTTGGAGTTAAGCGCTGGTCTTCGGCATCACCAAAATAACGTCCCGTGTGTAGAGCACGGAAAGCGAAAGTAAAAGGACGAGCGTAAAAATAACGGCGGTAGTCTGCCAGGGCCATGAGATAAGATAATGAACCCGTTGTAGGCTGAACCTCCAGCCGCATACGGTGCCCCCTGATTGGCCCGGTAAAAGCAGCAAGAGAGTTATCTTCTACATAAGCCATGGATGCACTTACCAAATTAAGCGGATCAGGAGTTTGAAGATCCTGACTAAAGCGATCAAAAAGTGCTCCACCGGGCAATATCAATGAAGTTTCAAGCTCAAAATCATAGCTTAATCGAGTGTAAGTCAACGAAGTTTCGAATCGCTGGGTACGGCTGAAAGGGTAAGAACCTAAAAATGATGCTTGATCCTGAAAAACCCTTCTCGTGGCCCTGTTAAAACGAAGTATTGGAATAGTTTGTCCATCGACTTGTAAAGTATCTCGTCTGGCTCCTGCCCTAACCGTGCGATACGTTCGGTGGCTAATAGCCCCGCCGTAAATAAAACGGTTATCAGTATTTAAATAACCAATTTGTCCGCCAATATCCTGTAAGCTTCCCTGCAATTGAAGGTTTAAAAATAATCGGCGCTGGTTAAGTAAATCACTAAATACAGCTGTAACACCCCCCGCGGCTCCCACACCCAGCCTGTTGCTATATCCTATTCCTGCACCGCCGGTAATATAACTTAACGAAAGCGTGGGGTCGTATTCACTCAGTCCGAATGAAGATTCGAGAGGCAAATTTCTCTCCGGGTTACTGAGATAAGTAAGGGTGATTTCATTACCGCCCTCACCTATCGGCGGCAATCGTTTTGAATTTGCAACATGCGCATAATTGACAACTTGCACTCCACCGAGTTCATCGCTCGGTATATGATATAAATTGTAATTTCCTTTTTTGAAAACGGTAACAATCATTTCACCCGTATCTCTTGCCACCGTTATGGCAGGTGAATATTCACTGATGCCTGAGACTCCGGTAAGTACATTGGTTATTTTATAACGCTCACCTGTTACGAAGTCGTAGCGATACACATTGCTGAAACCTTCATAATCAGAAATATAATAAAGCGAAGTTCCATCGGGACTGTAAACGGGATTAATATGTTTGGAATCATAGAAATGCGGTAAAATCCTCATTTGTCCCGTTTCGAGATGGTATTCGATGATTTTCATGTTACCAAAAATCATCGAATCGAAATCAGTGTCGCGCCCGCGATCGCTTACAAAAGCAATTTTTGCGCCGTTAGGAGACCATGTAGGCTGTAAATCAGAATAACGGTCCTCGGTGATATTGACAAGTGAATCCGTTTCTAGATTATAAATATAGATATCAGAATAGCCTCCCGATCCACCTGAAAACGCAATTTTACTGCCATCCGGCGACCATGCCGGGTTTGATAAAGCCTCCACTTGATCGAAAGCAATTTCACGGATCACCCCACCGCCTGAAATGTCAATAATGGCAATTCGGTTATCTCCTTCAGCAAAAATAGCTGCAGCAAATTTACTGCCGTCCGGCGACCAGCTTCCGGAAGATTCAATAAACCGTATAGCATTAAGGTGAGGCGATCTGGCCGTGCTGGTGAGTTTACGGATAATTTCACCGGTCTTTGCATCAGCCAGAAAGAGTTCGAGCGAAAACAGGTTTTTTTCAGAAATAAAAACCATCAACTCTCCATTGGGACTCAAAGCGGGGGCAACATTCAATGAACCTGAACCGCGGATAAGCTTTCCCACACTGTCGGGCGGAACAAGCTGCCTTACGTCATCGGCATATTTTTCTCTGACCGCATTTTGCCAAAGAGTAGAAACTGAATCAACAGAAAGTTTTAAAACCTCTGCAAATCCTAGTTTCAGCCCTTTTTGAGCAGAGGTTATATATAAATCATCTATAACATCATCGCCCCAGACTCCTGTTATATATGCCCATAGTGCATGACCATATCGATAAACAAAGTATCCGGAACCGGGTTTTATATCTTTGATAGCAGGAATATCATCATAGTAAACGGCATCGCGCAGATACATAGCAGTTTGGGTACTTACGGGGCCAAGGGAGAGATATTCAGCCATTCCTTCTATGAACCACAATGGTAATTTACTGGTAGCACGAATGCCGCCAATAAGGTCCTGTCGGGCAATATCATATTGAAAAGCATGTACTAATTCGTGCCCCAGCACATGATTGGTACTCTGGTTAGCCTGTGTAAAGGGCATAATTACCCTGTTACGACGTCCTTCGGTTACCCCACCTGTTCCGATTGAAACCCGGGGAACGATATCGTTTTGCTGAAAATCAGCATGATTTGCATAGATAACGAGTGGATTATCAAACGGGATTTCATGATGCAGAGTAGTGGAATGACGATCGTACCAACGTTCGGCAAGACGCCCTAAATCTTCTATGGCTTCCTCTTCTCTCGGATAATGGTAAATGTTGAAGTGCTTGGTATGAAGTACTTGAAAATCAAAATCTTCGTACTGAACACTGTTTCTTCCGAAATATTGGGCATATGAAAGCTGAGGGCAAATAATGAGAACTAAGAAAAAACAAAAAAAATAATTTAGCTTATTGGGCGACATTTATTCTTACCTTTTAATGATAATTCTTATGTTAAGAATGGTTTTTGAAAAGCTTCTTATCATACATTAATGTTTGATAAGTATGACGCGTTCCTTCTTGAATATTTCGAAGTTGTCAATCAAAAAAATTATTTATGGATTATCGCTTTATCAATCCTGATAAAATCAAAGATATGCTTTTTAATGATGCTGAATATATTACTGATTTTTGTGAGGCAGGGGTTGCAACATTTGAAGAATTTATTCAGAATTATCGCATTCATCTATTGAATCGAGATATGGAAAAGTTGAGACGAGCGGGTCATAAAATGAAGCCGGGGGCTCAAATGATGGGCGCAGGAGAAGTTATTGATGAATATGAGCAGGCAAAAAAACTGCTTGAAAGTGATGCCGGTAAAGAAGATCTGACTTCATCCGTAAATAAAATGAATAAGGTATGTGCCGCTGTTCAAAAGGAACTTGATCACTTAGCCGAAGAGCAAAAATGATTGTTCTTCTTTGCCCGTCCTTTAGGGCGGGGTAATGGAAATTAATTTTTGTCTCAAATATTCTCATTTAATCCTTTACTTAAATTTTTATGAGTATACTCGTTACCGGAGGTGCCGGATACATTGGCAGTCATACCGTTTTAGAGCTCCTGAATCAGGATAAAAGTGTTGTTGTTGTTGATAATCTGGACAACAGTAAAAAAGAGGCTCTGGATCGTGTTGAGGAAATCACCGGACGACAACTTACTTTTTATGAAACTGATTTGTTGAATAAAGATGCCCTGAATGATATCTTTAGCAGCCACAATATCAATTCCGTTATCCATTTTGCGGGATATAAAGCGGTGGGCGAATCGGTAAGTAAACCGCTCAAATACTATCACAACAACATCACCGGTACCCTCTATTTGTGTGAAATGATGAAGAAGCACGGGGTGATGAATTTAGTCTTCAGCTCTTCGGCCACCGTTTACGGAGACCCTCACAAAGTGCCTATCAAAGAAGATTTCCCACTTTCGGCTACCAATCCATATGGCCGAACCAAACTGTTTATTGAAGAGATACTTCGTGATCTGCATGTGTCGGATGAGAACTGGAATATCGCTCTACTTCGCTATTTTAATCCTGTGGGAGCACACAGAAGCGGACAAATTGGTGAAGATCCTAATGATATTCCTAATAATTTGATGCCTTACATCACCCAGGTTGCTGTTGGTAAATTAAATGAGCTATCGGTTTTTGGTGATGATTATCCCACTCACGATGGCACTGGAGTTCGCGATTATATTCATGTGGTTGATTTGGCAGTTGGTCATTTAAAAGCATTGGAAAAACTGGAATCAAGTCCTGGTGTGGTAGCTTATAACCTTGGGACGGGACGGGGTTACAGCGTTCTTGATGTTGTTAAAGCGTTTGAAAAAGCCTCTGGCAAAGATGTGCCCTATAAAATCACTGATCGACGTCCCGGAGACATCGCCAGTTGTTATGCAGACCCTTCCAAAGCCGAAAAAGAACTCAACTGGAAGGCTAAACATAACCTGGTCGATATGTGTAAAGACTCCTGGCGCTGGCAGTCGGAAAACCCGGAGGGATATTAGCAGTTAACAGTGAGTATTAACTAAACCGGTTACTGTTAATTGATCGCTGTTCACTGTTGAAACAGGGGTTAAAACAAAGCACGATTTATAACTGCACTCCTGAAGATCTCATCAGCTTAGCTTCTCTTCGGATGGTGCTGCACAAAGTTTTAAAAGCTTGATCCTTTGTCAAATAAGCCGAGGCACCTGCAGTTAACATACTTTTTATAACATCTTCGTGATCATGTAGCGATAACCCAATGATCCGCAGAGAGGGCATTCGTGACATTATTTCTTTTGTAGCTTCAATGCCATTCTTACGAGGCATATTAACATCCATAATAATGATATCAGGTGAAGTTTCCTGTGCTAATTTTATGGCCTCTTCTCCATCGAATGCCTCAGCTATAACAGTTAAATCGTTTTCTGCATTAACTATCTTTTTTAGCACTCCATGCATCAACTGATGATCATCCACCAGTAGTACTTTTACTTTTTGATCCCTGTCTTCATATACCCATGGATTGTGAAATCTTTCCCGAACAGTCAGCTGTGTTTGTATCTTCATTTATCTAAAGATTTATATAAAATTAAGTACAACGATCCTTCCAAGATTATTACAATGTTTTATAGGAGCTTCAATTACTATTGTTCCCAAAGAAAGAGGTATTGCGAAGCAAGATTTTTAAACGAATTTATTTTAGCCCTATCTATATATTTTATTTGATCTTAGCAAGCTAGTTATTTCTTTCCCTAAGGTTTGTCCAAGACGAAAAAACGCCCATTTTAATTTTTTATTTATCTCTGAGTGACAAAAATTGTTCGGATTTGTGTCGAATCCAACCGAAAGCATTAACGAAACTCAAAGAAAATATTGGACAACTGAATCCAGAACAACTGAACACTATTTCCACTTTATTCTTCAGAGAACTTCAGATGCTACTTGAAGGGTATTGTTGAGAATACGGAGGTGAAAGATAGGTATAATTCTCTGCCCTTAAGGGAGCTGTTGTAACTAAGGATGTGCCGGATGGAGTTTTTGCTGCCTGCAATCCATGCCCGGTCATCCGTGAGATCCAGTAGAGAATATTTTTAGTCCTATTCAAAAATCTATCCCTTTCAGAAAATCACAAAATGATCTAATAATCATCCTCAGTGACTTCAATCTTCCGAGTGGTTCTCTAAAAAAATTCACTTTACACTCATTCTGGCCACAAATACAGGAACAAAATATATCAACTTTTGTATGTATGATATATGGAAGAGAGAGAAAATAGATATTAAAAATCAAGATAAAGTGACTTTTTGCATCAATATCTAAAGCAATTCTTCCCATCCAGATAAAACAAGAGGTCTTGCATGCTTTTCTTAGAGCCATCTCACATTATCGCCACTCACCTTTTATATAAAACCACTAAATCCCAGTAGCCATGATACCTAAACCACTTCATTCGATTGTATTTACCCTAATTATGATTTTGGGCCTGTCCGTGCCTTCTGTTGCGCAAACAGGCGAGATCTGGATTGCCGATGGATTCGGCCTCTTTTTAATCACTGTTATAGCGGGGATTCTTTTGGCCTTTGCGTTTCAATTTTTACTTACCAATTTAGCCGTTGCTGTTGGTATAACTGCCATTGGTGATGTGCGTGACAAGGGCAGAAGTTCGAGTTCATCCTCTGACTCAAATAATAGTGATAGTTCAAGTTCCACTCCCACCGGTGTGAAAATTTCTTCCGGTTTTGGACTTTATCTTACGATCACCCTGGCTATCTCTTTATTCTTTGCCAGCCTTATCGCCGTAAAACTGAGCCTGATACCCGATAACACCATAGGTTTCACTCTTGGCTTGATAATATGGGCCGGCTATCTGCTACTGGCATTGTATATCGATTCAAAGATGATCAGCAGCCTTACAGGGTCCATTTTTTCTTCTGTAAAAGACATTTTAGGCGCCGGTTCTTCGGCCGTTGGCAGTATTTTTAGTTCCGGCAAAAAAAGCCAGATGAAAGATACCGCCCGTGAAACGGTTCAAGCCATTCATGATGAGATCAGGCAGGAGTATGACCTATCAAGTATCGAGAAAAAGCTTGACGAATATATCAACAAACTTGAGCCCCAGAGAATAAATATGGATAATATTCATGAACAACTGGCTGAACTAATTGATGATATCGAGGTTAAAGAGGAATATAATCCGGAAGATCCGGAGGCCGTAAAACATCTGTTCCTGGACGTGGTGAGCGAACAGTCCAATATTTCCCAAAAGGATAAAAAGAAGCTGAAAAATGCCTTTGAGCAGGCTAAAGAAATAAAACAGAGCAGTGGATCAAAAGCTGATAAAGCAATGTCTGCTGTTGATAAACTTGCACCCGGCGGAGAGGAGCAGGGCAAAAAGTACCGTGAAAAGGTGGAACAATATCTTCGCGATACGAATGAAGAAGAGCTGCAGCCCGACAAGCTCAAGGAAGATCTTGAAAAGATACTTAGCCATCCCCAGGCGGCCCCTGATGTAATACAGGCAAGAGCCAGCAAAATTGATCGCTCCACCTTGAAGTCATTGCTCAGCAAAATAGACGGCATGGACGATCAAAAAGCTGAAAAATATCTGAGCAAAGCGGAAGAAGCTTTAAACGGTATCAAATCAAAAGTGAGCGAAGTCAAAAGCAGTTCGAGTAACCAAGCTTCCGATAAGAAAGCTGACGCAGAGCAAGCTATCAGGCAATGGTTTGATCGCATGAACGAACCTGAACTAAGGTATAACAGCTTAAAGCATGATGTGAAACGTATCATGGATGATCCTAAAACGACGCCCTCTATTCTAAAGAAGCGACTCCAGCGAATGGATCGCGAATCAATGATTGCATTGGTTAGCAACAATAGTAAGATTAGCCGTGAACAAGCAGAAAGAGTTGCGGATAAAATCGAACAGGGACGGGATGAAGTCCTCAATAAGGTGGAAGAAATAGAAAATAAACTAAAAGAAAAGACTGAACAAGCCAAACAAGAGGCTATGCAGCAAATAGAAGCTGCAAGAGAAACGGCTGCAGCCGCAGCATGGTGGGTATTTTTTGCAGCTATTGTTTCAGGAGGAGCATCGGTACTGGGAGGTATCCTTGCCCTAAGCCTGTAATGCACTGATAAATTCTGTTTTCAATTATAGTTTCAGCCAATTTACACTTGGGCTTACTTAAAAATTGAGTTATGAATAAAGAAAAGGATGCCTCTGATCAAAAAGGCCATAACGCTGAAAAACCTTCACAAATCCCTGCAAGGGGTTGGAAAGATATTAGCTTGCGGGTCAAGGATGAGTTTACAAGTGATAATATCTCAATAGTTTCAGCGGGTGTGGCCTACTACTTTTTCCTGGCGTTATTCCCCACCCTCATAGCAGCCATTTCTATTTATGGGTTGATTATGGATCCGGCGCAGGTCCAGCAGCAAATGAGTCAGCTCGGACAGATACTACCAGATCAGGCCTCTCAGATGTTTTCGGATGTCCTCAAAGAAATGGCGGGCAAAGCAGAAACAACATTAGGCTGGAGCCTGGCTTTAAGCCTCCTTTTCAGTCTTTGGAGCGCCAATCAAGGCACAAGCGCCGTATTTACAGGAATCAACATTGCCTACGACGAGACCGATGAAAGAGGCTTTTTCAAACGAACCGGATTAACGCTGATCTTTACCTTGGGAGGCATCATCATAGGTATAATATGCACTGCCTTTGTGGTCGTTTTTCCTGCCATGATAGAAAGTATTAATATGCCTTCATTCCTGCAGACCCTTATCGAGTGGCTGCGGTGGCCGCTAATGGCCGCTATCATCATTGCGGCTTTGGGGTTAACCTACAAAGTGGCAACAGACCGTGACAATCCTAAATTCCGGTGGGCCAGTCCGGGTGCCATCATAGCAACAGTTCTTTGGTTGCTGGGTTCATTCCTGTTCAGCTTTTATATCAACAATTTCGGCAGTTATGATGAAACCTACGGAAGTTTTGCCGCCGTGATTATACTTATGCTGTGGTTCTACATTACAGCATTGATCATCCTGCTGGGAGCTGAAATCAATGCTGAAATGGAGCACCAGACACGTAAAGACACAACGGTAGGTAAAGATAAACCTATGGGCCGGCGGGATGCCTATCAAGCCGATCATGTCGCTGGCGATGAACCCTCATAGCTGCGCGGAAGAGCCTAAAGGTTAAACATTTTTTCAAAAGAAGATCAAATTTGATACCTATTCACACATTATTACAGATACGCCCCGCCCTGAATTTGGCCTCTTTGCCCTCACCAGTTCAAATCCTGCCATTTGTAATTGATTGAATTGCTCTTATCAACTTTTTATAGGACGGATGGAAATATTAGAAAGTAATGTTGTAGATATAACAGCTTATCTCTTATATTTAGCTCTCTAAAAAAAAGCCTGAGTGGCGGAATTGGTAGACGCGCCGGATTCAAAATCCGGTTCTGGCAACAGAGTGGGGGTTCGAGTCCCCCCTCAGGTACTATATAACATATTAAATTATTATTTTTAATAGACTTATATTTTTACGGTTAAATATTGGTAAAGCAACCTTCCCTTTTTCCTGTTGATTTCAGTTTTTACACAGATCTTTTCTTATTCATACCCTGCCCAAAACCAATCATAGTACCGTGCCCCCAAAATAATCTAGACCTATAGCTTGATCGCGCTCCTTCCCGGTAAATTTTTCAATGGTATTGCCGATGGTAGAGGCGCGCTTCGGCATCAGCAAACCAAAGGGGTAGTAATCGAAGGTTTTCAGCATTGTTCCTGTTATCAACCACTACTCGCGTTGAGCCGAGATGGTCTTTCAAATAAAACAGAATGCTACCGATTCGTCCAAATCAACACTTGTCCACCTTCCTAAAGCCGGGTCGTAATATCTTGCCCTAAAATAAATACCATGTGATGGAGCTTGATCAAGAATAACTGAATTTATTGAAGCACTTGCACACAATTTTGTATTTTAATGCCTTACCCACTATACCTGCTTCTTAAAAATGCTTCCATATCGAATAGATACTTGTTGACTTCTTCAATGGTCACGTTATTTCCTTTTTGAGCACGTAGAGATTCCAAGGGAGTCCAAAAATCATACCATTGTTCAACCAGTTTCTTATCTTGGAATTCTCCGGCATCCAGTGTGCCTTCTAGTTCACCAACAAAATCATAATACTGTAGTTTTCCCTTACGGAAATCCTCAATCAATTTAAGCATCCTGCGCCAAAGCCTTGATTGATGTTCGTTAAATAACATATTTAATGTCCTGTTTTGATTACAGAAATAACACGTGTACCTTGGGGGTTTGTAATTACTCGGATATTCTTAAAAGTCCGGATAACTTCCCCGGCTGTATTTCCTGGCGTCACTTTCCCATATTTAATAGCATTCTCAACCACAGAAGGTGGGATACCTCTACTAAATGAACCAGTACCTCTCATTATAGTACCAACTGGCTGCATCCGCTCCAAAGCATGGGTTGTGTATTCAATACCATTGATAACTGTTCGTCCACCACTTGCGGCTGGCCAAAGTGTTGTTCCACCCTTAGCAGCAGATTTAGATTTAAACAATCTTTTTAGTAAACTTAATCCAACTCTTCCTCCCTTAGCAACCCCTACTCCACTTACTAACCAGCCAAGTGGATTATCTCCTACTGTCGTATATTCAACATTAAACGTAGTCAGTTTATCTCCTTGCCACCCCTCATAATTTATATTAGGCCGTGCGTAAAGATCTGTGACGCGATTAAGGAAAGACCTTGAATTTTGAAAATGAGTCTGAACATCATCTAAGGATGGGCCTACATATTCATAGCCTTCCGGCGGCTTTCAACAGAAGTAACATCACTTTTCCATACATATTCCTCAATTTCTAAATTAAAGATCCAATCCAGAAACATACCGTTAGGATCTACAAAAACCAAAGGATTATTAGCCGCATAATTATAAGGACTTAATGAAGGATACTGACTGGCCAACGGATCAACGGAAAGCCATCGTCCAACTGACGCATCATAATACCGCGCTCCGAAATAATCCAACCCTAAAG
Source organism: Balneolaceae bacterium (assembly GCA_036381435.1). Classification (GTDB taxonomy): domain Bacteria; phylum Bacteroidota; class Rhodothermia; order Balneolales; family Balneolaceae; genus Fodinibius. Next base: position 9,979 of record DASVCW010000032.1, on the reverse strand, counting down.
CTTCATCGCGTTCCTTGCCGGTAAACTTCTCAAGAGTACCCGTATTATCAGTGATGCGACCTGGCATTTTTAGCCCGAATGGGTAATAATCAAACGTATCCAGCACTTCACCGCCTCGTCCACCACGGCATGGGTGGAGCCCAGATGATCTTTCACATAATATCTTCGAGCGTTAGATATGCTAATATTGCCAACAGTATCAGCTTCTAACCGTCCAAACAGTCCGTTTCCGAATAAATTAACATGAGAAAGCCCATTCTGGTTAACTACTGCCAATGTTCTTGCTCCATCTCTAACATAGAATTGCCATGCTCCACTCGAAGTTTCTTTAAGAATACGTTTACCGGCGCGTTGTAAGCTGCTATCAATTCTGAGCCATTTTCAAGAGTAAAAGTTACTGGCAGGTTACGTTGATTATAATCAATATCGCTGAATTTGTCGCTCTGCGAAATTAAATTCCCATTGGCGTCATAACCAAAACTTCCGTCCTCGGCATCCCAACTTTCTATAGTTAAACTTACTGCATCTGCTACACTTTGCAGTTGATTATTGATGCCATTGTAGTTGTAGAAAAAGTATATTAGACTTCCCGTCTCTTCATCTCGCTGCAAACTTAAAATATTTCCGGCATCGTCGTAAGTAATGCCTGCTATATCAAAGTAAGCGCTGCCGGAAAAACCATAACTCTTGAACAGGTCAAGATTCAATTCTAAGCATAATTTGAGAGGTTAATTTTAGATCTGGGATTCCTTCTTTCCTTTTTACTTTCAACCAAAACTGCCTCGTGCAGGAATCTCAATGGCAGAGTTATAAGTAAATTTATAAGCTAAGGTATCCCTCTCGGTCAAAGAGATTAATTTAAGACGGCTTTCTTTTGCCTGCTCCTCTTGCGGATCTGAGCTGTTGTATCCGTCTGCATAGAAATAATCGTGGGTCAGATTAAAATAAGTAGCGGGTACTTGTGAATCTCCATGATAAACTTTGATGCTTTTAAGTGCGTTTGCTCCCGGTAAATCTTTCCGGTCAGAACTCTCATAAAAAAACCTTACTTTAACTCCGGTTGCAGGAGAATAGATTGAAGCCAAACGCTTCTCAAAAACCTGATGTGTCGGAGTACATTCACGATTTTCAATAGATGCGCATCCATATCCGATCTTAAGCTCATATTTTTGTACTGAAGGCATTCCTTCATAAGTATACCCATATGATTCATAGTTTAGCTGTATTTCACTGCCGTTTGGGGTAACAATTCGTGTTAAATACCAGCTGCCGGAACTCACTTCGGGAGGAGATACATCACTTATGCTCTGATGCCCTTGCCCACCCTCACAAACTTGAGAAGTGAATACCGATCCCTTCAAATAAAATTCATATTTAACTCCGTTTTCATCCGTAATAAGAAATCCATTCGAATTTTTTTCTATTACCATCCCCCTATAAGGAATCGGATAAAATTTGCTTGCCTCTGTCCCTGTAACAAATTTTCCGCTTCTGCCTGCAAAATTGTAGAAAAATTCATCGGGTTCCACATCATATACGCCATCTATTACTCCCTGAGCAATGTCGTAGTCTGATTTGTTATTATAATAATCGGGATTAAAAAGCCAGGGTTCTTCGGGAATAGGGCGGCCGGTGAACCCGTCAGGCAAGCCATGGACTGTAGCGGCAATCACCCCGCCAGCTTCTAAAGCCCAGCCATAACCTACACTGCTGGCTATCTCATCCACCTTCATACCGGTATAATTATACCTTAACCGGACGGGAAGAGAAAAATCTCTAAGTTTAAATGTATAAATGGGCAATGTTATGTTTGGTATCCCTGCGTATAAATTCACAGGAATTTCTCCGAATTTAGCAAGTGATGCTGCTTCAGGAGAAGGAGCGAATACGTTAAATAAATCCTGCTGACTTACCTGAGCGAAAAGCTTCCCATTCCAGCTTACCGAAAGAATAACTACGGTTAGTAAATAAATAATTGCTTTTTTTAAACAAATTCTGTTTTTGAGAGCGGTAATAACTGATTTCCCCATCATCCCATTTTTTTGATTTCTGTTTGTATCCCGGAACATCAGTGCCGTCTGTGAAAAAAGACCCGGTATAAGTGATATCGATAAACATTACTTAATTTTACAAGCACAATAATGCCCAAATAGGAAAGAGTAAATAGGTACATGTCCTCATTTTTCAGCAATGTACCTAGGTACATTGGGTGCGAAAAAGAAGAATTTATTATAGAAAGGAGGAATAAATAGACATTGAATTCGCCTCAGAGAAGCTGCAATGGGAGATAAATACAAAAATTCGTGATTAAAAAAGTAGCATCACTGATAGATCATTCTGTTTTGTTAGAATTTTCTAACAATAATGACACCAACTACTACACCATATTCATCAGATCAAAAACAGGCAGGTAAAGCGTTAAATAATTGAACCGACAATTATGCCTAGAAATATGATAGTACCAGTTCCAAAATAGATGTGAGTCCTTCTATCTTTATATCGAATTCCTGCGAATAGCTTTTGAAAGGGCATCGGTTACACTTGCGAGACGGTTCGAATGAACTGAACCTTTAACATAAGTACCATAAGTTATTATTGTTATAGCCCTTTCTTGACTGCATTATGGTAAAGACACAGCATCCGTCAGTGCTCTCGCTTTTATCAGCGTTTCCTTCCATTCACATTCCGGATCCGAGTCCGCGGTAATAGCCCCGCCCACTGAGTAAAAAAGCTCATCATTCTTAATAATTGCTGTCCGTATCACCACATTAAAATCAAAGTTACCTTGCGGAGTGATGTAGCCGAGCGCTCCCGAATAAATACCGCGGCGATAATTTTCCAGTTCTTCAATGGCTTGCATCGCGCTGATCTTTGGCGCACCCGTCATTGACCCCATAGGGAAACAAGCTTTGAGAATGGCAACAGGATCTTCTTCATCCGCTTCAGCCGTCACCGTTGAAACCATCTGATGCACCGTTCCAAATGTTTCTATTTCAAACAGTTTTAATGCTTTTACCGAAGCGGGACGGGCAATCCGGCTTAAGTCATTTCGCACCAGGTCAACGATCATCAGGTTTTCGGCCTGTTCTTTTTCAGATGAAAGAAGCTTCTCTTTCAGCAAAAAATCTTCGTTCTCATCTTTACCCCGGGGTGATGTGCCTTTGATTGGCTGAGAATAAATGATGTCTCCCTCCTTTCGTAAGAATCGCTCGGGAGACTGGCAACAAACAGCAACATCATCATTCTGAAAAAACGCACCGAACGGCACAGGGGCGACTTCTTTCATCTGTTTGTAAAGTACCAGAGGAGGGTCGTTAAACTTTCCCTTTAGCTGGTGAGAAAGATTGATTTCATAAAAAGTTCCCTCTCTGATCCGGTGCTGAGCTTCCCTGATGCGAGCCAAATAATCGCTTTTAACAAGTTGTGGACGAATATTCTGGAAACTGAAAGATGACACTGTTTCTACTGAATCAAGCTCTTTTTTTGGGGGAAAATTGCCGATTAATAATTTCCCTTCGGATGTTTCCCGGTCAACTTCAATCAAAAACTGCGGTACCATAAAATACAGATCAGGCGCCCGGATTTGGTCGGGATTTTGAGAAGTGAGTTTTTCTGTATGATTTTTCAGATCGTAGCCCAAATAGCCGAACAACCATTCATTGTGAACCTTCCTGAATGCCTGAAGCGCCTGCCAGGGATTTTTTTTGTGCTTTTGAGTCGAGTCGTTTTCAGTGATAAAAACTTCATCATCCCTTGCCTTTATTTCCGCTTTGGGCAGTGCTGCTAAATACGATTTTCGCGAGGCGGGGTGATCCCCGAACTGTGATTCCAGCAATAGGACCGTTCCCTTTTGAGAAAAGAAATGAGTCAATTTTTCAAGATCAACTTTCATTTAAGCGGTTTTAAATGTTCATCCCGAAAATTTACAAAGCGATTTTTCAATTCTTTGATAATGTCATTCTCAATGTCAAAATAGTGATCATTAACAGCTTTTACCGGCAAAATTTCTCGTACCGAATTAGTCATAAAAACCGCATCGGCTTCTAAAATAGCATTTAATTCAAACTCCCCTACATCAAGCGATAGACCATCCGCTGATAAGTCAATTAGAATGCTCCTGGTGATGCCGGGAATCAAGTCGCAATCTATTGACGGAGTAAAGATTTTATCACCCTTAATCCAGAAAATATTGGCTATGGTAGTTTCCGATATCTTTCCGTTTGTAGTCTGCATAAGCACATCATCCGCCCCTTTATCAACCGCTTCGTTAGCTGCCAAAATATAGTTTATACCATTCGAAAACTTATAAGTTGAAGGCAATGCCACGGATGGAATCCGTCTCGTTTCAACCGTTGCCAAAACGGGTTTTTTAAAAATTTTGGGACATTTTGAAGCGATAATTGAGAAATGAGAATTGGCACTTGTATCAGGCATATATCCCCTTTCTCCGTCTCGCCAAACTTGTATTCGAATAATCGCATCATCATTCGATAAATCTTTTGCTTTGAGCAGCCGGAAAATTAGCGGTTTTAAATTTTCTATGGCTAAATCTGAAGGAAATGGGATTTTTAAAAGGTTCAAACCTTCCTTCAATCGCTTCAGGTGCTGTTCTAAAAGAAAGGTTTTGGCGGAATAGGTTCGGAAGGTTTCAAAAAGACCGTCACCGTACATTAGTCCCCGGGAATGAGCAGGTGCGACAGCTTCGCCAGCGGAAATCAGTCTGCTATCATAAATAATCCGCTCATTATCTTTCATGTATAAGTGCCCGTAAACTATCGTACCGGTTTTCGCCATCATATCCGAGGAAGACACTTTGTAGGTCGCCGGCGGGATTAAAAACAAACTGGGCGGGAATTCCGGGTATCCCAAAATCAATAAAGTGACGGGAGCCATTCACAAACAGAAAGGGGAATTTATATTTTTGAATATAAGAATGGACGGTCTCGGGAGAATGTCCTACCGAAGCGGCGATAACCTTAAGCGTATCAGAAAATGCTTTTTGAAGCTTTACCAATTCTTTTTGAGAATTCAGCGAAGCATCCGACCAGTTTGCCCAGAAATCAACGATCACAAACTGGCCTTTGAAATCGGAAATCCGAACACTGTCCGGGGATTCTAAAGACGGCCAAAAAACCGTTTTAAGGGAATCTTGTGCAAAAATATGCTTTTTAAAAGCGGCTTTCTGATTCTGGCGGCTGTTGATGGTAAAAAAGACAATTAAAATAGCCGCGACAACGGCAACTACCGCTAAAAAATGATTAAAATATTTGGGATCAATTCTCATGCCGCACTAAATTGAAATAATATCGGCTACGCGTAACAACTCATCGTCCAGCTTGGGATGTTGCTTTGTAGCCTCCTCAAAAGGGGTAAATTCAACTTTGCCGTTTTGAATGCCAGCCATTGTATTAGCCTTCCCGTTTTTCAGAGCTTCAACCGATTCAACACCGAGGCGGCTGGCTAAAACACGATCGGCACAAGTGGGACGCCCGCCACGCTGGACATGTCCCAAAATAGTAACTTTCGTTTCGTAACGATCTCCAAAACGTTTCTGTACCGCTTTTTCAAGATCATAAACACTGCCATTTTTACCACCTTCGGCAACAATCACCAAACGAGATGTCTTTTTGCGCTTTGATGAAAGTTCCAGTGACTCAAAAAGGTGTTCAACATCACGATCTTTTTCGGGGATTAGAATATCTTCGGCCCCTGCCCCGATGCCGGAGTGAATGGCAATAAAACCGGCATCACGTCCCATCACTTCGATAAAGAAAAGGCGGCTGTGTGATGTGGCCGTATCCCGGATTTTATCCACTGCTTCGACGACTGTATTCACAGCCGTATCAAAACCAACCGTAAAATCCGTTCCGTAAATATCATTATCAATGGTTCCCGGAATACCAACGATGGGAAAATTATACTTTTGGCCAAACTCCATCGCTCCTTTAAACGTACCGTCACCCCCAATGACAACCAACCCATCAAGGCCATGTTTCTGGACATTTTTCCAGGCTTTTTCAAGTCCATCATTCGTTTTAAAATCTAAACTGCGGGCAGACTTTAAAACCGTCCCCCCCTGGTAAATAATATGCTTCACCGATCCCGCATTCATTTCGCGGATATCGTTGTTTATCAAACCGTCATACCCCTGATAAATGGCATAAGGAGTGATTTTATGATAGACACAAGTACGAACCACAGCCCGGATAGCCGCATTCATTCCGGGAGCGTCGCCTCCCGAAGTTAACACACCAATTTTATTCATAAACTTTACTTCAAAAAAAATTTAATATTTTCAATTTATTCAAAAAGCCATCCCTTTTCCCGTTCTTATGGGGTTGTGAGAAAATTCAATGCCAAATAAAAAAAGCTTTAATAGTTTTAGGAAAATGAGCTTTGTTTAAAATTCGGTCATCCCCCCTGCGCCCCCTTCAAAGGGGGACATTACGATTTACGGCCAAATTACAGTTCATTGCTTTAAAAATATTAGATTTCATCTTCTAAAAATAATATTCTCGCCTCTTCTGTAGGGATTCGGTTCGGGAAAAAGGGAGAAGTAAATTCAATTATTTGTAATACAATCCGCTGATTCCATCAGTGGAGTTTTCCTCCCCCTTCGAAGGGGGCGCAGGGGGATGACCTTTCTAATTTCATTATTAACAATGAGAAAAATAAATCTACTAAATAACTCACTACTGCACATCTTCAATCAATTCTCGACAGTCTTGCTTGATTCTATCGTCATCGGGACTAACCGCAGGCTTGCTTAAAGCCGTTTTGCAGAGTGAGATAGTTTTCTGTTCCTGTCCCATTTCATCATAAATTCGGGCTAAATCATAATAGTACAAAAGATAATCATCATTTAAGTCAATTGCCTTTTCGATGGCCCGGGCTGCTTTTTCGTTACTTGCCCCTTTTGGAACGCCGCCAAAAAGCGCATCGGCCGCAACACTTTCAATCCAGCTTAGGTTAGCTATTTTAAAATGCCATCGGCCCAGAACATGCCATGCGCCCGCGTTCGTACTGTCGTATTTTAGGGCACGATCTACATACTTTTTAATATCCCGCGCCGCTGCCACCCGCTCGCTGGCTCCTGAAATGAGAGCTTTTCGCCCCATTGCCACGGACATTGCAAAATTAGACTGAGTGTGAGTGGAATCAACTGCGAGAGCCTGCTTGGCAAGGTCAATTGCTTTATTAAAATACTGTTTCTGTTTGTCTTCATCATTGAAGCGGTTACCAATACGCGAGTATAAAAAACTGCTGCGCCAAAGGGCCTCAAAATTATCGGGATCTTGCTCTAATATTTGTGAATAAAGTTCCAGGGCCTGCTCTTCATGATAATTATAAAAGAGAGAATCAGCCCGCTGTTCAATAGAACTTCCATTTGTTTGAGCTAATAATAAAGCAGGAGCCGCTAAAAGAGCAGCGAAAAATGGAAATGTCTTTTTTAATGCTTTCATAGTGTGTGATTTAGAAGAATATTGGAATATAAGCAGTACTCATTTTACATAAATTTATTCATTATTCAATAATACCTTTCGGATTTATAGTAAATCGCCTGTTTATAACATTTTTCTGTTCAACCGGATAAATAATCTTTCGGTTGATTTCTGATTCTATCAAAAGCTTTTCACCTTTTTTAGTTACCTCAATTGTTGTGTTAATATCTTTAGACAAATTCTTTTGAAATACCCCGACTTCTTCAAAATTAACCAGACTGTCGTTACGGAAAGTAACTGCTAAAAGACGCCGGTTATCGTAAACCGACTTTTGATCCAGCAAAACCCACTTAAGTGTATAACTCGGCAACTGGATTTCTTTCAGTAATTGTATCTCAAATCCCAGGCGATCTGCCACCATAAGCTGTTCACAATCTTCTGCGGAAGTTTTTAAAAGGCTAGCTATTTGCTTGCGGCTAATTTTTAAGGGAAAATGAGCTTCACTTTGTTTGCAATTTCCCAGCGCTTGCATATGAGCTGCAAAACTCCGTTTTTGCTTATCCTTTCTTATCGCTTCCTGTCGCGACTTCCGCTCAAATTCCTCGTACTTACCGGATTTCACATAGTTTTGATCAACAGACCCGGAATCACAGGATGTCAGAAAAGCTGCTAAAATAAGAAGGGAAACTGCTTTTTTCATTGTTGATGCTTTCTGTTTAATAAAAGTAAATCATCTCAAGCGTCCCGAATAGTTGGGGCGATGGGTTTTATCGGGATGCCTCACGGCAGAGAGATCTCATCCCAATAATTTAACATCAAATCTACACGGATGAGATTTCTCCATTTCGGGTGAAAGGCCACGCCCTACAGTCTCCCATAGGGATTCCTTCGGAAGAAATGACAAAAAAAACATAATGAAAGTAGAACTACCCTGCTTCTTCTAAGGGTTGCTTTTTCTTCCCGCTATCGGACTGTCCGTAGTTTCGCTGTACATAATCATCCAGAATCTCGCGGAATTCTTTGCCAATGCCTTCACCCCGCAGTGTTTTGAAATGTTCACCATCCATATAAACCGGGGCTTTGGGTTCTTCAAAAGTACCGGGTAGTGAAATTCCAATATTGGCGTTGCGAGACTCGCCGGGACCGTTTACAACGCAACCCATAACGGCAACATCCATTTCTTCTACTCCCGCGTAAACATCTCGCCAAACCGGCATCATTTCACGAAGATAAGATTGAATTTCATCAGCAAGCTCCTGAAAATAAGTACTGTTGGTGCGTCCACAGCCGGGACAAGCGGTAACCTGCGGAATAAAACTTCGGATTCCCAGCGACTGCAAAATCTGCTGACATACCCGTACTTCTTCAGCCCGATCTCCCCCCGGTTTTGGAGTGAGTGAAACCCGAATAGTATCGCCAATACCTTGCTGTAGTAAGACAGAAAGGGCAGCTGAACTGGCCACCATACCTTTCATCCCCATGCCCGCTTCAGTAAGGCCAACGTGCAGCGGGTAATCCAAAATTTCAGCAATACGCTTGTAAACACTTACCACATCCTGCACATGACTCATTTTACAACTGATGATGATCTTATCAGATGAAAGTCCCACACTTTCCGCAAGTTCTGCCGAACGCCGGGCACTTTCAACCATCGTATCAAGCATTACCTGCTTGGATGATTTTGGATCGGCAAGCTTACTGTTGACATCCATTTTTTGCGCCAGCAATTGCTGGTCGAGCGAACCCCAGTTCACCCCGATGCGCACCGGCTTGTCATACTTTACAGCCTGCTCAACAATGGTGCAGAAGTTTTCATCACGGGTTTTTGTACCGGTATTACCGGGATTAATCCGAAATTTAGAGAGGGCTTTGGCGGCTTCGGGATGATTGGTGAGCAGCTTGTGTCCGTTATAGTGAAAGTCCCCCACGATGGGTACAGTTACTCCATCACTCAATAACTTTTCTTTGATCTCCGGTACAGCTTCCGCGGCGGCATCATTATTGACGGTAACTCGAACAATCTCAGAACCGGCCCGGTGCAAATGTTTAATTTGTTCAACCGTTGCATCAACATCGGCGGTATCAGTGTTGGTCATGGATTGTACCACAATGGGTGCTCCTCCGCCAACGGGAACACTGCCGACCATTACCTGAATAGATTTTCGTCGCTTTATTTGGGACATGGAAGTGATTGAATTGTTGAATTGCTGAGTTGTTGAATTATTAAATGATTAACTGCTTTAATTCTTTTTGCTGAGTTCAAACAGTTTTTTCTTCTCTTCTTTGGTAAGGCCGTCGTAACCCTTTTTTGAAATCTTTTCCAGAATTTCATCCAGTTCAGATTCATTGGCTTCATCAATAATATCAACATCAGAAACGGAATACATGTTTTTATTGCCGGTTTTGGATTCACGTTTTTGGTAAAGGCCTTTTATCCGATACCAAAATTGCTCAATGGGTAAAATCCAGTGGCTTAAATTATGCCCCCGGTTATGGGCCTTCATCAGCAGATATCCAATTCCCGCGCCTCCGATATG
>DASVCW010000031.1:0-31785 GCA_036381435.1 Balneolaceae bacterium | reverse complement strand
CAGTGTGGGTTTGAAAACTATGAATTCATCCGGTGAAATTTCACCCTGTACCAGCAATTCGCCAAGGCCGAAAGTTCCGTTGATTACGACCACATTTTCAAAACCGCTTTCGGGATCAATAGAAAATGACACACCGGAAGCCCCCAAATCGGAACGTACCATTTTTTGAATGCCTACCGAAAGTTTGGCCTGCATATGGTCGAATCCGGCAGAAGTTCGATACGAAATCGCACGGTCGGTAAATAAGGAAGCAAAACATGCTTTAATCGAACTGATGACACTATGCGGGCCCCGAACGTTTAAGAAAGAATCCTGCTGGCCGGCGAAGGAAGCGTCGGGCAAATCTTCGGTAGTGGCTGATGAACGAACGGCCACATCCGTCGCTTCCTTCCCATATTGCAGGGATAACTTTTCATAGCGTTCTTCAATATCCTTTCGCAAATCTTTCGGAAATTTGCCGTCCATAATAATCTGCCTGATCTCCGTCCCTGTTTTTCTCAACTGCACCAGGTCGTTCACATCCAGTTTATTAATCATCGACGAAATGCGCTCGATAAGTCCGTTTTCCTTCATATAAAGGTCATAGGCATTGACCGTAACTGCAAAACCTTCCGGTACATTGATACCGCGGCCGGAAAGACTTCCTATCATCTCACCCAGTGATGCGTTTTTCCCTCCTACTAAATCAACCATTTGCAGATTGATTTCTGTTAAGTCCATAATCATTTTATTGTCAGTCATATCTCATCTTAATAAATGTTAGCAGAGCTGTTGCTCCATTTTGTTTTATAATATTCCAGAAGTGTTTCTCTCTCTTGCTGCTCTACAATTTTTACTTATTAACCAACCAATACAGGTTATCCATTCCATCCGCCTTCTGCAATTAAATTCTATTAATATTACGCCCCTTGTGCGATTGGCATTTTTCCTTAGTCCCAATCCCGGGGTTTGTTGTTTATTGGAAAAGAATTATCCTGAATCAAAGAAATCTACTGATCGAAGCAGGCACTTCGATATATATTTTTGTTTTGCAATTATAATTTGTTTAAGTATTTTATATAAAAATTAAACAATGAATAATTTTTCTATCTCTCAAATCGCTCAGTTTTCGGGCATTAAACCTCATACTATAAGAATATGGGAGAAGAGGTATAATGCTTTAAATCCTGACCGCTCGAAAGGCAACACCAGATATTACAACGGCGATCAGCTGCGCCGATTACTAAATATCGCGAGTCTTATGGATTACGACTATAAAGTGTCAGAGCTCTGTACTATGTCTGATAAAAGGCTGTTTGACCTTGTTGGGGCATTGCAAAAAAAGCCAGCCGGAGACGAACCAAGTGAATATTTTATTTCACAGCTTATAGCCGCCGGCATGAGTTATGATGAAGCGTATTTTGAAAAAATATTCTCACACTCCCTGCTTCGCTATGGAATGAAAGATACCTACACAAAAGTCATGTATCCCATGCTGGTGCGCCTGGGGCTTATGTGGACCAGCGATGCCCTTCCTCCTGTGCATGAGCATTTTATCAGTAATATCATCCGGCAGAAAATGCTTACAGCCATTGACTCTCTGCCTCCCGCAGAATCAACATCAGATACCTGGCTGCTATTTTTGCCGGAAAACGAATTTCATGAAAATGGCTTACTTCTGGCTAGTTATCTCATTCGTTCTTCAGGTAAAAAAGTAATTTATCTGGGTGGCAATGTCCCGCTGCAATCACTTTCTATTGCCGTTGAAGATATTAATCCGGCTAATCTGCTCTTGTTTTTAGTACGTCACGACCTGCCGGAAAATATACAGACTTATCTAAGTGAGTTAAGCAGCCGCTTTAATAAACAAAACATATATCTATCCGGTAAACATAAGTTGATTAATCAATTGAATACCGGGGAAAAAATTCATTGGTTGAAGTCGGTTGATGACCTGGAACAGCAGCTATAGATATTTGTTTAAATATTAAAATTTAAATACAAACATTAGTTATGTCTAAAATAGTAGTTATCGGTTCCGGATTTTCCGGCCTAAGCGCGGCAGCTTATTTATCCGCCGGGGGACATAATGTGCACGTATACGAAAAGAATGCTACTACCGGCGGCAGAGCCCGGCAGCTGCAAACAGATAACGGCTATACTTTTGACATGGGCCCCAGTTGGTACTGGATGCCCGATATTTTTGAAAGTTTCTTTAACAATTTTGGATATACAGCTTTTGACTTTTACGGCATAGAGCTGCTGGACCCTGCTTTTGATATGGTATTCGCTAATAAGGAAACTATGACTATTCCCGCGCACTTCCCCGACTTATGTCAGCTTTTTGAATCCGTGGAAAAGGGAAGTTCCATACAGTTAAAAGACTTTATGCAGGAAGCTAAATTAAAATATGTTATGGGCATGAATAACATGGCATATAGACCGGGACTTTCCCTGGCTGAGTTTGCAGATGCCGCTCTTATAAAAGATGCTGCCCGTTTGCAGCTTTTCTCATCCTTCAGTAAACATGTGCGAAAATATTTTTCTCATCCAAAGCTGATTGCTTTGATGGAATTCCCCGTGCTGTTTCTTGGTGCGATGCCGCAAGAAGCTCCCGCTCTATACAGTTTGATGAATTATGCAGGTTTAAAACTTGGAACATGGTATCCTGAGGGAGGATTCGGCAAAGTGGTTGAAGCCATAGTGCAGGTGGCTAAAGAGAATGGAACTCATTTTCATTTTAATTCACCCGTTGAAAAAATTTCAGTTACAACTGATAAGGCAACCGGAGTTATTGTCAACAAAGAAGAAATTGCTTGTGATGCCGTAGTTGCGGCGGCAGATTATCATCATGTAGAAAACAAACTGTTGCCACCGTCTTTTCGTAACTATGATGAGACCTATTGGGAGAGAAAAACCTTTGCTCCCTCCTGCCTTATTTTCTATCTCGGAATCTCCAAAAAAATTGTGGGTTTAAATCATCATACCCTGTTTTTTGAAGAAGATCTTCTTCAGCACTCAAAAGAAATTTATAAAAATCCGCAATGGCCGGGCAAACCTTTGTTTTATGTGTGCAGCCCTTCGCAGACCGATGAAAGTGTGGCCCCTAAAGGACACGAAAACTTATTTTTATTAATGCCTCTGGCTCCGGGTTTAGATGACACCAATGAACTTAGGGAAAAATATTTCCACTTAATGATGGAAAGGCTGGAAAAGCATATTGGCGCAGACATCACCCCTTATATTGATTTTAAAAAGAGTTATTGCATTAAGGATTTTATCGCCGATTACCATTCATATAAAGGCAATGCTTATGGACTTGCCAATACCTTAAGGCAAACGGCCATCATGAAGCCTAAAATCAAGAATAAAAAGCTTAACAATCTTTTTTATGCCGGTCAGCTTACCGTTCCCGGGCCCGGTGTGCCTCCGGCTCTTATTTCGGGAAAAATCGCTTCAGAACAGTTACTTAAATATTTAAAAAATCAAAGGTATGAAGCTGCTGTTTGATAATCTTTCGGCCCGGGTTAGTAAAATAACTACCCGAACTTACAGTACCAGCTTTTCGCTGGGCATTTATTTTTTGAGTAAGTCTATTCGTGATGATATTTACGCAATTTATAGTTTTGTTCGTCTCGCAGATGAAATTGTGGACAGTTTTGAAGGTTTTGACAAAGAATTTCTCTTGACAAAATTTAAGGAACAAACCTACAAAGCTATTAACGACAGGATATCGGTTAACCCTATTTTAAATTCATTTCAAAAAACAGCACGTCAATATCAGATTGATCTTGAATTGGTTGAAGATTTCTTCCAAAGCATGGAAATGGATTTGGAAAAAAGCAAACATACCAATCAAAGCTATAAACAGTATATTTTTGGGTCTGCCGAAGCGGTGGGATTAATGTGTCTCCACGTGTTTACTGAAGGTGATAAAGGGTTATATAAAGAACTTAAACCTTATGCAATGAAACTGGGGGCCGCTTTTCAAAAAGTAAATTTTTTAAGAGATTTGAAAGATGATTACTATGCTTTAGGACGGGTATATTTTCCTAATGTTGATCTGACTGACTTTTCAGATTCAGTAAAAAGACAAATCGAAGATGAAATTGAAGATGATTTTAAAGTCGCCTTAACAGGCATCAAAAAACTTCCCGCTTCATCGAAGGGCGGCGTTTATTTGGCTTATGTTACTTATAACTCACTGTTTAATAAAATAAAAAAGCTGCCTGCCAAACGAATCCTACATGAAAGAGTCAGGATTAACAATGGTAAGAAGTTTGGCCTTATGCTCAACAGCCTTTTGCAACATAAAATGAACTGGATTTGAAGAAAATAATATTTCTGATCATACTCTTTTTCTATACCGGTAGTTGCTTAGCGCAAGTCCCTTTTATCAACAAAGTCAGAATGATGTATGATAAAGCAGCGACGCAAGAAAAAGTCTGTGAGAGACTGATCTCATTATTAGCGCCTTACAATGAGAATAACAACCCGCTGCTTTTGGGTTATAAAGCAAGCGCCACCATGATGACGGCAAAGTATGTTTTGAACCCCTTCAGCAAACTCTCGCATTTTAATAAAGGGAAACGCCTGCTGGATAAAGCCATCAATGCGGACAAAGACAATTTAGAATTACGGTTTTTGAGGCTGGCCGCTCAAACCAACACACCTTCTTTTTTAGGCTATGATGATCATATTGCTGCTGATAAGAACTTTCTAAAAAAGTCACTGCCTCAATTAACCGATATGAAATTACAGAAATTTATTATTTCACGGATGAGAAATTTGAATTTATTAAATGAATATCCATTAAAAACCACTAAACCCTGAGTTATGCAAACCGTATTTATAAACGCGCTCATTGTACTGGCTGCTTTCACCGGCATGGAGTTCGTAGCCTGGTTTACTCATAAATATATTATGCATGGGCTACTATGGATTTTGCATAAAGACCATCACAAAAAAGAGTCAAAGGGCTGGTTTGAACATAATGACTTTTTCTTCCTGATTTTTGCCCTTCCGGGCATCGCGGCTTTGTTTATCGGAATGCAAAATCAATACAACTTTCTTTTCTGGATCGGGCTGGGCATCACTCTGTACGGTCTGGCTTATTTTCTTGTACATGATATTTTTATTCATCGTCGGCTCAGAATTTTTGGTCAAACTGACAGTACCTATTTTAAAGCTATTCGCAAAGCCCATAAAATTCATCATAAACAGTTGAAAAAAGAAAACGGAGAGTGCTTTGGCCTGCTCTGGATGCCATACAAATATTATGTTGAGCAGAAGAAATGAAAAATTACACCTACCTGCTGATTAATTTTTTCACAGTCATCATTCCCTTTGCTTTTTCGTTTCATCCGCGGCTGAACTTTTATAAAACCTGGAAAGCTTTTTTCCCCGCAGCCATAATAACAGGCTTCTGTTTTATTCTGTGGGATATAGCATTTACTCATTTAGACGTTTGGGGATTTAATGAACGATATCTCATCGGAATTGAAATCGCTAATTTACCGGTTGAAGAAATATTGTTTTTCCTGTGCATCCCCTATGCCTGCGTTTTTACCTTTCACTGCCTAAGCCTTTTTCTTCCTGATACCTTTTCCGACTCCCTACAAGGTAAAATTACGTTCACTCTTATACTCTTTCTTGCGGTTTTTGGAATTGTTTATTTCAATAAAATATATACATCTGTAACGTTTCTGAGTTTGGCAATTTTGCTTGCAATATCAGCATGGGTGTTCAAAATAAAATGGCTCACTAAATTTTATATAGTTTACGGAATACTCCTTCTCCCCTTTTTGATTGTTAACGGTATCTTGACCGGAACAGGCCTGAATGAACCGATTGTTTGGTATAATGAAGCAGAAATTATCGGTTTAAGAATAATGACCATCCCCGTCGAAGACGTGTTTTACGGAATGGAGCTGATATTGATAAACGTTTTGCTGTATGAATATTTGAAGGATAGCTATTCATTAAATAACAGGAGGAATTATGGCACAAGAACTCAAAAAAGGCGATAAAGTGGAATGGAATACATCACAAGGTAAAACACGCGGCACGGTCAAGAAAAAATTGACCGAACCAACACACATTAAAGAACATAAGGTCGATGCTTCAAAAGATCACCCCGAATATCTGGTTGTGAGTGATAAAAGCGGTAAAGAAGCCGCTCATAAACCGGAAGCGTTAAAAAAGATTTAAATTACATTCTAATTCTATGAACATTAGCATTTTAGGCTGCGGCTGGTTGGGATTTCCCCTGGCCCGGCACTTAATAGCTCAAAGTCACAGCGTTAAAGGGTCCACGACATCACCAGAAAAGCTGGAGATGCTCAGGAAGAATGATATTCGGCCCTTTCTAATAAAACTATCACCCGAATTAAAGAATGCTGATGGTGTTCATGAGTTTTGGAATGCTGATGTACTGGTGTTAAATATCCCGCCCGGCCGAAGGCGTGAAAACGTATTAGGTTTTCATACTGCGCAGATTCGTTCTATAAGTAAGGCCATTGCCGATTCACCTATTGAGCTTGTCATTTTTGTCAGTTCTACTTCTGTTTATCCAAATAAACCCGGTGTGGTTATCGAAAGTGATGCCGTTCCCGGAAAAGCCGGAAGAGAATCGGGCAATGCGCTTTTAGAAGCAGAGCATATACTTTCACAAAACACTTCATTTGAGACTACGGTGATTCGATTTGGCGGGTTGATCGGATACGACCGCCATCCTGTTAAATACTTGGCAGGTAAAAAAGAACTTGAAAGGGGGAAGGCCCCTGTAAATCTTATTCACCGCGATGACTGCATTAAAATCATCACCCAAATCATTAACGATAACATTACGGGTGAAGTGTTTAATGCCGTTAGCGATGACCATTCTACGCGTAAGCAATATTATAGTGAAGCCGCAAAAACACTTGGCCTGGAGCCACCGAAATTTAGAAAAGATGAAAGCAGCAGCTATAAAATAGTAAGTAATGAAAAGCTAAAGTTACGATTGGATTATGAGTTCAAAAAAGAAGAAAACTCTGCAAATAGCTAACGGCATTGCCTTGGTTTCAGTCATAATTATAAACTACCTGGCCGCTTCGGGATTGATTAACGGAGTGACTGTGGGGGAAGTTTCGGCCCGTTATCACACCTACTTTACCCCCGCCGGCTATGCCTTTTCTATCTGGAGCCTAATTTATCTCGCCCTGTTTGCTTTTGCAATCTATCAGGGACTGAGTCTTTTTAGCAGTAAAAAAGACAATGATGCGGCGCTAAAAATCGGCTGGTGGTTTGTTATCTCCTGCCTCGCAAACTCCCTTTGGATTTTGACCTGGCTGTATGACTTGATCACCCTTTCCGTTTTAATGATGATACTGCTGCTCTTTTCTTTGATACAAATTATTTTGAGAACTAAAATGGAACTGCATGATGCGCCGCTAAAAAAGATTGCTTTCGTCTGGTGGCCCTTTTCACTCTATTCAGGATGGATTGCCGTTGCCCTAATTGCCAACATCGCCGCCTGGCTAACCAAAATTGGTTGGGACGGATTCGGTATCTCCGAAATTAGCTGGACTGTCATCATGATTTTAGCGGCGGGCGCCATCAATTTAGCCATAACCTGGACGCGAAACATGCGTGAATTTGCCTTGGTAGGCGTTTGGGCTTTAGTTGCTATTGCCGTTGCCAACTGGGGTGATGTACAATCTATCGTATATACAGCAATAATTGTTGCAGCGCTCTTGTTTATCAGCAGCGGCATTCACGGTTTCAAAAATCGAAACAGCTTTCCGGTAAAGTTGTAAGAGCTCATGTACACAATCCATCAAAAACAGCAAATTCCCGTTTCTTTAACTGAAGCATGGGCATTCTTTTCTGATCCCGCTAATTTAGCAGCCATCACTCCCGATTATATGGGCTTCGAAATAATAACTGGGGGTGATTCAACCATGTTTCCCGGGCAGGTCATTGAATACATCGTCACTCCCATAGCCGGAATTGAAACGCAATGGGTGACTGAAATTACGCACCTCATCAGAAAAGAATACTTTGTGGATGAGCAGCGCATTGGTCCCTATAAATTTTGGCACCATAAGCATTTTTTTAAGGAGATTAACGGCGGTACTGAGATTGAAGATAAAATTCATTATCAACTACCCTTTGGAGTGATCGGAAGGTTTGCCCATGCGCTTATTGTCAAGCGAAAACTCGATGAAATTTTTTCGTATCGAAAGGAAAAGTTAGAGTCAATATTTGGCAAAGAGGCCACAGAAATACGGAAACACTAAATTTATATTTTTAGTGCTTTTGTGTTTTAGTGGCAAGATTTAAAAATTATGCATCAAAAATTAAACATATTCTGGTTTCGGCGTGATTTGCGCCTGGATGATAACACCGGCTTATCCGAAGCCTTGGAAGATCACTCACCCGTCCTCCCCATCTTTATTTTTGATACGAATATCTTGGATGAACTGCCCGCGGATGACGCCCGCGTAACCTTTATTTACGAAACCCTTCAAAAAATGCGGCAGGAGCTTCGGAAAAAGCACAGAAGTTCTATTGCTATATATTACGGTACGCCTATTGAAGTTTTTAAAAAGCTCATCAACAATTACGACATTCAAAAGGTGTTTACCAATCACGATTATGAACCTTACGCCCGACAGCGTGATGAAGAAATAGATAAGCTCTTGTCGTCTCATGATATAGAATTCCATACTTTTAAAGATCAGGTCATTTTTGAGCGGGATGAAGTGGTGAAAAAAGACGGCGGCCCCTACATCGTTTATACTCCTTATATGCGAAGCTGGAAAGATCAATGCAACACAGGCAGCCTGATCATTCACGACATGAATTTTGATAATCTCATTCAAAACAGCCGCTTACCAAACTTAAAACTCAATGGTATCGGTTTCGAAGAATCTGGTTTAAAAGTTCCTGATTTTAAACTCACCAAACGACTTTTGATAAATTATGAGGAAAAACGGGACATTCCCGCCGAGGAAGGTACCTCAAGGATTGGCCCTCATTTGCGATTTGGTACCATAAGTATCCGCAAGTTGGTTAAGCATGCGTCTGAAGTGGAAAATAAAACCTATTTGGAGGAACTCATCTGGCGCGAGTTTTATATGCAGCTACTCTACCATCACCCCAAATCGGTACATGAAAATTTCAACAAGAAATACGATGGCATCGAATGGCGAAACGATGAAGAGGAATTTGAACGATGGAAAACAGGCACTACCGGATTTCCACTTATTGACGCCGGCATGCGTCAGTTAAATGAAATCGGCTACATGCACAACCGGGTGCGTATGATTGTTGGAAGCTTTTTATGTAAAGACCTGCTGATTGACTGGCGATGGGGCGAAGCTTATTTCGCCGAAAAACTGCTGGATTACGAAATGGCATCAAACGTAGGCAACTGGCAGTGGGTGGCGGGAACCGGCGCGGATGCGGCTCCCTATTTTCGAATATTCAATCCGCAAACACAGATTAAAAAGTACGACCCGAATTCCGAATACATTAACCAATGGGTGGATGAATTCGGGACGGACGACTATCCGGAAAAGATGGTAGATCATAAAGAAGCCCGAAAACGCGCGCTGGATGTGTATAAAAAAGCGCTGGAAAATGATTAATGGATAATACAAATAGTACGCAACATAATTAATTATGGAAGTTCAATTAAATAGTAAAACTATTCTTGTTTTTCCATTTAATGCAATGGGTCATTACTTACGGTGTATTACCTTAGCAAAAAATTATCCTGATTATAATATATTATTTCCATCTTCTTCAAAATATAACAAATTTGTTCAATCGGCAGGCTTTGAAACTTTTGAATCGCAGCATTTCGACGTTAATAAAGTGATGGATGATGCCAAAAGTTTTAATTTTGATTGGCTAAATGAGAAAGATTTATATCAGGTATTAACGGCACAGATAGAAGCAATAAATAAGTTTAAACCTGAATTTGTGATTGGAGATACGGCCCCTACTTTAAAAATGGCCTGTGAGGTAACTAATACCAAATATGTATCTGTGTTGAACGGCTATATGAGTAAATATTATACTTTGCCGAGGCCGTTACCTAATGATCATTCTTTAAACAAGCTTTTAAACAGGCTACCTAAAAAATACAGGATCGTCCTGTTAAGAAAAGGTCAGGATATAGCATTTTATTTTATCCATACTCCATTTAAAAAAATTCGCAACCGATTAAATTTAAAACCACAAAGAACGTATTTAGATGAACTCGAGGGAGACAAGAACTTCATTTGTGACCAACAAGAGTTATTTCCTCAAAAGAAATTGCCTGAGAACTACCGAATAATTGGTCCATTATCATATACAAATTCAGCCTCCGAAGAGGAAGTATTATCAAGATTGGACCCGACTAAAAAAACGATTTGTGTTTGCATGGGAAGTACCGGAAATTGGTCAAAGCTGGAATTTTTATCCGACAAATTCTTTTCTAAATTTAATATCATTACAACAGGAGATACAAAAAGAGTCGTAAAGGGCAATCATATAATTCCCAGGGCTTTTCTCAATCTTGATGTTGTTTTACCTAAATGTGATTATTTTATATGTCACGGTGGAAACGGGACAATTTATAATTCACTAAAACACCATACTCCTTTGTATTGTTTACCTGCTCACTTTGAGCAAGAATGGAATGCAGAAAGAATTGAGGAATTAGGACTGGGAGAAAATATAAATAATAAAGCAAAAGAAGTGCTCTATTCTCTTTAAGAAAGCTTTGAATTATCTGTCGGGCGGCTGCTTTCGCCCTTCGGAGGATAGCTTTAATGGCTGCAAGCCTCGCGGTAAAACTCACATCAACTGTTCAGGCTTTAGATCTCTTAAAAATAACTTCGGGACCGGAATGTACTAGTTTCCCTGTCCCTTGTTCAAGAGTGCTCGATGCAGAACCGTGCACAATTTCTGACATCAGCTGATGCGCCCGTTTATGCCAGAGCTTTTGATAGTGCCGGCCCAACAGAAAAAAACCGAACCGGCTCCACCAGTTGGGGAATTGGCCCGGCCGCCAACCCGCTTCAATACGAAAGCGAATTTCACCGGTATGATGATTTTTCGTCAGCAGAAACCATTCCGCTCCCCGTTCTATGTGTCCTTCAAGGGTATCATAACGGAAGCCGAAAACTGTTTTATCTTCCCTCTGCTCAGAACGGACATCTCCAACCACAACTCCCGTTAAATAATGCAGAAAGCGAAGTGCCCGCATCTCTAAAAGTATATGCCGTCCCATTAGCGGCAAGCCAGGATCAAAGTGCGCAATAACAATTCGCGGATCGGAAAATTCATAATTTGTTATGGCAGCATGTCCCCGTTCAAAAAAATCGTTTTCTTCCGGTAACCCGGGCCTGCCTTCGGCAATAACAGATTCTGATGAATACTGATGCCATCCACGTTCTAAAGTCAGCTGCTCCGGCGGATCAGAGAAATTTCGCTCAAGCCCCGGGAGTAAGTCCAACTGCTCCTCAAGTGCTGATTCCGGCCACCCCTGTCCACCGATGCGCCAGTTAATCATTTAATCTCCCTCTGCAATAAAGGTAGGGGCATCCATAGTCTCATCTTCCTCCCTTTGTTCAACTTCCTGTTTTTCAACATGAATGGAGTCAATAATTCCTTCACCTATCATATGGGCAAGACGATTAATATAATCTGTCCAGGTGGTAGTCTGCATAGCATCACCAATCATGTTAAATTCCGCATAATCAAGCGCTGAACCTTGGCGGGCACGGCTCCGAATGTGAAAGATTACATCTTGTTGTTTATTTCGATAACTCCCAAAAGTTATTCGGCCTGCTTCAGGATGTTTTTTAACAGTACCAAGTGTTATACTGGCAGGGCTTAAATGAATCACCCGGACAGCTACCGGTTTCTTCATTCTAATCATTACATCAAGCTTATCACCCACCTGCAAAGATTTTTGTTTATTATCTGATCGTCGAAACACCACCAGTTCTTCCGGAGGAAAAATGAAGAAATCTTCTCGAAGTATTGATATAACTTCATGCGGTGAATAGGGAGTTGCCCGAAGGACCGCCCAATAGTCACGCTGTAAAAGTGGACCCACTCCTTCTGATGCAGATTGCAGATCATTTTTTATCTTGCCTTTTTTACCCATGTTCTTTTGAATGAATGTTACAAAAAAAGGCTTTGTTTGATAAAACGAGTGCAAAAATGTTATCGTTTCGTAAATGATTATTCAAAAACTATTCGGCAAAGAGGTTTTATGGAAAGGGAAAATGATGTTAATCCTGTCAGTAAAAAATCAGAAAAAGTTTATGAGCCAACACCGGTAGTGCGAGATGACCATGCCGAAGGTTTACTGGCTCGAACAATTGAACAACAAACGGCAAAGCTCCCTTCGGATTTTTTCCTTTGGTGTTCACTCGGATCTATGGGGCTCTCGCTTTACCTCGAACTTACCGATCGACCCCGCGGTAGCCGTTTTATAGGGATGTGGGCACCCTCCTTATTAATAATGGGCATTTATGATAAGCTTATTAAGTTAGAAGGTTCACGATAGCAGGATTTTTTGCAAGCTAACGGGATTTATAGGCTGAAATTAGCCTTTCATCAACCACTCCAAGGTATCCACTCCGTCCGGTTTCCAATTTATCGGTGGCTGCTGAGCGTCGGATAAAAATTCGGTTCGATCTTCATATCCCGTAATCTCAATATCGGGGTGAGTGATGTAAATGCTTTGCAGTTCATCCCCATACTTTTTTGCCAGTTCGGCCGCAGTTGATTCACTGCCCTGCACCCAGTAGCAAATGAAATCCTGGTCAAGCTCCAGCCCTCCCTCCTGCAATAAAAAATCATCCAGCCACGCCTGGGGACGTTCAATCGCTTTATTATAAGCAAATTGCTGTTTCAGTTTAGGTGAAGGTGCTAAATGCTGGGGACTTTCGAGCCAAAATGATTCGGTATAATCGGTGAGTTCACACCTAATGGAATTCAGCGAAAATGGTGAAACGACAATAGCCACAGACCGGCACCCCTTGCCACCATACCGGAAAATACCTTCAACCAGATCTTTCATCGTCCGCTCGTCCTGCCGATCGAGATAAGTCATTGAAAAATGAGCCGTGCGGATTAGATAACGCGTTTTTTCAGTTGAAAGGTTTAGATTTTTGATAACCTTCACCACCCCGGGCACTGAAGATTCCGATCCGGCAAAAATAACGGCATGATGCCTCATGTCTTCAAAATCATCCAGCCGGTGGGACCATTGTACGTCCATATCTGTCCATACCGCCGTCTTTTTCACTTCATTCAAAAATGTGGGTAACAGGTAAGGATCCTTTCTTGAAATTTTTCCGGTATAACGAGCACCGCTTAGCAAAGTACTAAATGTATCCTGAAACCCAACTAACGGCAAATTCCCCGCATGAAGGCACAGCACATTTTGTCCGTTTGCATCATTTTCATCACTCAGTCCCGCCCGCTTCGCCCATTCTTCCAATGCAGTTTGATTGATGCTTTTTTTGATCGCTCTTAATGCAAATTTCACATCATGGGCAGCAAAGTATCCTTCATCTGCGGTACGCCCTGCGGCCTCCATCAGATAATGGTTATCATTCGAAAGCCAACGTTTCGTTACTTCTAATAAAGTTTCTATGCGTGTTTGAAGTTTTGACATATTAAAATCCTAAATCCAAATGTTCAAAATCCAAAACGTTTAGAATTTTGAACATTTGTACTTTGAATTTATTTCCCTAATCTTCTTCTATCAAAAAATTGCAGCCTCTTAAGTCTTTGGGATTCCATCGTCCCATTACCTGAAAACGCCCTTTTTTGTCCATCATTCCACGATCGCCTGTCAGCAAAAATGAACAACTGTAAACATTCGCAAGATCAATGATGCCAATAAGTCCCTCACTGTAAGCCGGGACTTCTTCAAACGGATTTTCGGGATTTCGAATACTTACTTTCATCCACGGTACTGTGTGAAACCACTCACTTCCCGTTGCATACGCCTGGCTCAGCAACTCTGCCATTCCATATTCAGAATGAATGCGGCTCGAGTCCAGTCCGAAACCTTTTGCTAACTTTCGGTGTAATTCCTTGCGTGAGATTTCGCGCCGGTTTGTTTTCATTCCACCCGTTTCAATTACAATACTATTTGAAGGAAGACTGACCTTTTTCATCTCCAGTAAATCCAGTAATCCGAAGGCCGCTCCAAATAAAATCAGCTGCTTACCGCTTTCCTGCACTTCTTTTATCTTTTCGGCTCTCAGCGGTTCATTCAGCCGTAAAAACCGGCTCAAATTACTTTGATCCTGTAAAATGAGTTCCTGCATCATGTAAATCAATGATGAATGCGGATTATTTTCATAGATCGGCATGTATCCCCAAATTACCGCTGACTCCAATTCGTAAAAATGCCCAAATCCCTTAAAAAGAGACTGCTTGTAGATTGAAGCATCCATTACCTGGTGTACACTTTGCTGCATGGCTGAAGTGCCGCTGCTTTTGAAAACGAGATTAGGTTTTTTATCAAGTTGAGTAGTGATTTCCGCATCTTTGAAGGCACGAATGGGAAGCAGAGGGCAGCTTATAGCAGAATTATCAGCTATAGATCCTGAATTTGCTTTTGTTTCGATCCCCAAAGCCTCACAGTACCGCCTATAAACTGAAGTATGCTCATACTGATAGTCAAAAACCTTTCGGGCTTTCTCTTGAAAAGAAACTTCATTAGAAAAGATAAGTTTACTCCAATCTTCCATAATCATAAGTTCATTGAACACGGATAAAACGGATCAAATGAATTATCGCCATATAAAATTTTAAAATTCACGCAAATCTGCTCAATCCGCTTTATCAGCGTTCTATTCCAGTCCCACCCTTTCAAAAATTCTCTCCACATTTCGGGTATGATGCTTAAGATCAAAGGCTTCATCAATCTCCTCGTCTGTTAAATTAGCCTGAACCGTTTCATCCCCTTCAACTAAATCCCGAAACATTTTCTTTTCTTCCCAGGCTTTCATCGCCAGCGGTTGAACGGTGTCATAGGCTTTTTCGCGGGAAATTCCTTTGTCAATCAGCATGTGTAAAACGCGCTGTGAAAAGGTTAATCCAAAAGTTTTGTAGATGTTTTGCTTCATGTTATCCTCGTAAACCGTAAGCTTCTCGATAACACCCGAGAAGCGATTCAGCATATAATCGAGTAAAACCGTGGCGTCGGGCAGAATGATACGTTCAGCGGATGAATGCGAAATATCACGCTCGTGCCATAAAGGAATATTTTCATAAGCAGCAACCATATAACCCCGCAAGACACGCGAACAACCGGATATATTTTCAGAACTCACCGGATTTCGTTTATGAGGCATAGATGATGAGCCTTTCTGTCCCTTGCGGAAAAACTCTTCGGCTTCGCGAACTTCACTCCGTTGCAAATGACGAACTTCCACTGCCATTTTTTCCATGGTTGAACCGATCAGCGCCAGTGTTGAAATATAAGCCGCATGACGGTCGCGCTGTAAAGTTTGGGTAGAAATGGGAGCGGGACTTAATCCCAGTTCTTCACAAACCGACTCCTCCACTTCAGGTGGAATATTGGCAAAGGTCCCCACAGAACCGCTCATTTTTCCAAACTCCACATCATAAGCCGCTTTTTCAAACCGCTCTTGGTTGCGCTTCATCTCGGCGTACCAAAGGGCCAGCTTCAAACCAAAAGTGGTTGGTTCCGCATGGACGCCGTGGGTTCGCCCCATCATCACCGTAAACTTATGTTTTTGGGCTTTTTCAGCCAGAACATCAATGATGTGCTGAATATCTCTTCGCAGAATTTCATTAGCCTGTTTTAAACGATAACCGTTGGCAGTATCGACTACATCGGTCGATGTCAATCCATAATGCACCCATTTTTTTTCATCCCCGAGTGACTCCGAAACCGAACGCGTAAAAGCGACCACATCATGCCGGGTCTGTTTCTCGATCTCTTTGATGCGATCCACATCAAACGAAGCTTTCTCATACAGCTTATCGACATCTTCTTTCGGAATTTTTCCCAGTTTGCTCCAGGCACGACAGGCTGCCAGCTCTACTTCAAGCCAGGCCTGAAATTGATTCTCCAGTGACCAGATATCGGCCATTTCTTTACGCGAATATCGCTCAATCATTAGGATTTGCTAAGATTAGGATTAAATTTGCTCCAAAGATATTGCTTTTATAGGAAAGGAGAAAAGTGAGAAGCGAAAAGGCAGAAGGCAAGGGAAAAACTTCTGCCTTTTCACTTTTGCCTTCTGCTTTCTCCTACCGCGCAGGTACTTTAATCCAAGTCCCCTCTTCAATGGTTTCATCCAGTTTCACCTGATTGAGAATCGCGATCTCTTCAGCTGTAATTTTCATGGGATAATTATCGGGCAAAAAAGAACCTTCAGGCAGAAAATCTGAGAAAGGCGCCGTATGATCTGCTTTAAAAGTCCTCAGATGAACAGGCTGAATGTCTAAAATGTCTTCATCATTCAGTTCTGCAAAAGAATTGCTGATAGCCATAAACTCATTGGCATATTGGTCAAATTTTTCTGCCAAACTATATGAAGTGAACCGGTAGATGTTATCACCGTATTCAACAGCGTAAATATAAAATTTGTAAGGCACTCCCTTTTGCGTTTGCGCTGTTGCAATGGCTTCATAAGCATTAAGTCCCTGATTTTCTTCATTGCCCTGCGCCTGAACTGTAAACCCCTGTTGATTTACAAAAGCATTCACCGAAGCTCGCGGTGATTCCGCTTCCGCATCAATTTGCATAATGGAAACGGCATCCTGGCTTTCATTAATCACAGCTACCATGCTGGGCTGATTAATCACTCTCCAGTCCGAGGGAAATTGGAACTGAAATTCAAGTTCGGGATGAAAAAAATGGCCATCCCGCGCAAATCCCTGCCTTGGATTCATTCCATAAATCATCCCCTCAATCTCCTTCATATATTGATCGGTATCTTCAATCGTTTGTTCATAGCCTTTTTCGGCCCAGTTTTCCGCCAGTTCAGGGATTCTTTCTGCCCGCTCTCCGGGATCGGGGTGAGTAGATGCCCAGGTAGGTATGCTTTGTCCCGACTGATTAGACATCCGCTCCAGTGTCCTGAAAAATCCGGCACCGTCCGCGGCTTCGTAATGTTGCATGGCCGCATACTCAACACCCAGCTTGTCGGACTCGCGCTCATCTTCCCGACTGTAGCTTAAGAATAAATATTGTGTAGCCAGGCTGCCCAAATTCAGAATAGCGCCGCCGGGAACACCCAGCAATTCTTCACCCGCAATAGCTCCGCCAATGAGTGCCAGTTGCCCCAGCTGCCGTTCAAGTGCACTTTGTGATGCATGTCGTGCCGCCACATGGCCAATTTCATGCCCCAAAACAACGGCGAGTTGCGCTTCATTCTTGAGATGGGCCAGCAATCCGCGGGTTACGTAAACATAGC
Source organism: Balneolaceae bacterium (assembly GCA_036381435.1). GTDB lineage: Bacteria > Bacteroidota > Rhodothermia > Balneolales > Balneolaceae > Fodinibius. Next base: position 14,347 of record DASVCW010000031.1, on the reverse strand, counting down.
CCCCGGGCAGGGCAAAAGCATTGGTAATGGGGCTGTCCAGCACGCGAAAATGAAACTCCGTTTCTTTATACTTTTCGGGGGTATTCTCCCGACGCATATGACTTACGGCAAGCACTTTATGTGCCACATTTTTCACATACTCAACCACATCACCCTTATAAATTCCATACTGCTGCTGAATTTGCTGATCGGCTTGTTCACCAATTTTCTTTTCCTGCTCCCAACTGTAAGCATAAGCCCGTTTCGAACCGGTAACGGGGCTTTTTTGCACTACGCAAAAGCTTACCAGGAAAGCGGTTAATAAAATGAGCGTAATGTTTTTATAAAGTGAAATTTTCATAAAAAAAATCCTTGTCTTGATAATATTAGTTTCTACATCCCCTCTTAATCTCTTCCGATAGTTGGCGGAGGAGAATTTATGAATCTAAGTTCATGATCAGAGTAAAAATCCCCTCCTCAAGGAGGATTTATTTTCCTCATTCAAATTTAAGCTTACATCATCAGTATAAAGGCAGAACAACCAGAAGAAGTTCCCTTTAAGCTATCTGATTCTTTTAACCTCTTGCTGCCAATGCTGATAGATCATAACCATCGCCAGCGTATCAAGCTCACAGTATCTTAGAAGTGATTGTCGATAATGCTTCAATTCATCCTCAGGCAACTTTTGGCTGAGGAGCTTTCCATAAACCACCATTGCTTCCGTTCCGCGTCGAATGGCTCCTGCCTCCTTTTCTGTTAACAGTTCATAGGGATTCCGAGCGCCATGTTCCCCATCGGGCTGCCACCAAATTATACCATCAAAATTCCGGCTTGAATAGGGTTTTGAGTATTTTTGCTTCAAAAATTCGCTGTGGCTCATCACAGATCGCAGCACATCTTTGACGCTAAGTGAGTTTTCCATTTCCCGGTTATAATAAAAATGCTTCACCTGTCGACTTAAATCAGCCATAAAAGGCGCTTGATGATGACTTGAATCTCTTCGCCGGATGATTTTTTCTATCCACAGAATGAGTTCATCAGCATCATCTATCTTATCCCGCTCTTCCATAAGCTCACGTCGGATGGTTTTAAGCGCATGCCGCTCAAAATTGGAATACTGTACAATCGTGCCTTCAGTGATGCCGGGTACCTTTTTTAGCTGGCGAATCAACTCATAATTCACATAACCGCTTTCAAAATCATCAATCCACTGGTGATGTGACCAGCTTCCGTCTTCCTGTAAGGTGTGACACGAAAACTGAAATATCACAAGGTGATAGGGAGACCGTCCGCTCCTAACCGGTACTGCATAATTTCCCGCTTCGAAGTCTAAAAAATGAAGTGGATATTGCCACCGGTCGAGTTCTTTAACCAATCCCGGACGAATGATCTCTTCGGGCACTTCCTTGCCCTTTGCTTTATAGATTTGCAGGGTCTGCCGCATCTTTTCATTGATGCGGCCTTTGCCTTTCAGAATATCTTCGATCGAAAAGATATCTTCCTTGCTGATGTCCTGTTGATTGTAAACTCCCTCTTCAATCCAGCGATTAGTGCCGGGTCCGATAAGGTCAAATACGTGGTTCTTCCCGGTTTGATATGGATGCCAGCACTGATCAAATCCGCTTATCATTCCTTCGTTCTTACGATCTTCTTTAATTCTAAACTCACAACTTTTGCATTTCAAACCAATTTCAGCCGGTATTTTAGTTTGATTGAAATAGGTCTGTCGAAGAAATTCTAATGATTCTGAAAATGAAGATTTGGGAAGATGCTCTTTGGCAAAATCAGGGTCTTCCCAAATCATCGAAATGTAACTTTCCACTTCAACCTTAGACAGCAATAGCTGATTTTCTTGAGGAATTTGCGGTAGCGCATTCCTATCAGCATCATTCAACAAAAGCGGCAGTTTATCGGAGTGAGAAAGGCCTTTTTTTTCCGGCAATACCAAAATCGGTTCCAGCTCAAAAACCGGAAAATTCTGCTTTAGAATGAACAACTGGTAGGCGAAATCAAGTAAATAATCCCGCCATTTGGGATACAACTCACCCTGATTATTCACCAGCCGGTGTTTACGGGAATCGAATACTTTAGCTTGAATGTGAAAAACAGTGAGTTTATCTCCATTTTTCTCTACAATTGGCAAACGTGCCATCATCTTTTGATATTCAAAAATAGCGTCAAAAAGCACTATTCGATCCTGCTCCAAATATTTTGAAGTCAGCGCTGCCGATTCTGATACTGAACTTCCTTCAATATATTTACCGACGGGATAAACTGACTGAGCCAGTGATTTTAACAGGCGTTTATTAAAAACCGCATGCTTGATGAACGGAATAGATTGCTCGTTTTCAGGAAAATTTTGTGCTTTATAAAAAAGCTTGGTCGGACACTTTACTCCCATTCTGAACAAGTGTTTGTTGAAATATTCAGATCGATCAGCGTTTATGGACATTATTGAATGATATTGACTTCCGGCATCAGTTCAATTCCGAATTTCTTTTTTACCGATTCCTGAATTGACTCTGCAAGCTGCAAAATTTCCTTCCCCGTAGCTCCTCCATGATTCACGATCACCAAGGCCTGCTGTTTATAAGTGCCGGTATTGCCTACCACTTTTCCTTTCCATCCGGCCAGTTCGATCAGCCAGCCCGCCGGTACTTTGATTTTGCCATCACTCATTGAATATCCCGGTACTTTAGAATACTCCCCTTTTATTCGATCAAAAACAGATTTATCAACAACCGGGTTTTTAAAAAAGCTGCCGGCATTTCCTAACTCGTCAGGATTCGGCAATTTACTATTCCGGATATCAATAATAATATCACTGATATCCATAATTGAAGGATCAGTAATTCCCCGCTTTTCTAACTCTGATTGAATGGCACCATATGAGGTGTTGACTTCCGGCTGCTTCGAGAGCTTAAGCACCACTTTCGTGACCACATATTTTCCCTTGAGCTCATTTTTAAAAATACTGTCGCGATAGCCAAACCGGCATTCCTCTTTTTTAAATATTTTTGTCTCACCGGTATCAATCTCAATTGCTTCAAGTCGGTCAAAAACGTTGGTCAGTTCCACCCCATAGGCTCCAATATTCTGAATAGGCGCAGCACCTACTGTGCCTGGGATGAGTGACAAATTTTCGACGCCTCCCCATCCCTTTTCCACGCAGTACCGTACCGTTTGATGCCAGTTTTCACCCGCTCCGATCTTCAGCCAGATGTGCTTTCCGGTTTCTTTAATCACCTCTTTGCCGCCGATCTCCACGTGCAAAACCAGCCCGTCAAAATCATCTGAAAAAAGAATATTACTGCCCCCGCCCAGCACCAGCAACGGGTGATTCTTAGTCTGTGGATGGCACAAAATTTCTTTAAGCTGTGCGGTTGTCTTCACCGCTGCAAACCTGCGCGCTTTGGCTGAAATATGCAATGTATTGTAAGGCTGAAGATCAACATCTGGCTTTACTAATACATCATACAGCTTAGTCATCAACAAAAAGCTTTAATTAATTTTTGTCTTTATGGTGTGATTTCGCATGCTCATTCAAAACTTTCACCCTAAGTTTCCGCACACGATTATTCAAGACGGAATGAACGGTGAGTTCCAAATTTTGATAATAAACACGTTCGCCTACATTGGGGATTCGTTCGGTCAAATGATATACTAACCCGCCCAGAGTTTCAAAATCATCCTCGTCCGAGGTCAGCTCGCAATCCAGAATTTCCTCCATATCATCAAGGTCAATCTTGGCATCAAAAACATAAACTCCGCTTTTGAATTTGGTAAAGAGTTGCTCTTCGGTCTCGTCATACTCATCCGAAATATCACCCACAATTTCTTCCAGAATGTCATCGAGCGTAATTAAGCCTTCCGTTCCGCCATATTCATCGACGACGATGGCAATGTGCGTTTTCTCCTGCTGGAAATCGCGGAGCAGGTCATCCAGCTTTTTGGTTGAAGGAATGAACAGTGCCTTTCGCGCAATAGTGCGCCAGTTAATGGTGGTGCGTTCAATATCAGAATTGATGTATGGCAAAACATCTTTGGAGTGAATGATACCCAAAATATTATCCAGATCACTTTCATAAAGCGGCATGCGCGAGAGGCCTTTTTCACGAATTACGGAGAGGACTTCATCCAGTGAATTTGCCGTTGATACAGCCACGATATTCAGCCGCGATGTCATAATTTCGCGAACTGTGGTAGAGCCGAATTCAATCACATTTTCGATAATCTCGCGCTCTTCACTTTTGATGGAGCCTTCCTCCTCGCTTGCTTCAGCCATGGTCATGATATCTTCTGTCGTCATTTTGCTGTTAGGCTTGGGAAGCCGTTCTTCAATGCTCAATGTGCTACTGGCAATAAGAGTCGAAAAGGGTGAAAAAAGATTATAAAATAAATAGACAAACCTGCTCAGCCGACGAGCGATTTTCAGTGGTTCGCTGATAGCGATGATTTTAGGACTAACTTCGCTGATAATCAAAATCATAAAAGTCACCGCAATAACTTCGATAAAGTAAACCAGAAATTCAGAAAGGCCGAAATAAGCCACTAAATTTCCGGTAACAACCGCAGCTAAAACTGATGTAACAATGTTAGCAAAGGTATTACCAATAAGAATGGTAGCCAAAAGCTTGCGGGGACGTTCTAACATACGGGCGATAAGGCGGTCTTTTGAACCTTCTATATTGTTGAGAACGTCTTGCTGATCGACAAGCGAAAAAAAGGCGACTTCGGAAGCCGAAAAAAGCGCTGCAAACAAAAATCCCAGTAAAATGAAAATGATTTGAATGGCTAAACCCACCGGATCTAAGGCCGGTTCTAAAATAACCGGATCATTCATCTGAAGAAAAAAATCGCCAATAAAAAGTAAATTACTCGGGTCGTCCAATTACCTTTTTTTATTATAATTTTGTCTAAACCTATACGAAAAGTTGCGGTGTAAAAATAAAAAACCGGCAGAGTATCACTCCGCCGATTTATATCATATCAATTAAAATGGCAAGTCATCATCAATGTCATCGAAATTTTCGTTAAGATCGACATTGCTTGAAACAGGCTGCGAGTTATCGGGCCTTTGTTGCATGTTTCCGCCGCTGCTGCTGCCTTTGCTGTCGAGCATGGTCATCGTCAATGCTTTAATTTCGGTAGTGTACCGGGTATTGCCGTCTTTATCTTCCCATTTACTGGTCTGAATAGGCCCTTCAATATAGACCTGTGAACCTTTTTTCAAATATTCCTGGCAGATTTCAGCGGTACGTCCCCATGCAACCACCTTATGCCATTCGGTACGTTCTTTCCATTCGCCCTGCCTGTCTTTGTAGCGTTCCGAAGTAGCTACAGACATATTTGCTACAGCCGTATTAGATTGCGTATATCGAACATCGGGATCTTGCCCCAATCGGCCAATTATCATTGCTTTATTGAGTGAACTCATAACGTTTTCCTCTTTTGTTTTAATTGTTGTCTCATAAAGTAAGATATATTTCGGACGAAATCCTTACAGATTTTTTTTACGATATCCCTTTATAACCTTTAAACGCATATAATTTTTTATTTTTAGAACTAATCTAAATAAAATATTCGGATTTTTGATAATACTTTCCCTAACATTCAGTATGCCATTTCAAATACTTATTATTTTTCGTAGCTTATTTTTAACATCAATCGAGTAAGAATATAAGTTATGAAAGCTTTAACTCCTCTTTTAAGTCTTATAGTCCTTTTTACCATAGGTTGTGAGAATAATGTCGCAACAGAACAACCTTTTGATTTGAATGGAAAAATTGTTCAAGACGATCAGCTTAAATCAGAAATTAATTCAGCTCCTACCGAAATTTCCATAGAAGGAATTACATATATAGTCGAAGCTTTTGTCTGGAGAGACTTTCAACCAAGCATAGGGCCATCTTCAACCCGTCTCATGTCTCTTAACCGGTTAGTTCGTACAGATAAAAAAGAAATACCTGATTATATAGTTCTTATTCAGCAATATGTCGTCAACAACAGCGCTGTTTGGATTCCTAATTATGATCAGGAAAGCCGACCTGAAGCCAAACCATATCAAAAAGAAGAAATATCAAGATACGGCCCTTTATGGGAAGTGGGAATCACGGTTGATGTGGGAATAGAAATATTGAACGAAAAAACAGATGAGAAGTTTCTACTGTCGGCGCCACAGGCAATTATTGAAAAAGCATCATAATACTTTCTCCTTAAAATTTCTTCTCTTTTTCCAAATTCTGTCCCCGAGATACCACAAACTTGCAACTTGTGGTCCTAATAAACTCTTCCGGTGTCGGGCAAGATGCCCGACCTACTTATTATCCGTTAAAGCAACAACACCTGGTAATTCCTTTCCCTCCAAAAACATCAAACTGGCACCTCCACCCGTAGAGACGTGAGATACTTCGTCTTCAAGTCCCGCTTTTTTGATGGCCGCAGCAGAATCTCCTCCGCCAATAATGGTTGTGGCACCGTGTTCAGTAGCTTCAGCAAGTGCATTTGCCACCGACAAAGTACCCCCCGCATAATTCTCCATTTCAAAAACGCCCATGGGGCCATTCCAAACTACCGTTGCGGCATTTTTGATGATATTGCCAAATGAAATGGCCGACTGCGGACCGATATCAAGTCCCATCCACCCTTCTTCAATACCATCTTCATCTACTACCTTATGTTCCACATCATTCTTAAACTCTTTAGCGATCACCGAATCCATCGGCAGCATGAACTTGACACCTTTATCTTCGGCTTTTTTGATAAGTTCACCCGCCAGTTCAACCTTCTCATCTTCCACAAGCGAATCGCCTGTAGGAAATCCTTTGGCTTTATAAAAGGTGTAGGTCATACCGCCACCGATGATGATCGCATCAACTTTATTCAGCAAGTTTTCGATGACACTGATTTTATCACTGACTTTCGCCCCGCCCAAGATAGCAACAAACGGGTGATCAGGACTATTGATGGTACTACTCAAATATTCAATCTCCTTTTCAAGCAAAAATCCCGCAACCGCCGGCTGCAAAAACTTGGTGACTCCCGCTACTGAAGCATGGGCACGGTGACTGCTTCCGAAAGCATCATTACAAAACAAATCTCCGTGTTTAGCAAGCTGTTTGCTAAAATCTTCATCATTTGCTTTTTCGCCTTTATGAAAACGCACGTTTTCTAAAAGCACAATTTCTCTATCTTTTGCTTTATTGATAACAGAAGCTGCTTTTTCTCCTATACAGTCTTCCGCGAAATGTACTTTTGTATCCACTAAGCTTTGCAGGTGTTCAGCAACCGGTTTTAAGCTGAAAGATTCATCTCTTTTGCCTCCGGGACGTCCTAAGTGGCTCATTAAAATCAGCTTTCCACCATTTTCGGTGACATAGTTTATGGATGGAAGGGCTTGAACAATACGGTTGTCGTCTGCGATTTCTCCATCTTCAATAGGCACATTAAAATCAACCCGCATTAATACTTTTTTGCCTTCAACCGCTACGTCTTTTAGCGTCATCTTATCCATGAATAAACCTAATTTTTTTTAAAAGGGCCTTTGAAAAATATTGTTCATGTCATGCTGAACTTCGCCGTAGGGCATCCCTTCGGGAGTTTCAGCATCTGTGCAAAGCTTTTTGTGACAGCTTATAACCTAACTTACTGTTTACAGATCCTGAAATAAATTCAAGATGACACAAGGAGTCGCGGAATTTACCAGCTAATTGCGAGGCGTCCAAATCCACCGTCAAACCAGGTAGGTGTACCGCTAATTTTTGGAACGCCTCGCCCTGATATTTTATCCTTATCAAGGTCATACGAAACACCGCCTATTAAAAAAAAGTTTTCGCTAAATCGATAGCCAATAGTCAATGTAAGACGGGTATTCCGGTCTTTAATGATGGAATAGACCGTTCGAAATTTCAAATTGCGAACTCCGTTTTCTGCCTTTTCACCCTGTGGAAAGATGAAATCAGCATGATATTCCAGCCCTGCTTTGAATCCTGATATCTTCGGATCGTATAAAAGCCGACTTTTCAGCTTCACCCTTTTTTCTATATAATTGAAGGGAACGCGCTCAAATCTTCGGGTAGGTAAATCACCGGGCACTTTTTCTCCCTGCAGCCGGTCAATGTTGTACTCATACCACATCCACTGCTCTAAACGGAATGAATTGATTCGAGTGGCGCCAAAAAGGCCAATGCTGTTTAGGTTTTGCATGTTCGTAAAATCCAGACTGAAGTTGGAAGTGAGATCAGGAATCCGCCGCAGTTTTGAAAATGTTCTTTGATAGGTCATTCCAACTGTAAAATCCTGGTTGGAATATTGCAATAATGCCCCGATGTAATGCGCCCACTCTTCATCCACAAAGTGAAGGGTATCCGCATGTTTTTCTACTCTTTTTCTTGAATAGGTTTGAAGCCCGGCAATGATTTCTGCTTTAAAATGATTCGACTGCGGACTAATTAACTTGATCGAAAGCAGCTCCGGCATATTCCCGTACTGGTGCGTTATTTTGTATCGCTTGTTGTACTTTCCCCGGCTCTCTGCCGCTAATTTTTGCACTACATTACCGGCCCAATCCATCATTGTAAAGTCAACTTCTATCATGCCCTCATCGAAATTTCCATAACGGTAGAAAAAAGTAGCATCCAAATCCGATTTTTCACGAGTGAAGGTGTGTTTGAAACCTACATGATGATTTTTCCCAAAAGAATGAATGTAGCCCAGATAAAAAAGAAAACGATTTGCTCTCAGGTTTTCTGAATGGAAACCGTTAACAAGAATCTCATTATTCGGATTAAGAATGATGTCTGCTTTAACCCGGTTTTCCATTGCAAAATTGGTAGCGTTTAAACTACCCATCGAAAGACGATAAGCATTTTTTGCCTGCTTCCAGTCGTAATCATCAAACAGCGTATAGCGATAGGTCAGCAGATCGAGTTCATGCTCTGCACTCATTGAATTCAGGTGCTCACGGAATAACCCGCGATTAAAATGCGTGCCGCCAACGTTATGCATACGATCGAGCATATAATTTCGCACCCGCTGCTCCCACCCCAGCAATGTAGCGCTGGCTTCTGATTGCTGGGCTTTCAAAGCTGATGGCAGCAAAGCTAAAACGGGAAACAGGATAATTAGGGCTAACCAGCGTGAACGCATAAAAATCTTACCGAACATTTTTTCTGTAGAGTGATGGTTTTGAAAATGGATATTTAAGTTTATTTCTACGAAGCGGCATCCAAAGAAAAAGTTCCCTGCTCCAAACTTCGCCCACTGAATATCCCTGTTTTTCTATTCAATTTTAAATATCTTTAATCAAAATAATTAAGAAAAAAGAAGTCATGAAAACCGTTTATTTTGATCACGCCGCAACCACCCCTGTAGATGAGCGTGTTTTTGAAACTATGAAACCTTACTTCACCGGTCAATTCGGGAATGCAAATTCTGCCCATCAAATGGGAAACCAAGCCAAAGTTGCCGTTGAAGAAGCACGAGATACGATTGCTGAACTTATCGGTGCAGAGCCGGCTGAAATTATTTTCACCAGCGGCGGAACGGAGAGCGATAACACAGCGATCAAAGGCGCGGTTCAGGCTACACGAAAAACGGAAGTCATCACCTCCCCCCTCGAGCATCATGCGGTACTTCATGCTGCGGAAGCGCTGAAAATGAGCGGGGTAAAACCGGTTTATGTGCAACCGGACTCAAACGGGGTTATCAGTGCTGATAAGGTGGAAGATGCCATCACCGAAAATACAGCTGTTGTTTCGCTGATGCATGTGAATAATGAAATCGGTAGCATTAATCCCATCAAAGAAATTGCGGAAGTTTGTAAAGAAAGTAATATTCCTTTTCACTCTGATACGGTTCAAAGCGTTGGTAAACTGCCGGTTGATGTGAATGACCTCGGGCTTGATTTCCTCAGCATGAGCGCTCACAAAATTTATGGACCCAAAGGTGTAGGAGTGATGTATATGCGTCATGCTACACCCTGGCTGCCCTGGATGCATGGCGGATCACAAGAACGGCGGCGGCGTGGGGGAACGCTAAATGTGCCGGGAATCATTGGACTGGCAAAAGCCCTGGAACTTGCCGTTGAGGAAATGGCTGATCACAGAAATCATTTCAAAAAGCTACGAGAACAGCTGATAAACGGACTTGAAGAAAAATTTTCAGGCGTGTATCAAATTAACGGGCATCCGGAAGAAGGTGTACCGAATATTATCAATATTTCCTTTCTAAGCGAAGGCGGGCTCGATGGCGAAATGCTGTTGCTGAACCTGGATGTTGAAGGAATTTGTGTTTCCAACGGTTCAGCCTGTACTTCAGGAGCGATGGAGCCTTCTCATGTGCTGGGCGGAATCGGCCTCGAAAGCAATGTTGCCAATTCAAGCATCAGGGTAAGTCTTGGAAAAGGTAACACCACAGAAGATATCGATTACTTCCTCGAAAAACTCGAGCCGATTGTCAATCGAATGATTTCAACGGCCAAAGCATGAGTTCAAAGAAACGAGTTTGCGTATTTTGTGGGTCCACTACCGGGAGTAATCCGATTTTTGCTGAAGAAGCCAAAGCCTTAGGACGAAACTTAGTTTCTAAAAGTGTAGATCTTGTTTACGGCGGAGGTGGAGTGGGACTGATGAATGAAGTGGCCAATGGTGTGCTTGCCGGAGGCGGAGAAGTTCAAGGTGTGGTTCCTGAACATTTGAACAAACAAGAACGCGTTCATAAAAATATTACGACCCTTCACGTTACCGGTACCATGCACGAACGGAAGGCGATGATGGCGGAGCTTTCTGATGCCTTTATCACTTTGCCCGGCGGATTTGGGACTTTTGAGGAGCTGATGGAAAGCATCACCTGGCTGCAACTGGGTATTCACAGCAAGCCGGTCATCCTTTTTAACATCGATGGCTATTATGATCAGCTCATTTCTTTCATTGATCATGCTGTTGAGAGCGGCTTTATAAGAAAGGAAAAACGTGCGCTACTAAAAGTTGCTAACAACAGTAAAGAATGCCTCGACTTCTTGCCTTTTTGTGATTAGAAAAACCAACCTGTAAGCGTCCGTAGGACCTGACAGCGTTGGTGACTTAGACCCTGACAGGAACCAGAAAAGCACTGGCACGCTGTCAGGTCAAACCTTCCTACTTTAGCTTTTCATACTTCCGGTTGTTCAAGTACCACATCACCCCGCCAAAGGCTAGTCCAAGTGCAAAATAAGTGATTACCCTTTCAACCGCTTCGCCTGAAGAAAAAACTTCTTTTAGGGAATTGTTATAGAGTTCAATTACTATAAAAGCGAAAACAGCAGCAAGAGCGAAGATGCCACCCGTTGAAAACAAATATTTTGGCATTCCGGCTTCCCTTTTCTTCTCCCACCTTTTTAGAAACTGCTCGTCGTAATCTGTCATTGGTACAAATGTTTAAATTATAGCCAAAACCCTCAGGGTTTTGGGAAAACCATTCTCAAAAATAGCCTTTCAGTTAAATCAGTAAAAATATTCACTGTTGCTAAAAACCCTGAGGGTTTACTTCAAGACTTTTTTAAAAAGGCTTCGTCAAACCTAAAATGGTGTTTACGACTACCAGAATATAAACGGCCAGTGACCAGCGATAAGCCTTTCTCCACTTTTCGGATGTCTCGGTTGTCATTACATCCTTTTCCCTCTTCATTTTCTTTTTAAAAGCTATACTTTTCTTAATTGAGATGCCCACCAGCACCAAAATGATCAGGAAAATAATCTGCTTCACCGCCAGCCAGGGGTAAAACTCAAAATTAAACCATCCCCACTGTGGACCACCGGGAATGGAAGCCATTGCTCCACCGGAAATCAAAATACCCAGCGCTCCCAAATGTCCGCCAATACTGGTAGCAAGCCGTTCAGAGCGCATGGATTTCCTTCTCTTTACCGCATCATCTTCACCCCATACCTTCACAGCGTAAAAAGTACTCATCACAAATGCCAGCAGCCACGCGATGTATGAAACAATGTGAACCCAATAAAAAATCTGATACATAAATAATATTAGTTAGTTAAAAATAATACCGTAAATAGTTAACGCATTTTCCTTAATGTCATCCTTTATGAAACTCCATTTGCAAAAATATCCTCGATCAGGTGGCGGTACTTATCTTCAACAATACGCCGCTTAATTTTGAGTGTAGGTGTCAGCTCCCCCGATTCAACGGTAAACTCCTTAAAAACGAGCCGAAAATCCCGAACTTTTTCGTGAGAGGCAAGTTCTCCGGAATAATGACGAATTTCCCGGCGGTAGATATTCTGAATTTCATCCCGGGTCAAAAGCTCCTCAACGGAATCGTAACTGATTCCTTCTTTTTTGGCCTGCTCTTCCAGCACCTCAAAATTGGGCACAATTAAGGCCGCCATATAGGGACGCCGCTCACCTATAACCACCAGTTGATCAATCCACTTGCTGGTTTTAAAAAGATCTTCAATCGGGCCGGGATAAATGTTTTTGCCACCTGCATTGACAATCATATGCTTAATGCGATCGGTGATTTCCAACTTGCCGTTCACAAACTTTCCCACATCACCGGTATGAAGATAACCTTCATCATCAATCATCTCGTGAGTCGCTTCTTCATTATTCCAATAGCCCTTCATCACGTTGGGACCTTTACAAAGAATTTCGCCCTGACCGGTTGCTTTATCAGTAGGATAATCTTCGCCGCTTAATTCGGCAATAATGTGGTTGTCTTCCAGCCGCTGAATTGCAATCGTTACCCCCGGCAAAACTTTACCCACAGCTCCCATTTTTTCATCACCATAGGTATTGCAACAGATGATAGGTGATGTCTCGGTAAGCCCATAACCTTCGATAATATGCAGTCCCGCTCCCATAAAAAACTGGCCTATTTCTGCCGGCAGCGCTGCCCCTCCCGATACAAAAAAACGAATACGCCCACCGGTTCGCTCTTTCAACTTATCAAAAATAAGTTTGTCGGCAATGGCTTTTTGCAGTGAAACCAAACCGCGTTTGCCCTCCGAGTACTTTTGACCCACCCCGATAGCCCATTCAAATATCTTCTGTTTTACAGCCGTACCTTCTTCAACACTTTTGCTGATCAGGTTATAAATTTTCTCAAACAGCCGGGGTACACTCATAATGATGGTAGGCGATGCTTCCGTCATATTTTTGGCAACCGTATCCACGCTCTCGGCATAATAGATTTCAGCCCCGCCCGCTGCCATCGCATAATAACCGGCCGTGCGCTCAAAAGAATGACAGAGGGGCAAGAATGATAAACAGCGATCATCCTGGGTAATATTAATCTGCTGGTGAGCGGCTTTAATATTACTGACAATATTGCGATGAGTGAGCATCACTCCTTTTGGCTTTCCCGTTGTGCCCGATGTATAAATGAGAGTAGCAACATCTTCGGGTGAAACGGCCCGACTTCGTTTATGAATTTCCTTCTCAAAATTGGGGAACTCCTTGAGTCCTTCGGCCATCGTTTTTTCAAAAAGCTCTACATAATCATCTTCCAGATAGCTTTCAACCTTGGGCTCATCAAACGCGATTACTTTTTGAAGATTCTCACAGTTACCGAATACCTCACGTGCCTTTTTGAGTTGAATCCCGGTTGAGACGAAGAATATTTTTGCCCCTGAATCCTGCAAAATATATTCACACTGACCGGCAGGAAGCGATGTATAAAGTGAAACGTTAATGGCTCCGATAAGCTGCAAGGCTAAATCCACAACAGCCCATTCGTAGCGATTCTCGCTTAAAATGGCTACCCGGTCGCCCGGTTCCACTCCGTTTTTTATCAGGTAAGCGGCCAGGCTGTAAACATCATCCGACACCTGATTCCAGCTGATGGTTTTATATTCAGCATCTGTGGAAGGTTTGCGGGCAAAAGCTGTTTTATTGCTGCCCTTGTACTTCTTCGAAAGGTTAAGAAACAGGTCGGTTAATGTTTCAAAAGCTACAACTACAGGCATAAGATACTCGTTAATTGCTGTTAAACTAAGGGGAGTGCTTCAAAAAGCCAATAATATAGTTCGAATATAACATTCTGAAAGGAAAATTCAGCACATCACCGTAAAAAGTTCATTGGTTGACTGCTTTTTGTCATCCGACGAAGTTAATCTTTACACATTTTGGACGACTGAAAAAATATTGACCTGACAGCGTACCAGTGATTTTCTGGTTCCTGTCAGCGTCATTCCAAAATAACGCTGTCAGGTCCTTCGGACGCTTACAGGTTATTTTTAAACTTGAATTATAATCATCAACCCATTTTCTTAGTGGATACCATTTTCTTATATTAAAAGAAAAATTACTTATGGCACACCCGGCTAAAGAAGAGACCATTGATCTGGTGAAGGAGATTTTTCGCTCCTATCTTAAA
>DASVCW010000030.1:0-33126 GCA_036381435.1 Balneolaceae bacterium | reverse complement strand
TTTTGAGCTTTGGTGCGGCATCGATTATACAGGTTATAAAGAACCGGGATTTGCTGAGAAAGCGGTTAAGGAGCTTGAGCGACTGCACGCACTTGGAGCCAGAGGGATAGGCGAGTTAGGAGACAAAGGTAAAGGTTTGTTTTATTCTCATCCCACTAAAGCTTTTGGAATGCACATTGATGATGAGCGCATGGACCCTGTTTTAGAAAGAGCCGGTGAACTGGATATGCCGGTAACGATTCATGTAGCTGAGCCTTATTGGTTTTATATGGAAATGGATTCAACGAATGATGGCCTGATGAATGCTCTTAACTGGAGGCTGGATAACCAGGAGAATATTTTGAGCCACGGAGAGATGTTGAAAACGCTGGAAAATGCAGTAAAAAAACATCCGAACACCACCTTTATAGCTGCTCATCTTGGTAATAGCTCATACGATCTGCGAATTATCGGCAGAATGCTTGAAAAGTATCCTAATCTTTATGCTGATGTATCGGCTCGCTATGCAGAATTATCACAAATCCCCCGCCATGTAAAAGCTTTTATTACCAAGCATCAGGATAAGATTGTGTATGGAACGGATATGGGAACAGCGAACGATATGTATGATGTCACTTTTCGGGTGCTGGAAACCATGGACGAGCATTTCTACCGGCATGAAATGTTTGGTTACCATTGGAGCCTAAATGGGTTTAACCTCGGTGATGAAGTATTAAAAAAGATTTACACGACCAACCCCGGGAAAATTCTTAACTAATTGATAACCCCTGTTATAATGAATAACAATTCCTCCTTCCTTTCGCTGTTAATAGCAGTAGTCTTCTTAATCTCAGCTTGTTCAATGAGCCAATCGCCAAGTATTCAGAGTGGTGATTTAACGCTTGGTTATAATGAACTCCTCTATACAACGATCAGTTTTGATAAAGCAAAGCAACCGTTAGTAGCAGGGTTTCAATCTTCAGAGATACTGCGAATCGGAAAGCAGACACTTAGCGATTTTAAACTTACTGATTATCATACTGAAACCATCAATAATGAAATAGGACATGGTAAGCGTTTAATTTTAGAAGGAGTTTTTAAAAACGATTCTTATAAAATAGAGAAAAAGGTTATTGCTACGACATATGATGCTATTCCTAACTTTATATCTACAAAAGTAATATATCGTAATGCAGGAGATAAAAAGGTGTCCGTTGAAGGATGGGACAACAATCGTTACACTTTATTAGCGAACAATACTAAATTAGCGAACAATACTAAAAGTGAGCAGGAGAATTTCTGGTCTTTTCAGAGTGGAACTTATCCCTCGCGCCCCGACTGGGTGCTACCGGTAGGAAATGATTTTTACCAAAAAAATTACCAGGGTATGAATTCTTCAGATTATGGCGGGGGAACACCCGTGGTAGATGTATGGAGGCCCGACGCGGGTTTAGCCGTTGGACATCTTAATCTTGAGCCTCAGCTGATCTCTCTTCCGGTAAATTCTAAAGCAGTAGAGAATGGTGTTCGTATAGCGGTGAAGTTCGATGTTGATAGTGTGTCACAAAAGAAACTCTCCCGTTTCATTGCTCCGGGAGATAGCATGGCCACATTTGAAACTTTTATATATGCCCATACAGGTGATTATTATACATCATTAGAAGCGTATAGAAAAATTATTGAATCCAAAGGAGTGAAATTTGCTAATTCACCCAAAACTGCCTACGAACCGATTTGGTGTGCCTGGGGATATGGACGTGATTTCACGGTTGAACAAGTAATAAATACGCTCCCAAAAGTTAAAGAATTAGGATTTGAATGGGTAGTGCTGGATGATGGCTGGCAAATTGCTGAAGGAGACTGGCGGCCGAACTCCAAATTTGATGAAATAAGCATGAAGGAGTTTGTTGATATTGTGCACAGCTACGGCTTAAAAGCAAAGTTATGGTGGGCACCGCTGGCAGCCGATCCCGGTTCAAAAATACATGAAGAACGCAGCGAAATGCTTTTAGTCAACCATTCGGGAAATTACCAGCAAATCACTTGGTGGGATAGTCATTATCTGAATCCTGCTCTTGATATAACAAAAGAATATCACAAAAAACTGGTTGAAAGATTCATGAATGAATGGGGATTCGACGGCCTTAAGATCGATGGTCAACATTTAAACCAGGTACCGGCCGATTACGGGCACCCTGAAAAGCAAAAATATCCCGAAGAATCTATTGAGGAATTACCTAACCTCTATAAAATTATCTATAAAACGGCTAAAGATATTCAGCCAAATGCGGTGGTAGAAATATGTCCCTGTGGGGCTTCCGCATCGTCTTTCATCATGCCTTATATGAATCAGCCGGTCTCTTCCGATCCTTTGAGTTCGTGGCAAATTCGTCTTAAAGGTAAAACATATAAAGCCCTCATGGGTGATGACGCCGCCTATTATGGAGATCATGTAGAACTTAGTGATAATCAGAATGATTTTGCTTCTACGGTTGGAGTTGGCGGTGTTATTGGTACAAAATTTACCTGGCCTGAGTATTCCAATATTAATAATGAGTTTTTATTAACGGATGAACGCGAAGAGTTGATGCAAAAATGGATGGGCATATATAAAAAATATATGCTACCTAAAGGAACTTATAGAGGCGAGCTTTATGATATTGGCTTTGACCGTCCTGAGACTCATCTGATTGAAAAAGAAGGAAAGTTCTTCTATGCTTTCTATGCTGATTCTTTTGATGGTAAGGTTGAGCTAAGAGGTTTAAAACATGATGTAACCTATAATCTTGTTAACTATGAGACAGGCAAGAAAGTAGGGCAAGTGGAAGGACCCATTGCCCAAATTGATGTTCAATTTAAAGATCATCTTATGATTAAAGCACTACCTCTAAAACCGAATAATTAAAATGCTTTTTTCAGCTCATCCCGGGTAATTTTAATTAAGACTTTTAAACAATGGATAGAAAAAATTTCATTAAAACTTCGGCTGCAGCAGGTATTGGCCTGTCATTGGCTCCTTTTTCAATATTAAAAGGCAAAGATAATCGCAAAGTATCTCTTGGTTTTTTAGGCGTCGGTGCGCGGGGATCAAGCCATTTACGGGGTATGTTAAACCGGGGTGATGTTGAAGTAAAAGCAATTCTTGATCCTAATAAAGAGAATTTAAACCGGGCGCTGGATATGGTAGAAGAAGCCGGACAGGATCGCCCCGAAGGTTATCTTAAAGAATCTGATTACATCAAACTATGTCAGCGCGATGATATTGACGGGGTGATTATTGCCTCGCCCTGGTCATTTCATACGCCACAGGCAGTGGCAGCCATGGAAAATGGCAAATATGCAGGTGTTGAAGTCCCCGCAGCCCTCACGGTTGAAGACTGCTGGAAGCTGGTTCATACTTCAGAAAGAACCGGAATGCCTTGTATGATGCTTGAAAACGTTTGCTATCGAAGGGATGTGATGTCAGTGCTCAATATGGTACGGGAGGGATTATTTGGCGAAATGGTTCATGCTCGTTGTGGATACCAACACGATTTGACGCCGTACTTGTTTAACGATAATCTTGAATTCGGACCTGGAACCGGAAGTGTCTCAAGCTGGCGTACTGAACACTATACGAAGCGAAACGGTGATCTTTATCCTACGCACGGGATCGGTCCGGTCGCGCACTGGCTTGACGTAAACCGTGGTAACCGGTTTGTTTCTTTGTCGTCTCATGCCACTAAGGCACGTGGACTTGAAAGCCATATTGAATATTATGGCGGAGAAAATCATCCTAATGAAGAAGTTGAGTGGAAAACAGGAGATATTGTTACCACTACCATCACCACGGCAAAAGGGGAGACTGTTATCATGACCCATGACACCACACTTCCCCGTCCTTATTCGCTGGGTTTCAGGGCACAGGGAACCAATGGAATTTGGGAGCTTGAAAGGGATGCAGTGCATATCCGGGGACGAAGCGAGCGACACCGGTGGGAAGATTTCGCAAACTACCAGAAGGAGTTTGATTTCTCACTCTGGAAAAAGCATGAACGCGAAGCTGAAGGCTCAGGCCATGGAGGCATGGACTTTTTTGTGCGGAATGATTTTGTTCAGTCTATCAAAAATAAGGTCTCAACCCCTCAGGATGTTTATGATGCCGCAAGCTGGAGCGTGCTCTCTCCGCTTTCAGAACACTCGATTGCTAAGGGCGGACATCCTGTTGAAATTCCTGACTTTACAGGAGGAAGATGGTTGAATAATGAACAAATATTCCATAAAAATGAACTGGTATAGCGAAAGTAAAACAGCACAATTCAAGTTGGTTAAAAGCCTCTGTTTAAAAACAGGGGCTTTATTATTTCCCATAATTAAAGTGACGCATTGAGCGGTTAACCTTAAACAACCTGTAAGCGTCCGTAGGACCTGACAGCGTTGTTTTTTAAGACGCTGACAGGAACCAGAAAAACCGCTGGTACACTGTCAGGTCGGTCTTCTATTTCAACTGCACAACACGTTAAAGATGTGAAAAAAGCTATTTCCCAAATTCATCTAACACAACCGGAGCTACTTTTTTAACCCATTGATTGTACATTTTGGCTGAAGGATGCAAGCCGTCGGAAGCTACAAGATCAGGATTTGTTTTGGCCTTTTTAGAAATAGGGGTGATGTTTATATAGTGAATACCCAGACTGTCGGCTATTTTTTTGTTTATCGCATTGTACCGGGCAAGTTCTGTAGCAATCTTTTTCGGATTTTTTTGCTGTCCAAAAGGAGTAACGCCATAATCGGGAATAGAAAGTATAAACACATTATGTGGTTTATCTCCTGCCAATGAGATGGCTTTCTCAGCCAGAAAACTAAAATTTGAAGGATATTTTGAGATGTCTATACCTTGATATTGGTCATTAACACCAATAAGTAAAGAAACAAAATCGTAGGGTGGATTAAGGTCTGCTTCGGCAATGGCTTTTTTTAAATCCTGCGTCGTCCACCCCGTTTGGGCTATGACTTTGGGATCAGCTACATCAAGGCCTTTGGCTCTTAACTGTTCACTTAATTGAACCGGCCAGCTATTTTCAACCCCTACACTTTCACCAATGGTATAAGAATCACCGAGCGCGAGAAAAGAAATGGTAGAATCCTGGCTTTGACAGCCAATGAAAGAGAAAGAAATAAGAAACAGGATGGCAAACAGCTGCTTGAAATAAATCATAAATTTTTACTTAAACTGTGTTAATAAAAGTTGTACAGTGAATATCTACGAAAAGAGGATACATAAAGATTGTCAAAGGGAAAAGGAGTTTTAGCCGCAGATTTACGCGGATAAGCACGGATAGGTGTAGAGACGAATTGCATTCGTCTCACATAACATTCATCTATTAACGCGGGAGTTAGTTTAATATCATCAAAATAAAATCAGCGTCCGTCTGCGCAAATCCGCGGCTAAACAGAAAGCCAATTAAAAAAGGGCCTCATTCCAATCGAAATGAGACCCTCTCAGATGCAGCTTTGCTTAGAAAGCTGAAATCAGGTGCCGAACCAGTAAGTAAGTTTTACCAGAAAAACATTAGTGGGTTCTGAGCGGAATAACTGGCTGACATCCCGCTGCAACTGAAGATCATTATTGATGGTTGAAGCAGATCTATCTTGCTGCCAAACAACGAATAAGGCCGAACCCGGACGGTATTGCCAGCGGAAAACGACGTTGCTTTGAATAGCTTTGAAATTGAAATCCCGGTCGCGAAAGCTAAAAGACTGAGCAGGACCTGCACCATCGGGATCAACAGTATAAGAACTGTTATTCCGGTTGATGGTTCCCCGGTCTTCGCCATAAACAGCGAATTCATAGCCCTTTGGCTGGGTGAATTCTTTGTAATTATAAAAATCACCGCTGGTTATAAACGGACGAACATAGGTCTGAAGGCTTATCTCCGGCGTAAAAGTCCAGTCGAGACGAAAAGCCGTTGAGAAAGTTTGCTGATCTATGTCTGCAAAAATATACCGTTTTCCATAGGTTTCGACGGCCGTGGGATCTTCGATTTGGGTTACATATTGGCCGGTATTTACCCGGTAGTTATAGTTGGGGGAAATGGTGAGCTGGATGTATGATGTAGGACGAATGGTTAAATCTACGAAGAAATCTCTTTCCATTCCGCCTGACACGTCATTACTGCGTAAATGACCTGCGGTAAAAGAAACTTTTCGGGAAGGATCTGAGTTAATCACTCCTGAAATATAATAGCTGTCTGGAGTTCTGGCCAAAGGCCCCCCGCGAAGCAGGCGGTCATCATAGACACTAAAATTATAACCCGCATTTGGGTGAAAACTCCACAAGTTAGTAAGATTAAAATTGCTGGCAATGGCAATGGCGTTATAAGTTAAATCTCCGCCGAAGTTCCATCGCTGATTGGCATAAATGAATGTCTCATAAAATCTGAATGGTTCAGCGGGATCAGGTTCCCGGTACATAAGCAGGTATGAAACGCCATGGTAGTCGGCACGATTTTCGAAGCCGATGTCATTAACTTCGTAGCCCGGACTTACAAATTCATAGGTGAGTGAGCCTCTCCAGTGTTCACCCCCAAAACGGCCAAGGGATAGATCCCCTGCATAACCTGAGAGACTGGTTTTATCCGGATCAACCGAAAGATAGTCAGCATCCACCCGATTGTAATAGCGTGAACTCAGAAGCTGTGTTTGCAGAATGGCCTCTTCGGTTCCCTGCACTAAGCTGCCCGAAAATGCGCCGCTAAGCGTCCATTCCTGGTCATTCCAGCTATGTTCAAAATCCACTCCGCCTATATAGCTCGCGCTGTGAAGGCTGGATTTCAAATAATCAGCGCTCATAAAGCGGTTTACCGAACTCAGATAACCGCCAATTACGGTATTGCCATTGTTGAAATCCTGTTTAACTCTCCCCACCAAGTAGTTGGTAGGAGGTTCAATGCTTAACTGCTGATCGCTGCCGCCCCCAATGGTGTAAGTTGCATTTTCGCGCGTGGTCAAAGCATTTAATACACCGACTGAGAGTCCGCTTTCCGTTTTACCGCTTAATTTAACGGCGCCGGCGATGGTTGTACGATCGGGACGATCCACATAATCGGCCTGAATACCGGCCTGAGAAATATCACCTTGTGGAGCGCGCCCGATACGCCGGGAATAAAAAACCATTGGATTACCAAAACGGTTATAAGTTTGGGTTGCGCCGAACTGAAAAATATCGGTTCCTTCAAGGAAAAAAGGCCGCTGCTCCGGAAAGAAAGTTTCATAGGCACTTAGGTTAATGACAGCGGGATCGGCTTCAACCTGTCCAAAATCAGGATTTATGGTAGCGGTAAGGGTGAAGTTTGAAGAAAGTCCGTACTGAATATCGGCTCCTATCGATTGTCCCCATTCATTTTGTTGGTAATAGGGGTTTGCCGAACTGCCGGGTGCGCGAGTTAAATTTGCCGAGACATAAGGTGTTATTTCCAGACGCGCGGGTTCACCCAGTCCTTTAAGTCCTTTTAAGGTTCCATATTTGGAAACGAAGCCCGAAGCGTTTTGTGGCGTAGGTGCCCAAAACGATATTTCATCCTTGCGGGCAATTCGCCGTTGAAAGTTGATGCCCCAGTTTTGAACTTTTTTATCGGCATTAAACCGCAGTTGGGACAGGGGAATTCGAAATTCTGCAACCCAGTAATCATCCTGGATGCTTGTTTCTGCCTGCCAGATGGCATCCCAGCGAATATCTTCATTGCTGTCGTTAAAGGTGAGAATATCTTTGCGCACACCACGTGGATTCACAGCAAAGCTGAAGCTGGTACGGTTGTCGTTATAGCTGTCAATATTTACATAAACCCAGTCGCTGTACGCCGAACCATCCTTTCTAAAAAGGGTAGCGGCTACGGAATCCATTGCACTGTCATAAGCTTTTATACCGACAAAAATGGCATCTTCGGTATAAACAATGCGGGCTTCCGTTCTTTCGGTCGCCGGTTCCCCGCTATCGGGAACGCGCTGAATAAAACCGGTAGCTACAGGTGCCTGCTGCCAGATCGCTTCGTTAAGTTCACCATCCAGTTCGATTCTTTCATCACCCTGTACTCTGACTGCCTGAATGACCGGTAGTTCGGCAGAAGAATCTATTTTCGAATGTCCGTTAGTAGCGGTTTGAGCATGGGTGATGCCAGTAAACCCTAACATCAGAAACAGGATGAAAAAAATATAACTTATTGCTGCGAAGGAGTTGTGCCATAGGCATCCCTTCGGGATACTCCAAAGCGGGGGTGCTACTTCCTTTGAGCTTGATTTGGTTTTAGGGAAATTCATTTTTGTATGAAATAAGGTTTTTCAGATTGAAATAGACTGTTATCCTCCTGTCCCTCCCTTCTTCCGAAGGAATGCCTACGGCTAAAGGGGGATAAAATATTTGCTAATTGACGGATAACAGTAGAGTAGACGAATGAGCTAACTCTTCATTACACTCTTCGTTTTACTTTTTGCGAATGTAAATATCACCTCGCATACTTTTAAACAGGTATTCGGGTCCGCCGCCGTTGACAGTGCCGTAAATCCAGTTGTTGACCGAAACCTTATAAACGCCGTTTTCGGTGGATAACTCAGGATTTTCACTGGCGCGGTTGATGTTCATCTCAAAATCAGTGAATACTTCGCCCCATTCTGATTTCATTTTAGCAGTCATTTGCACATCGGCGGGCAAAGTGACATCAATATCTCCATTCAGGTTAGTGAAGGCCATTGGTGCATTAGGTGGTACCTCATCAAATACAGCAGTGATGTCACCATTTACAGTATTGACGAGTGCCGAACCATTAACGCCGAGCAGGTTTATTTCTCCATTGACGCTACTCAGCTCCATTTCACCCGAAACGTTTTTTACAAGTAATTCGCCATTTACGGCTGATAAGTTCAGAGAAAAATTTTGTGGCACGCTAATTTCAAAATCAACGGGTTGCATGGGGGAAACGCCGCTTATTGTTACTTCATTATTATCTTCACTGACTTGAAATCCTACTGAATTGCTTGAAATTCGGCGCAGGCCCTCTTCAGTAACTTTTTGTTGGTCTTCATTGTCGCCGCCACTGTACGAAATGAGTACTTCGTTTCCGTCATAGCCGGTAACTGTAACGGAACCGTGAATTACATTGACGTTCAACTGCCCCGGTTCACCGGGGTTTGTCAGCGGAACAGCGATTTGTTCCTGGGCTTTCGTTTGCAGAGGCAGGAGCAAGGCTGCGATTAGAATTGGGAGAATGAGTTTTAGAGTTTTCATAGCGTGAGTTTTGTTTTTTAGGGAAAGTGATTGAAACATTAAGTGTTTTTGCTTGTCATAATTCTGTGTTGGGTCATCCCCCTGCGCCCCCTTTGAAGGGGGACTTATCCTCGCCGGCTGATACCGCCGATGAATGTTTCCGCAGATAAACTTCTCCATTCAGCACTTCAAAACGGAGGTCAATATCGCCATCGCCAATGCGGACGGGTGAAAATTTATCAATTCGGTAAATGGTGGCAGAGTGATCGGAATGGGTACTTTTCTGCACTTCGGGCTCCAAACGTTGCAGGTTTTCAAAATTAGTGTAAAAGTCGCCCATCAGGCTTTCAAAATAAATGTCAGCCGATAGATTTTTGGGTACAGTTACATCGATGGTTCCGTTTAACGTTTTAAATTCTGAATCGGCGGAGGGAGCTTTTTGGTAAGAAACGGTAACATCGCCGTTCAGGGTAGAAGCGAAAGTTTGTGAGGTGATACTTTTTAATTCCACATCACCATTCAGATTTCGCGCTTCTATCTTTTTAAAAGTCCCTGTAATGCTAAGGTCGCCATTGTTCATGGTAGAAGCTTCAACCAGAATCCCGCGCGGAACACGAATATGAACATCATGGGTGAAACGATAATCATTATCATCCCGGTTGATGCAGTAGTTGATTCCATCTTCATCATATTCAAGGGTGATGAAGGGTGCATCTAAATAAGCGAGAATGAGACTGCCTTTGCGTTCAAGCCTGTACTCCAGTTCCTCTTTTGCCTGTTCAACTTCTGAATCACTGCCTTCGACATGTTCAGTTACAGTCAGTTCAATCGTTTCGCCGCCATATGCTTCAATAGTGACGGAGCCGTTAACATTTATAATGCGAAATTTGTTACCGGCATCTGATAGATCAGGAAACTGCGCGGTTTTGGTGATGGTTTGAGAGAAGCCTTGGGCGGATGAAGTGGATGGACGAAGAAGCACCAGAAGTAAAACTGTTAATGCAAAGGTTATTGCCTTGATCAATCCCCCTAATCCCCCTTCTCCAAGGGGGACTTTAGCTTTTCCCGGGTAAAAATAGTTTTTCAATACTTGTATTTGTAGTCTCATTTCAAATCCTCCTTATCTTTTTAAAGCAGCGATGGTATTTGTAAGCTTATAGCGGACTGTCGGGTCCAGTTCTTGCCGGTCGAGCAGGCGGCGCAGTTCATCCACCGATCTCGTTTCCTGCAGGGCGAGCATGGCATTGGCCAGAGCTACCTGAATCTGGGGAGATTCCTGCTTCGAAATAGCCTGTACGAGTCCCTTTCGGACAGCAGGATTCGCGGCATGGTTTAACAATGCATCAATACTGGCCAGTCTTACATTCACATTGGGATCGTTGTTAAGGGTTTTCAAAAGGGCTGAAACAATGCGGTCATCGGCCGAAGAAATTTCAGAACTGATGTTTACGGCTTTAAGTCGTTCTGTTGAGGATGGAGCATCAAGCAGGCTCAAAGCCATCATTTTTTGCATTTGCATGACTTGGTTTGAAAGCTGATCCATTTCCTGCTCATAATCCTGAAAGGGAGTAAAGAAATTGCCCGCAACCATTCCCACTAAAAACAAGCACATGGCAAGGCCAAAGCGGCGTATTTTTGGTTGAATAAAAAAGTCTCTTATTCGATCTAAAAGCTGAGAATCCTGCATAGAAGTTTGCTGTTCTTTTTCAGCCTTCAGCATAGCATAAAAAGAATCCCGCATCTGTTCTGATGGCTCGGAGACAGGCAATTTTCCCAAGCTTTTATAGAGGTTTTCCATCTCCTTAACATCCAGGATATCGATTTTGCCTTCATCAATAAGCTCGTTCAGCCGGACCCTCTCTTCGGGTGAAATCGAATCATCCAGGTAAGCGGTAACCAGTTCAATATATTTGTCGTTAATCATCTTAAACTCCTTTGAGTTCTTTAATCAGTACTTCCAGTTCGCGGATTGCCCGGAAAATTCTCACTTTAACAGCGCTTTCGGAGCAATCCATGATTTCAGCAATTTCTTTATATTTAAAACCCTGAAATCGACTCAGCAGCAAAGCCTGCTTTTTAGTTGAATCAAGCTGGTCTAATGCGAGCTGTAGCAACTTCAACTCCTCTTTCTCGGGCTGATCGTTTTCAGATTCCGGGCCCTCATCCTTCAACTGATCCAAATCCGGGAAACCATCCAAATTCTCTTCGTCTTGATGCTTCCGATAATGATCAGCATGCAGGTTTCGGGCAATTTGAAAGATCCAGGTTGAGAATGAGCCATTAGCGGTATAACTCGACCGATATTGTAGGATGCGTTCAAATACGCCCTGCACCAGGTCTTCACTTACATCCCGGCGTCGGTTCAATCGGTAGAAAAAGTGATACAAGCGACGATTATACCGCTCAAAAAGCAGCCCCAGCTTATCGAGGTCGCCATTTTTCACTTTTAACATTAATGCATTATCAGAA
This sequence comes from Balneolaceae bacterium, assembly GCA_036381435.1. Lineage (GTDB taxonomy): Bacteria > Bacteroidota > Rhodothermia > Balneolales > Balneolaceae > Fodinibius. Next base: position 21,440 of record DASVCW010000030.1, on the reverse strand, counting down.
AGAGAATCCAACGCCGGTGTTGTTTATTTTCGTGATTCAATACAGTACACTGAAAAAAATAAGAAAGGTTACAGGGAAAGTTGTTGAATTATTGAATTATTGAGTGGTTGAATGGGTGAAGTGAAGGGATGAATTATTGATTTGTTGGAATGAATGATTGGTTTAGGCTAAATTTTGACCAGCAGTTTTTCGGGATGTTGCTACAATGGCGAGAATTTCATTTCCTTCATTGATTAAGGTTTGTAACAGGCTACCTTTAAAAATTTGCGCATCTCTGATGATTTCAAGCCAAAATACCGTTTCATCTGCCTCTTCAACTACAATACACATTTTGGCATAAAATGCTTTTTTAGATCTTGCTCTGCAAGCTGCTCTATAATTAGAAGCAACCGAAGTAGCGGCTCTAATAAGTTGGTTTGAGATAATTGAAGTTTCCCGATTGGAGGATAATTTCCTGCAAAATTTTATGATTTCAATAGCATAAAGTTTTGTTCGTCTTTTAAACTGTTCTGCAAAATCAACATTGTTTTCTTTATTTTTCATAATTCTTACTCACTATTTTAATAATCTTCATATAGTATGACCCACAGAATTAGAAATCCTTACAATTTATTTTCAAATATTTTCTTTTTATTCTTTAACTCAGCCACTCAACCACTCAACCACTCAACCACTCAACCACTCAACCATTCCTACACCGGAAGCCCTTCCATCTCCATAATTTTGAGTGCATTGGTGGTGGGGCAGGGGCCGGATTTGAGTTTATACTCAAAACTCATTTTGCCGTCTTCGATGGTTTCTTCGAAATGCCAGTTGCTGAGTTCGGGGATGGTTTCTTCGAGCTGCGCCAGTTCCAGATCATGGGTTGAAACGAGTCCGATACCGTTTTTACCGGCCACTTTTTGAAGAAAAGCCCGGCTCCCCTGAAGGCGCTCACGGTTGTTCGTTCCGCGATAGATTTCATCCACGAGAAAGAAAACGGGAGTGGGATGATCATCATTCAACAAAATTAGCAGTTCTTTGAGGCGCTTTACTTCAGCATAGAAATGTGATAGTCCGTTGTCCAAAGAATCGGTTACGTTGATGCTGCTGAAAATGCGAAAAGGGATGGTGGAAAGGGATGAGGCATTGACCGGCGCGCCCGCGAAACAAAGTGCCAGATTGATACCCATTGTGCGAAGGAAAGTACTTTTACCTGCCATATTTGAACCGGTGATGAGCAGGATATTTCCCTTTTCAGCAATGGAGACATCATTCGTTACTTTTTTGTTTTCAGGGAGCAGGGGGTGGCCCAAACCGGTTGCTTTGAAGGGAACTTTATTCTTTTTATCAGGAAGTGAAAAAGTATAACAAGGGTGAAGCCAGGCAAAATTAGCCATCGAAGAAAGGGCTTCCAGATTATAAAGGCGTTCAAGCCAATGTGAAAGTTTTGGAGCTAGTTCTTGTTTATAAGAACTTAGCTTTTGCGTAAAGTAAAGGTCCCACGGAACCAGAAAGTTGAGCAACATCCAAACCACGTCACTCTGCTGAGAGGAAGCGGCTCCGGCAATGCGAATGATGCGCTTTACGAACTTTGAGGGAGAGCTATCACTGCCCCAAAAGGGACGACAGAATTTTTTAAGCTTTGATTCGGGTTTATAGCTATAGGTTTCAAGAAAGCTTAAAACGGCGTTGAATTGTGTAAGCAGTTTTTCTATTTGATACGATTCATTATAAAGTCCACTTATTTTGTCGCTATTGAAATTGTAAATTACGAGGTATAAAACCAGAGTGAAAATTACATAGGGATCAATTACACCTGCTAAAAACAGTGCTCCAAGAATAATGTTTACGGCTGAAAGACTTCCCAAGATCAAAAGAGGAATAGTATAATTAAGCTTCTTTGATTGCTGAAGATGTTGCAGCAACTCTTCGAGCGTCCAGTCGTTTTCAGCTTCTTGCTCCTTGTTGAGTTCGGCCAGCAGATGCAGCTTGTCTCTGAATGTTGATAAGGGAACAAGCTCCCGAACTACCGTCTGACGTTCTTCGATTTCGGCTGTTTTGGGATTTTTAGTCAGTAAATATTCAACAAGATTATTTGTACTTCCCTGATATGCTGAAGTATCGATCAGTTGAAGCAGGGAGTGTTTACCGATAATATCGAGGTCTGTAGCAAAGGGATGGCCGGTATAATCTTTGGATGGAGTTTTTTCGGGAATTTCAGTCCATACCATCTTTTGGCGTGCAAGATGGGTAGAACGAATAGTTTTCCATACCGAAAACTTTTTTATGGCTCCATCAACTTTTTTATGCTCTTTGATGAGTTTTATGAAGCCCAGAATAAAGACAATGAGCGTGGCCCAGAAAACCCATTCGGCCAGGAACGAACCGGCAAGATAAACCAGCGTGAGCCCGCTAATGAAAACCACGAGCCGTATGAAGGAGAACCGACTACTCAGCTGATCCAGAACGGTTATTTTTTCTTGCAGACGGCGTATCTGGTTTTCCAATGCTCGCTGCAATGAATCTCTTGTATAATCGCTCATAAAAATGTTTTTGAAATGTTATAGCTCAGCCCGAAGAATAGAGAAAGGAAAGAAAAGATGCAGGGTTAATTTAAATGTGTCATTCTGAGCGGAATGAGGAGCTGTGCGACGAGTGTAGTTGAAGAATCCTTGAAAGCAAGCAACAATCTTTGTTAAGAATTCCATTATAACGTTAGCAGTCATAAAAGGAGATCCTTCGACTCCGCTTGCGCTTCGCTCGGGATGACATTCAGGGACGTTGTCAATTTATTTTTTACTTTCTCAACACCACAATCGTCGCACCCCAACCACTCCGGTCATTGGCCAGAGAGTAGCTTTCAACATGAGGGTTTCGATCCAGCAAAGCATGAACTGAGCGGCGAAGATTGCCTGTCCCTTTGCCGTGAATAATGCGGATATTGTAAATTTCTTCTTCGAGACAGGCCTCTATATAATCGGGAATGAGAGAACCTAAATCCTGTGGACGAAAAGTATGGAGATCGAGGGTGCCGTTGATGGGAAGTTTTTGAGGATTCATTATTCAGATGGAGAATAATTAATCGGCAAAGCATCAGCTATACGATCATTATGCCATTTACCACCAACAAAAATGGATTCAGGATTTAAAACATTACCATATTCATCAATGAAAAAAATATTTTGTTTGACCGGATACAAAAAAGAAGTTTCATCCTGCCTGTATTGAATAACAATTCTATCCTTATAAATGGAATATTGAAAACCTTTAAGTCTATTTTTATAGGCCTGGCTTAAAAGCTTTAATCGGAGAAGATATTCTTTCTCTTTCTTTTCAATTTTGTCAATTGATCCATTTTCGATGTTAAAATATTCATCTCCAGTGTTGTTATGATAAAGAGCCTGCATAAAATGTCGCTGAGAACCCTCATATGTTTCTTTACGGTTCTCGATCCACATTTTTTTTTGGCCTTCGTTAAGAGGCTTCATCTTTTTAAAACGAGGATAAGTGATGTATAAAATAAAATCACTGTATTGATGGGTTGAAGGGGTGTAGTTGAATTTCTTAAGTACTAAAAAGATTTCATATCCCAGAGCGTTATTTACGATATGCAACTCTTGATTAGCAGAGGCAGTAAACATATCGTCTTCATTCCAGCCAAAGTTCAATATTTCCGGATTTTTAATGACGGTTTTTTCAGCATTTTCGGAAGTGCCAATGAATTGCTGCTTAAATAACTCTAAATTTTCCAACCATTCGTAATCTCGCTCAGCAGTTACCAAGATGCCGCCCATTTTTATATCAACCGGGTGCAGGGTAACTTTATATGAAAGAGAGTCAGGTGTGAAGAATTGAACTCTTTTAACCTCTGTTTTAAATCCGATAAAGCTGAATACCAGATTATAAATGCCATTCGGAATTCCTTCTATTGTGAAGACTCCGTTTTCATCGGTGGTAGCTCCCAGTGTGGTTTGAGAAAGGAAAACATTGACATCAGGAATGGGCTCACCTGAATCCTGATTGATAACCTGACCGGTAATAATGGTTTGGCCAAGAACATTTGATAAGAGGGAAAAAAAGAAAATAAGAGTGAAGAGAGTTTTTTTCATAGCAAATAGTCACAACCTAACTATTGAAGGGGTTAAAGGCAATATACAAAAGATAAAATGGGAGGAACCTCCGGTGATGAAACCAGTCTTAGGCTGAGAACGCTTTTCGATTGAGTTTTTCCATATTCCAATCTGCTTTTTCTGCGCCTACCCGGTAGGCACTTTCTAAAAAATCTAAAAGTGTTTGTTCAGGATTTTCAGCATTTCTTACATCATCATACATCAACAGCGCCATGGGACTTCCATTTTGCTCAACCCATTCTGCACTTTCCGGTTTCAAAGGCATTTCGTCTAAGCCACCGGGGGCAGGATAGGTGTAGGAATAAAAGGCAGGATTCCGCAGATCTTCATCGCCCGCCCAAAAACCAAAGCTGATTACTTCATGCGAATAAGCCTCTTGATCAACCGGCCCTGCATCCGGCATAGGGGGAGCTTCACGTCCTGAAAATCTTGTCAGGGCCAGATCAAAACTATGCCAGTAAAGTTGAACGGGACATGCTTTTCCACAAAAATTGCGATTAAATATTTTAAAAATACGATCCGTTTCCGCCAAAATATGCCAATATCGTTCAACGTACTTTTTATCGTACCGGGCATGTTCCCGGTCTTCAGCGAAGGGAGTATTAAAAGGCTGATCGTATGGTTTAGCTAAAATATCAGCCTTGATGTTAAAATCATCAAGAATAGAAAACAGTTTTTGGTAAAAATCAGCCACAGAAAGGCCATCATGAAGATTGAATCTTTTTTCATCACCTAAACTGGTTGAAACTGCTATGCGGTGATCTATAAAATTGAAGTTGATTTCAAAGCGGTGGTTTTGATTAGGGATAGAACCGGTTTCCAATCCTTGCGTGTTTACATACAAAGGCACATGCCACCAGTGATTTTGAGGGGGAGAAAGCTCCATCCGAATCTTGCCTACAATCTGGCAATACAGATGAAGCGTTTTCTTTGAATCTTCCCACTCATTAAGCGGCAGGGGAGGAAATTGATTTGATGATTTCATTGCTCATGCAGAAAATATTGAGGTTAAAGACGGAAGACCGGAGACCGCGGTCAACGGTCTTCTGTCGTCATTCTGCAACGAGGTTTACTCTATGAGCGTTGCATTAGGGAAATTTGCACGAAAATAGTCTTATACCTTATACCCCTATACCTAAATTCACTTCACAACTTTTCCATCAATAATAACGCCGGTAACATGTGTGGTATATTCAAAAGGATCACCATCATAAAGGACTATATCAGCCTCTTTGCCTTCTTCAAGAGAGCCAACCTGATCAGCGATACCTAAAATTCTGGCGGGATTGATGGTTATTGCTTCAAGAGCGGCGGTGCGGGGAAGTCCGTAAGCAGTGGCAATGCCCGCTTCATAAAGCACAATGCGTGTTTTGGGCACATAGCCTTCATAGCCACTTTGAAAAGCGAAAGGGATGCCTGCTTCATGAAGTTTGGCCACGGTGGTAAAGCTGGCGTTTTGAGTAGCACCGGAGGTACGAACCATCGTAGGATGAATAAATACCGGCACGTCTGATTTTTTAATTTCATCAAGCACCAAGTAGGCTTCAGCTGCACCATCGAGAATCATGTCAAAACCGAATTCTCTTTTTAAGCGAAGTGCAGTCATAATATCGTTGGCACGTTGGGCCGTGATCATAGCTGTAAGTTCGCCACTTAATACATCAGCCAGTGCCTGCAATTTTAGATTTAAGGCAGGGCGCTTGGAAGGATCTTCAGCCTCGCGTTTTTCGGCATATTCCCGGGCATCAATGAACTTTTGACGAAGCATGGCTATGCCTTTGGCACGAGTGCCGGGCTTATCAAAATTACGTTCTACGGTAGGGCCAATGGTAAAGGCAACGGTGGTCGCAGAATCAACAATGGCTTCACCGACTGTTCGGTAGGCGGTTTTGACAATCATCGTTTGCCCGCTTGCCAAAGCACCGGGACCGTGGCCGGTGTGAAGGGTGGTTATACCTTTGTTCATCACAAATTTTACCAGTTCTTCACGGGCGTTATAAGCATCAAAAGCTCTGAGCTGCGGCTGAATAGCATTTGAAGTTTCCAGCTGATCCTGGTCGTACTCTGCGTTATAAATTCCCGCGAGTCCTACCACGCTATGTGCATCTATAAGTCCCGGAGTAGCAACCACGGCTTTTTTGACTTTGTAATCAGATGGAATTTCTATTTCCGAAGCCGGGCCTGCCGCTTCAATTTTTCCATCGCTGATCAGTACAACACCATTGACAATTTTAGGGCCCGCCATCGTATAAAGAGTATCTGCCTGAACGGCAATTTGCGCTTGTCCCATAGCAGTGATACTGAAGAAGATGGCTGTTATAAATAATGAGATTCGTTTTTTCATGGCTAATTAATTAAAATACATTTTTAAATTTTAAATCAACCTGTTAGCGTCCCCCAGGACCTAACAACGTTGATTTTATAGACGCTACCACGATCCGGGAAAAATCACCCGGAACGCTGTTAGGTCAAATTATTTACCGGTGGTGATGCATTTGCGCGGCCGACCGTTCATACACTTTATAACCGCCGGTAGCATATTTTCGATCTTCGGGATTGGAGACATCAAAACGCTTCTTACCTTCCACCCAGGTTTGCTGTATTCGTGTGTAAACACTTAGCGGGTCGCCTGACAGCACAATGAAATCAGCGTCTTTGCCTTCTTCGAGTGAGCCTACGCGATCTTCTAAATCAAGCATTTTAGCATTAGCGATGGTAACAGCTTTAAGTGCGGCTTCACGGCTCATACCTGCACGAACGCCAAAAGCGGCAGATCGCAAAAATAACCTTGTATCAGTGATGGGAGCATCAGTATGAAAACCAACAAGAGCACCTGCATCTTCAAGCACAGCACCATTTTTATAGCGAATATCGGTAGCTTCCAGCTTTCCTCCGGGTGAATCGAGTACGATAATGGAAGCGGCAAAACCTGCTTCGGCAATTTCATCGGCTACTTTCCAAGCTTCACTTACATGATGAAGTACCATTCGATAATCAAATTCCTCGGCCAGTCGTATGGCGGTAAGAATATCATTATGGCGATGCGTATGGTTATGAACAACACGTTCGCCGTTCAGCACTTGCACTAAGGTTTCCATCCCAAGATCACGCGGTGGCATTTTAGAAGGGTCGCCATCAGCGGCTTCAACTTTTCGTTTATATTCCTGAGCTTCTATGAATAATGAACGAACCATGGCCGCCGATTTTGCGCGTGTTCCCGGAAAGGGAGAACTGCCGATGGGGTTAGTTCCGTTAGCCATTTTCAATCCACCGGCAACCTCGGTAAGAGGGTCATCAACAAAAAGCATTTCTTCGATTTGATCTGCTTTTCGCAGTTTTAAATAAAGAGTTCGTCCGCTCATCAAATGGCCTGAACCCGGCATTACATTCACGGTGGTGATGCCGCCGGCAAGGGCTTTCATAAACGAATCGCTCATGGGATCAACACTATCGAGAACCCGCACGGCAGGGTGCATAGCCGCCGACCGGTCTCCTCCGGAACCTCCCCCGATGTGTGAATGGGTATCTACCAGTCCCGGCATAATTACTTTTCCTGTTACATCATGAACATTAGCATTATCAGGGATATCAACTTCACCAGCTGCCCCGACGGCTGAAATTTTGCCGTTTTGTACAATTAAAATTCCATTTTCAATGGGCTCGCTGGTTATGGGAATAATTTTGGCACCTTTAAATACCTGGGGTTGGTTTTGGGCCATCACCAGACCGGGAAACATAAAAGCCAATAGCAGACTAAGTATGATGAGTCGTTTCATAAATGGGGAATTTGTTAATGATATATTTTGTAGCAAAACTGATTATGCTAATTACCTTCGAAGGTGGCAAGTTTTTTAAATTGGGTTTTCAAGGTTTTACAAATGATTTTGGTTAAGAGTTGTTGGAGGTGTGATATGTAAGGAGTGAGATGTGCGTTCAGCTATAACACGAAGTTGCTCAAAGGAAACGCAAAGGTTCACGAAGTACTTTGGGTAACTTCGTTGCTTCTTCGCGTTTCTCAGTGCAATAGCTTTATTCAAGATTAGGTTAACAGTAAGAATGATGAAATTTAAGCAGCCAGAAATAACAAATAATGCCGAAGGACAACCACGTACGGTGGGACTCGAACTTGAGTTCGCAGGTGTTGAAATTGATAGAGCAGCAGATATTATCACTACTCTTTATGGCGGAAAGGTTGACAAGGAAAACCGGTATGAAATAGAAATTACTGATACCGAGCTGGGTGATTTTAGAGTAGAGCTTGATGCCCGCCTGCTTAAAAAAATGGCGGACAAATCGGATATAAGTTTAGAAGGCCAGTCTGTTCGAAAGTCTATTGAGGAGGCGGTTGAAAAGCTTGCCAAAACAGTGGTTCCATTTGAAATTGTGATGCCGCCTGTGGCAGTTGAGAAGCTGGACCGACTGGAGGCGCTGCGTGAAGCACTGCAAAAAAACAGGGCCGAGGGTACTAAATCATCACTGGTACATGCTTTCGGAATGCATATCAATATTGAATCTCCTGATCTTGAAACAGTTACTTTGCTGAAATACCTCCGGGCATTTTTGATTATATATCCCTGGCTGATTGAAAAGCTGAATATTGATATTTCACGCCGGATCACCCCATTTGTATTTCCTTTTGCTGAGAAATATGTCAGAAAAGTGCTGAATCCTTCTTATCAGCCGGATGAAGACCAATTTATTAAAGACTATGTTGATTTTAACCCCACCCGTAACCGGCCGCTGGATATGATGCCTATTTTCGGTATGCTCAACGAACGGTTAATTCAGCCGGTGATGGAGGGTGAGAAAAATAATGAGCGCCCCACTTTTCATTACCGGCTGCCCAACAGTAAAATTGAAGATCCCGACTGGCGTTTCGAGGATGAATGGGATTATTGGCTGGTAGTAGAAAAATTGGCGGACGATGATGTAATGCTGGAAAAACTGTGTCGTTTGTATCTTCTGAGGGAAAGAGAAACCATTATTTCATTTCATAAAGAATGGGCAAAAACAGTAACTATTTTACTGAATCTCGATGAGCAGTAGAAAGCCAAAAATAGGAGTAACAGGGCCTGATAAAGGGGGTGTGGCTGCCTGGTGGTTTACAAAACTGGCACTGGCAATTCAGGGAGCCAAAGCGGTTCGAATTCAACCGAAATCAGGTCTGGTTGATGGTATTCAAGGTCTGATTATCGGCGGTGGGGCAGACATTGATCCTGAACGATATGGAGATTCAGGAATGGAAGAGCTCTTTTCATCATCAAAGGAAGGTACGAAATCTTGGTTTAGCCAAATTGCGACCGTTCTTTTTTTTCCTTTTATTTTTTTCACTCGAAAAATATTTTCTGCAAAATCGGCAGGCATTGATGAACAAAGAGATGAGCTTGAATTCGGGCTTTTAGCAAGGGCGGAAGAAAATGACTGGCCGGTGCTGGGAATTTGCCGGGGAGCTCAGCTAATCAACATTTATTTCGGGGGGACACTGCACAGTGATATTGGCAGCTTTTATACTGAGGTACCAAAAGTATACAGCGTATGGCCGGAGAAAGATGTAAAGATCGAGGAGAGTAGTAAACTTTTCAGCATTTTTAATGTTTCCGAGACCTGTGTTAACGCTTTGCATAATCAGGCGGTGGATGTATTGGGTGAAGATCTTGCAGCGACTGCCCGCGAAAAAAACGGAATTGTGCAGGCGATTGAACACAAGGACCATCATTTTTTGATCGGTGTACAATGGCATCCAGAATATATGCCGCAAATACCACTGCAACGGCGGCTTTTTAAAGAATTGGTACGAGAAGCAAGGCAGAAGTGAGAAGTGAAAAGGCAGAAGTGAGAAGATTTTTGCTAAAACAAAAATCAACCATTCAACCACTCATCATTACATATCTACTTCATAATCAACGAAATGCCGCTCTTCAATAACAGAATTTATGAATTTAACTGCTTTTTTATGATGGGCATTTCGAGCGTACATCGTATAATCAAGCTCTGTTTCAAAATCTGAAATCAGAACTACATCAAACTTTGAGCCTGCTTCTTCATCTTCTTCAGAAATATTTATGCCAACCTCTACATTTTTAATTTCTTCAATTTTTATTTTAAGTCCCTCCAGAATCAGCTTCATTTTTTGTGCATTTTTTACTTTCGAAGCACCTTGAGCATCACTTTTTAACTTCCACATAACTACATGCCGAATCATAAATTTCTCCTATTTTTAGTGTATTGATTACAGATTTTTTTCGAAAGTTTTCTGGAAAAGTAAGGGCAAAAATGTTGACTAACGTGCCTTACCGGTAGCACTTAAATCAGCGTTATCGATTTGAATATTAGCCAGAGACCAGATTTTTTCGTGATATTTTCCGGCGGCCCAAAGATAATTTTTCGCTTTTGGCGAATGATGTTTTTTGTACCACAGGTAAGCGGCTGCATAACCTTTAGCAACTGCTATCGAATCACCTGATGAAAGTCCCGATGGAACGCCCGAAGGCCGGGGAACCGATAATGTTGCTCCCGCAAAAATTAAATCCGGATTCTCAATTGATTCATTAGTGTCGTAAATCCACGGCCAAAGACGGGGATTTCCCAGCTGTGCACCCGCAATACTCCATAACGTAGCCCCCTTCGCAATAACAAGCTCCTCTGGAGCATTTGCGCCGTTTTGCATCGTTCTGTTAGTTTGATTTGGTACAGCTTGATTATCAGTCTTTGCTTGCTGTGCTTGTCGATTTACAGCATCTTTTGTCGGAACAGTTGCTGCCGAAATAAGACGTTTTGATTCTGCTTTCTGAAGGCCTGCATCAGAAAAAGTGCTAAAATACCAGGCTCCCGCTGCTATTACTAAAAGCAATATGGCCGTCACCAAAACAGTAACAACTGATGATGATTTCTTTTGCGAAGGCTGCTGAGTGACCGCTACAGATGTTACGGCAAGCTCTTTACTGCCGGTTTCATTTGGATCATTATCATCATTAAGGGCAATACCCAGGGGCGATGTCGGTGAATAATTTACTTCTGTTACTGTTTCTTTCTGCTGGTTCTCAGGCTGATCCTCTGTCGAGCCCATAAATTCAGCTAAATCTTCATCTACTTCATACTTATTAGCGGCGGGTTCATCACGATATTCAACAATATCTTCCTCCTTAACATCATCACGCTCAGTGTTTTCTTCTTCCCTTTCTTCATTAAAATCAAAATCCCCGGAGGTAAAGGAAAAAGGATCAAAAGTTTCTTCTGTTGATTCTTCTTCATTGGATTCATCAGAAAGCAAAGACTCTAACTCATCAATTATCGGACTTTGTTTTTTATTAAGTTCTTTTTCATCACTTTTAGCTGCATCTTTTTGCTCCGGCTCAGCTGCGGGTTCAGCATCACTTTTTTCATCCTCAATCAGAGTTGGTTCTAAATGAGCATAGGGAGCATTAACTACTTCACGAAGATCTTTATAAGGCTTAAACACCAGTTTATGATGAGCAGGGATGGTCATCTTTTCTTCCGTTTGAGGGTTATAGCCCTCACGTTCATCAACCTTCTGCAGCTTAAACTTACCAAAACCCGCAATATTGATGTTATCACCGCTCTTTAGCTCGTCGCTAATTATATCAACAAAATCTTTGATAAAATCACGGGTGAACTGTTGCGAATTATCAGTTTCTTCGGCGATCGACTCAATAAGTTCCTGAAATGTTAGCTTTTCACTCATTGTCCAACTCCAAATATTTTAACTCTTCTTTTACCCCTTTGCTTGGTTTAAAGTCAACTACCCTTTTGGGAGGTAGCTGCATATACTGTTTATAATGAGGATTATAGGATTTACGTTCTCCTCTTGTGTTTGTGGAAAAAGTACCTAATCCCGGGATGGTAAAACTTTGTCCCTTAGCCAAATTATCACTAAATGTCTGCACTATTGTATCCAGCAATCGCCGGCTTTCAGCTTTGCTCATACCCCAATTTTCGGCAAGTGCTGCCACTACATCTTTAGTATTCATGCTTAAGATGGTAAAATTCCCGTTAGAAAAACAGACCTTTCCTCTAATTAATAAAAATAAATGATAAAACTAAGTACATATAACCTTGGTAAAGCCTGAATTTGCCATAAAATTGCTAATTCTTGTGCATATTAACAAAATACAGGTACAAAAATTGATCTCACATCAGAAAGGACTTTACATCGAAATTGAATGAACAGGAGTTTCTCCCCCTGAATTTTAGGGGAGATTAAGAGGGGTCTAAAGAGGAAAGCTTTTATCCACATTTATATTCTCATGCTGTTTAATTTCCCTTTTTCAAGCCAAAACCTTAAAACTTAGGCAAAGCCAAATTAAAAGTAATTCTTATAGCTTTAAAAGGAGACCTGGTGATTTCAAAGAATAAGTAAGCAGCAAGATTGAAACGATTATAAATTGGATAGGCTTTATATAAACGGGATGAAAAAGAACTTTAATCATCATGATTACTTATGAGTAAGCCGTTAAATGTTACTGAAAAATTGATTCAAAGCCATCTCGTAGATGGTGAGATGGAGCAGGGGAAAGAAATCGGGCTTAAAATTGACCAAACCTTAACACAAGATGCCACCGGAACTATGGTAATGCTGGAGCTTGAAGCCATGCATCTTGATGAAGCGCAAACCGAAATTTCCTGCCAGTACGTAGATCACAACCTGTTGCAAACCGACTTTAAAAATCCCGATGATCATGTATTCCTGAAGTCTGCAGCTGACCGCTTTGGCCTCTGGTATAGCCGGCCGGGCAATGGCGTAAGTCATCCCATTCATACCGAGCGCTTCGCACGCCCCGGAAAAACGCTTGCAGGCTCAGACAGCCACACCCCCGCTTCCGGATGTATGGGCATGTTTGCCTTAGGCGCAGGCGGTCTTGATGTGGCTTTTGCTATCGCGGGTGAACCGATGTACCTGAAAATGCCCAAAGTCCTGGGGGTTGAACTGAAAGGAAAATTGCCTGACTGGGTGAGTGCCAAAGATGTAGTTTTGGAAATGCTGCGGCGTTATGATGTAAAGGGAGCTCTTGGTTATGTGATTGAATATTTTGGTGAGGGACTTAAAAACCTTTCAACGATGGATCGTCATGTTCTGGCCAATATGGGAACCGAAATGGGAGCGACTACCACGGTTTTTCCCGCCGATGATGAAGTTTTTCGTTTCATGAAAGAACAGGGCAGGGAAGATGAATTCACCGAACTTATTGCCGATGAAGGTGCGGAATACGACCGGTATGAAGAGTTGGTTCTTGATGATGTTGTTCCGCTGGTTGCGCTGCCCAGCAGTCCCGGTAATGTGGTTCCGGTACGGGAAGTGGAAGGCAAAGATATTTACCAGGCTTATGTAGGTTCATCTGCTAATCCCGGCTATCGTGATTTCTGGATCGCTTCTGAAATTGTAAAGGGTAAAAGAGTGCATGATGATGTCTCTTTTGATATCAACCCCACTTCGCGGCAGATCATAGAAAATATGGTTAAGAATGATGTGTTGTTTAACCTGGTTAAGTCCGGTGCCCGTATTCACCAAGCCGGTTGTAACGGTTGTATTGGTATGGGACAGGCTCCTGCATCGGGACAAAACAGTCTCCGAACCGTGCCCCGTAACTTCCCCGATCGTTCAGGTACGCCCGAAGATTCCGTATTTCTGGTGAGTCCCGAAACGGCCACCGCTTCGGCATTAACAGGCAAAATTACCGATCCCCGTGATCTGGAATCCCTTTTTGATATGAAATATCCGAAGTACAGGGAGCTTGAAAATATCATTCTTAATAAAGAAATGCTCCAGGCACCTAAGGCAAAATCCGAACGTGGCGAACTTCAAAAAGGCCCTAATATATCAACTATGCCTGATTTCGATGAGCTGCAGGATTTCGAAGTGCCGGTACTTTTAAAGATGGGTGATAATATCTCAACAGATGAAATTCTGCGTGCCGGGGCTGAAGTGCTGCCGTTTCGAAGTAACATCCCTGAAATCAGCAAGTTTTCTTTCGAAGTGGTAGATGATTCATTCTATGACCGGGCTCTGAAAGCCCGTGATGAGCATGGGGGACATGTAGTTGTTGCAGGTGAAAATTATGCCCAGGGTTCCAGTCGTGAACACGCGGCGATAGCACCGCGTTATTTAGGCCAGCAAGCTGTAATTGCTAAAAATTATGCCCGCATTGGCTGGCAGAATCTGGCTAATTTTGGCATTCTACCGCTGGAATTTGTGGATGACAGCGATTATGAGGATATCGAGCAGGGGGATATTCTTGCGGTCAGCGATATCAAACAAGCGATTAAGAATGATGAAGATGTAATTGTGACTAATAAAACAAAGGGTAATCAGTACACAGTTGCCCACACTTTAAGTGAGCGCCAAAAAGCTGCCATTCTAAGTGGGGGAGTTATCAATCACTTCAAAAAGCAAAAGGTGAGGAATTAAAGGTATAATAGAGGTATAAGGTATACGGGTATAAGGGGGCAATCGATCAGAGTGGGACTGCCCTTATACCTCTATACCTTATTCCCTTATATCTTTATACCATATAGTTCTCAGGTTAACTTGTCTTTCACTTTTTCTATTACCGATCCCGAACCATCCATCTGGCTTTTTTGTGCGAATCCGGCAGGATCAGGTTTGCCCAGGTGCGGTTTTTGTCCGTGAGGCTGAGCATCATCAAAGGTAAAATTACCTTTTTGATCAATAGATTTTCCCTGGCTCCAGCGGCCTTTCGCCTTGGAATCTTTATGAATATTAGTGGAGATAAAGTTATAGTTGAAATCATCATTTTCTTTATGCTGGGGAAAGCTGTTTGGAATGGGATGATTGCCTTTAAATCCACCCAGTTCTTCAAGCACAGCTAACCATTGGTTTTGATGCATCGTATCGCGCGCGATCAAAAAAGATAGCATGTCTTTCATACCGGCATCATCCGTCGACTTCCAAAGCCGTGTTGCCAAAAGCCGCCCGGTTGATTCTGCCATTACATTGGCATACATATCAGCGGCAATATTGCCAGAGCCTACTATCCATGAGCCATTGAAAGGAACGCCGTTACTGTCCACAGCCATGGCTGATAACCCTGATGACAGGATGTGGCGGGGGTCTTTGCCTCCTAAAACGGCTTCAACAGCAGGGTTTTTGTTGGCCATCTCTTCCTGAATATCACTGGAAGCGCCGTCAAGGTTCTTTGCCACGGCAGTAGCAAGCATTTCTATATGAGCTATTTCTTCAGTCCCTGTATCCAGCAGCATATCCCGGTATTTTTCAGGGCCACGTGAACCCCAGGCCTGGAAAAGATACTGAAGGCAAACACGCATTTCTCCTTCTATTCCGCCAATAGCCTGTTGCAGCATTTTAGCAAATTGGGGATTTGGTTTATCTACTTTTACTTCATATTGCAGTTTTCCATCATGATAGAACATAAGAGGCCTCTTGAATTTTTTTTGAACATGGGAGTGAATTATTTATAAAGTCACTCACATTATAAGTTCCTGTTTAAATTTAATTTATGTAAATAAAAAATGTTTTTTTGAACAGCAGGACGGCATGAAATGTTATTAACCGAAAACCTTTATAGCTGTTTAGTTCAAACTTAAAATGATTCTTCAAATAGTTTTAGGAGCTCTGATTGGTACTTCGCTGATGACTGCTTTTAGTTATATAGTATCACGAAAAAGAGACAAGCAGTTTCGGGAGCCTCAATTAATTAATGAACTCATATCCAGGGCTCAAATTAAAATTACCCCTTTAAGAACCAGTCCTCTGGGGTGGATTCTTCATTACCTGACCGGTACGATCTTTACTCTTGGCTATTACTTTTTTTGGAAATTAACCGCTGCTGACCCCTCATTGATAAGCGGAGCTGTTTTGGGAGCCGTGAATGGAGTACTTGGCATTTCAGTATGGGTAATTTGCTTTGTTACTCATTCCAACCCGCCTGACATTAATCTCAAAGATTATTACTGGCATCTAATGATCGCCCATATCATTTTTGGTTTTGGGGTGGCGCTTGGGTTTTTGCTGCCGGTTTGGCTGAAGTAATGTTAGGGGCTTTTTATCTGCTATATCTTATTTTAACCTTTAACCAAATAAAATTATGGACTTACAATGGATTAATTATTCTCCGGGTATGATTTTAATGGTAGTGCTTTCGACGCTGGGTATTTATGCTGCCTTGATTGCTTTTACTCGTATCGCAGGCCTTCGTTCATTTTCTAAATTGTCCAGTTTTGATTTTGCTATTACTGTTTCTTTCGGCTCGATAATTGCAAATACCCTTACGTCGGGGAGCCCGATTTTCCTTCAATCGGTAGTTGCTTTAGCTGCTTTATTTGTTTTGCAAATTACCGTTGGAAGTTTGCGTGGGAAACATAGTTTAATGAGTAAATTAGTAGATAGCCAGCCACTCTTATTGATGAAAGGATCTGAAATGCTGGAAAAGAACATGAACAAAGGAGATGTCACTTATAAAGATATTCTTGCCAAGCTGCGTCAGGCAAATGTTACCAATCTTAATCAAGTCAAGGCTGTTGTAATGGAAACTACCGGTTCGATATCCGTATTAAAACATAACGATCCGGATTATAAGTTAGATTCTGACCTGCTAAAAGATGTTCGCGGGTGGGATGATTCAGAATAGAACGGCCAAATGCGAAATGTATAAAAATCAGTTATTTATGGAACATTAAAATATGCACTGCCTATAAATTCACTAGAACCAAAATTTTTTTAATCTAACTTTAAATTTGGATGTTCTATGAATACTCGAATAATTGCAGCCTCAGATATTACAGGAACTAAAGTTAAAAACCTTGAAAAAGAAAATATAGGTGAGATTCAGGATTTGATGACCGACGTACAAACCGGAGATATTATTTATGCGGTTCTTTCATTTGGTGGATTTATGGGAATGGGCGATAAATATTTCGCTATCCCTATAGAAGCGATGCGATTTTCGGAATTTGCATCCGGAAATAAAGAGATTATGCTTGATATAGATAAAGAAAAGCTGGAACACGCTCCCGGCTTTGACAAAGATAACTGGCCTACTGAAGCCCGTTCAGAGTTTGTCACTTCTATGTACAAGCATTACGGTTATGATGTACCAGAGAGATATCATACTCGTGTTTAACTGACTTTAAAAACTCAACAAAAAAGCCACGGCTAAAAAACCGTGGCTTTTTTTGTTGAAAATTTATTCACTCCTTTTTATTGTCATCCTATGTTGAATGTAGAGCGGCGATTTTCCGCTCGGAATGGAGAAATCTCATCCGATGAGAAATATCTGTCAGCCTTGCCAGGAGGAGCAGATGGTAAATAAAGGATGAGATTTCTCGACTACGACTCTTTTAAAAAGCAAAAGAGTCTTCGCTCGAAATGACAGAAGAAATCAAGGGAATCATCATTCAAGCACCTTCACTTCAATAGATGCTGGATATTCGGGAGTATGTATACCGTTGATAGCTACGCCAAAATTTCGAGCTGCAAACTTTTCCTAATCTGAAGAACTCCGTATTAACGGCAAACTACAACACCGAAAAGAACCACCGGTAGCCGGAGCGCCATCAAAGGGCAGGGTGATGACTTCGAGTCCGATTTCGCGCAGGGCTTCATTAGCGGCACGACAGGCGGGGTGATCGCGGCTGATTATCGTTTCTTCATTGAGGGACAGAACATTTGTAGCCAAAAACTGCTGAGCTTTTTCATCTACCTCAATAAGCTTGTAGTTTTGAGTGATGGCATCGGGAATTTCCTTCATTCCCTGAGGATAGATGAGCGCGTGTCCCGGACCGACGGGGTTAAAAATACAGTCAAGATGCAGCACTTGCTCTTTTTCATCAAAACTATCGCATTGGACAGGAATCACTTCAAATTCATCACCGAAAAAGGAGTTTAGAAATTCAATACCTGCTCTATTTGTTCGTTGAGTGATACCGACAAATATCCTTCCTTTATCGACAATGATATCCCCCCCCTCGAGCAGCATATTATTCTCGGGAGGCAGCAAAATATTCGGTTCTTCACCCTCCATGGATAAAATGTGGCGGAAAATCCCCGTCGCTTCATACCTCCGGCTTCTTTTTGCCATATTGCAAATCACAAATCTGTTACCGATAGTCACGCCTATGTCCCTGGGCGTAAGCTGGTCGTAAACAAACTTGCCGACGTAATCGGGCGTGAGCACTTCAACACCATGTGCAGCTAAAACTTCTGAAAAAGCTTCAAATTCAGACTCAAGCTGATTGAGTGAAGGCAGTCCTTCTTTCTGGGACTTATTGATAATTTCCACATACTCGTCAACCTTTCTGTAGCCCTCATAGCGCCCGATAATGACCTTTTGAAGCAGGTCAGTTTCATTAAACTGGCTGAAAATATTCGGCATCAGGCGGGGAGTTTTTGCAATTGAAAAAAAGCATCTGTAACCGCTTCGAGATTCGCCTCAACCCGAACTTTCCGGCCTTGTTCGCCGGAAGCGTCCCGCATGTGATTTTCTCTCTTAGCCACTATCTTTTGAACTTTTTCCTGCAAATCAGTCCGCTGCGATAATAAAGAGCTTATTACTTTTTCAGCTTTTAGTCCGTGGCCTGTTGAAATGGAAACAAGAATATCGGCAGGTGAAACAGGAATTTGCTCTTTTACCTTTTTAATGGCGGCAATGGAAGTTAAGGCTGCCGGTTCGGGGAGAATTTCATGTTTAACAGCAAGTTCACCTTCCAGGTTCAGAAAATCGACCAAGGCTTTTTGTATATCTGATTGATGGAGCCCCACGGCGATACCATTGGATTCGATCACCGCTTTGGCTGCCTGAATGGAATCATAGCCTTCTTCCGCTAAAATAATGCTTCCCACTTCGGCGTCTTCAGCATCCACTTTGGAAAGATCACATCGAACCGGCCGTTCTGTTTGTCTTTGTTGAACGGCTTCATAAACCGGGTTTGCATTCTTGATTCCCACCGAAATCATTCGGGGCAGTTTAGTGATGATGCCTGTTTCTTTCAATTCTTTGAATCCTTTCCAAATCCCCGCCAAGCAGCTACCGTTTGCGGTAGGTACCAGTACAAAATCGGGGGCGAGGTTTTCATCAGTCGAAAACAATTGTTTAGTGATTTCAACCGAGATAGTTTTATCACCCTGTACCCGAAAGGGATTTCGAACCGACCAGTCATCAAACCGGCTTTTTGAAAAGAGCTCTGATGCATTTATCTGTGAATATAAGCGGTAACCGGTTTCGAAAGGGGTTTCTTTATCGCCAATCACCACAACATCGGAACCATGATCGCGAATGTAATCTATTTTTTCGGGATAGGTATCACCACTTACAAAGGTGATGAGCTGCTGTTCTGTATTTTCTGCGAAAGATGCTGCCGAAGCTGCTGCATTTCCCGAAGAATAAATAACAGCATTTTTGATGCCTTTACTTTTGCTGTTTAAAAAACACATCATCGTTTCGCGGTCTTTAAAGCAGCCGCTGGGGTTATTTCCTTCATTCTTTAAGAATGCACGGCAGCCGTACTGCTCACCCAGGCGGTTAAGTTCATAAAGCGGGGTTAGTCCCACAGTTTCGATATCTTTCGGGGCAAAATGCTGAAAGGGCAAGCCGTAATACTGCAGCATTCCCGCAGGGTGATTGAAAGAGTAGGCATTAAAAGAGGCTGTAATTGAATCGCGAATATTTTCGATGTCGATATCGAGATCCATAGCCCGGTATTGCCGCACCCAGTGATCTGATTTACAGTTACAGCTGTAACTTAATGAATCGACGGACTGACCACAGTAAAGGCATACTTTTTTGAAATTCATAATAGTCTATTTTGAACAGTCACACTCTATATAAGATGTTAGTTCTTAAAATTCAATTATTTAGGATGCGTATTTTATATTGCTGCTTCTTTAGAATTGTTCCTTCTGGGTATCTTATCAATTTGAGAGTTGTTGATTAAAATAAGGTATAACCTGCTACTCGACCGCTGCCGGAGGCTTTCTGTGTCTTGGGGAACAACGCTGCCAGATCTCAATCCCGGATGCTCGGACAGGACGCTTAGAGATTATTTTCCAGTTTTAACTGATAAACACGCTTTAAGTAACAAGATAAAACTCCGCTGACAGCATCAGTGGAATGTACTTTCCCCTTTAGAGGGGATTAAGGGGGAAGGAGCTCTAACTTCATTTCAACAATTTGAGATTTTATTCAAAAATAATTGATAAAAGCATCAGGCGTTTAAATAATCTTTACAGCTATCAGCGCATTTCCGGCAAGCTTCTGCACATTTTTTACAGTGATCGTGTTCATATTTATCACACTCTTCGGCACATTCTGAGCATATATCAGCGCAAATACCGATAACTAAATTGGAATTCTTCGACTTGCGGGACAAAAATTTGATGGAAAGCCCGCAAATGTCGGCGCAATCCCGGTTTATTCTGATGCAAGAAACCATTTTTTTGACATTATCTTCGTCCAGACAAGCCGAAGCACAATTTTCACAGGCGGAAAGACAATGGGCAAGGGTTGAAATAAGTTCTTGATGATCATTCATTTTTTTCTTTTTAAATGAAAACATTTTTGTTGGTATTACAACTATTTTGATCTTCCCTTTGTTCCTGTTTTATCAGGAACCTCAATTAAAATAGCTGCGTAAGAAGAGTAAGAAGAAACGAAGCATCAGGAAGGCAAAATGAGACTAATTTTATGAGTGAAATAAATTTTAAAGGGAATTGGAATGAAATTAAAGAGAAATTATTAAAACGGTATGCTATTCTCACCGAGCACGATTTGCAGTACGAAGAAGGCAGGGAAGAAAAAGTGTTGACTCATCTTGAGGAAAAGCTGGGCAAGACGAGGAAAGAAGTGAAAGATATTATTCGCGATCTTAGTAAGTAATTGCCACTTCTAAAAAATTTTGATCCTGGGTTTAAAGTGTGTATTTTTATACACATTAAAATAACTACTAAAAATTTTCGTCTTGTTAAAAAAGTCATTCTGGGATCGTTTAGGCATTGGTCTGTCGGGATTATGCGCTATCCATTGCCTGTTTTTTCCCGTGATAGTCGCCCTGCTCCCCCTCTGGCCGGTAGCCGAAAGCATCCATTTCTGGACCCATCCCTTTTTATTTCTGTTGATTGTACCTACCGTTTATTATGCTCTTCGCTCATCAAATGTGCCGCACCGCATACCGCAGCTTTTATATGCAGGCTTGTTTGTTATCGCACTCGCGTGGTTGTTGCATGAATGGGTAGGGGCGTGGACTGAATCCGCCATCACCATGGCCGGTAGTGTTCTTTTGATTATGGGTCACTGGTTCAATTATAAGTATCACAAAGCAATAAGTAACGAATCTTCAACG
>DASVCW010000029.1:0-79837 GCA_036381435.1 Balneolaceae bacterium | reverse complement strand
TTCTAAATTCTAACCTCCAAGCATGAGCAACTGGAGCCTTAAATCCATTCCGCCCCACGACTGGTTTTTATGTCTTGATGTTGATCAATATTTCGACCATGAACATCAACCCGAAAAGGTATTCGAAGAAGGATTCACCCGCCCTGTTCCCCTGGGTGATCGCGATGTGATCGTCACTTCTTTTTTTAACGGTGATCCCGATCATCCCGAATTCCATTTTGAGAGTGCTGAACCGCTGAACAAACAAGAAATTGAACTGGCAAACCAAAGCCTCAGCCGTATTTTTGGTACCAATCTGGATTTGCGCCCTCTTTATGAAAAAGCGGGGAATGATGATGTCCTGGGTTCAAAACTTACTAATCTCTATGGACTCAAGCGCATGAGTCGCGCCAATCTGTTCGAGGATACTGTTAACCGGATTGTTGAAATGCGTTTGTCACATAAACCGACAGCTAAAAAAATGGTTTATAAAGTGCGTGAAAACTATGGCTCACTCATCACCGGTAAAGGTAAAAATCTGCCGGCATGGCCGCGTCCGCATCAGCTCATTAAAGCCGATCCGATGAGCATTCGAAAGCTGGGTCCTACCAAACGTAAGGGAGAATTTCTGATCGGCTTTGCCGAAGACCTGCTTTCAGACGAACAAAGCTTAGATCATTTAGAAAGTTGCGAACCCGAAGCTTTTTATGAAACCATTAGAAAAGTACGGGGAGTGGGACCTACTTCTGCACAACAGCTTATGCTTTTTAGAAACCGCACCGATGCTTTTTTCCCGAGCAACAAATCATCCGGCAAAGAAAAAGGCCTTCGCAAATGGATCATCATGAATTACGGCGGCGATCCCAACACTACCATTGAAAAGGAGTTTCAGGAAATGATCTCCAACTGGAAAGGCTGTGAAGCATCCGCCCTGGAATTTCTTTATGTGGATTGGGTACTCAGCGAAAAAGAAAAGAAACAGAAGAAAAAGTAATAGCCGCAGATTTACGCGGATGAGACGGATTGAAAAAACCTAACAACGTTCCGGCGTTTTTCCGGTTCCTGTCAGCGTTTTCAAATCAACACTTTCAGGACCTTGCGGACGCTGAAAGGTTAATTATATAGCCACAGATCTGCACAGGTTGAAACAGATTGGGAAAGTTCTAATTCGGCGATCAGTAACACTCCTCAAATCGATTTCATAAACGCTTGAAGACCCTTATCTCTCCGCCAATTCACGGAGAGATTTTATCCGTGCCTATCTGTGCAATCTGTGGCACAAACCATCCGCTTCAATCCGTGGCTAAACAAAAAAAGCCCCATCCAAACTAATGGATGAGGCTTTGAATTTATCTGTCCCGAAGCATCGGGATCAGGCTAACGAAAAGGCTGCTTTTACATCATGCCGCCCATTCCACCCATTCCAGGCATTCCGCCTCCCATGCCGCCGGGCATTCCACCGCCGGGTGCGCCATCTTCATCGTCGCCTTCAGAAGGCTTTTCAGAGATGATAGCTTCAGTAGTCAGCATCAGGCCGGCTACAGAAGCAGCGTTTTCAAGAGCCGTACGAGTTACCTTCGTAGGATCGATAACTCCAGCCTGAATCAGGTCTTCGTACTTTTCAGTACGCGCATTGTAACCAAAAGCGTCTTTGCCTTCTTTTACTTTCTGTACAACGATTGAACCTTCGGATCCGGCATTGTTAGCAATGCATCGCAACGGAGCTTCAAGCGCCCGGCTAATGATATTGAATCCGACTTCCTGGTCAGAATTCTCACCCTTCAGGCCTTCAAGAACTTTTTGTGCACGAAGCAGTGCAACACCGCCACCGGCTACGATACCTTCTTCAACGGCAGCGCGGGTTGCGTGAAGCGCGTCTTCAACGCGGGCTTTCTTCTCTTTCATTTCAACTTCAGAGGCAGCTCCGATATTCAGTACAGCAACACCACCGCTTAACTTAGCAAGACGCTCTTGCAGTTTTTCACGATCATAGTCAGAAGTTGTGCTTTCAATCTGGCTTCTAATCTGGTTTACACGGGCTTTGATGTCATCATCTTTACCTTGTCCGCCCACAAGAGTGGTATCGTCTTTGGTAATATTGATACGATCAGCAGTGCCTAAGAAATCAAGCGTAGCATTCTCAAGCTTATAGCCGCGTTCTTCAGAAATCACGGTACCACCGGTAAGAATAGCGATGTCTTCCAACATTTGCTTACGCCGGTCGCCAAAACCGGGAGCTTTAACAGCGGCAATTTTCAATGAGCCGCGCAGCTTATTCACAACCAAGGTAGCCAGTGCTTCGCCTTCAACATCTTCGGCGATAATAAGCAGCGGCTTGCCGGTTTGAATCACTTTTTCAAGAATAGGAAGCAGATCTTTCATATTAGCAATCTTCTTGTCGAAGATCAGAATATAAGGCTCTTCCATTTCGGCAGTCATCGCATCAGAATTGGTCACAAAATAAGGAGACAAATATCCGCGATCGAACTGCATACCTTCAACCGTTTCAAGGTAAGTTTCGGTACCTTTGGCTTCTTCAACGGTGATTACACCGTCTTTGCCCACTTTTTCCATGGCATTAGCGATGTTTTGTCCAATCTCTTCATCGCCGTTGGCAGAAATCGTACCCACCTGCTTGATGCTTTCGAGGCTGTCGCCCACAGGTTTGCTCATTTTTCTAAGCTCTTCAACGATAGCTTTTACAGCGGTATCAATACCACGCTTCAATTCCATGGGATTCGCGCCGGCGGTAACATTTTTCAAACCGGTTTGAATGATGGATTGAGCCAGAACGGTAGCAGTTGTGGTTCCGTCACCGGCGTTATCGCTGGTTTTTGAAGCCACTTCTTTCACCATCTGAGCGCCCATATTTTCGCGCTTGTTAGAAAGTTCAATTTCTTTAGCTACCGTCACACCGTCTTTGGTAACTGTGGGTGAGCCAAACGATTTTTCGATGACCACATTGCGTCCGCGCGGGCCTAATGTAACCTTCACAGCGTTAGCAAGTTTGTCAACGCCACGCTTGAGAGCATCACGCGCTTCCATATCATAATGAACTAATTTTGCTGACATAGTTCTCCTATAATTTTATATGATTTATAATTAAATATTTTGATTGATAACATTTTATGAAACGATTCCAAGAATATCCGATTCACGCATGATGAGATATTCTTCACCATCAAGCGTAACTTCTGTACCGGAATATTTTCCGTACAGCACTTTATCTCCTTCTTTAACCGACATGTCGATTTTGGTTCCGTTTTCCACTTTACCGGGACCTGCCGAAATTACGGTTCCTTCCTGGGGCTTTTCTTTCGCTGTATCAGGGATAATAATTCCGGAACTGGTTTTTTCTTCAGCGGCCTGAGGCTGAACCAAAACACGATCGCTTAACGGTTTGATTTTAGATTTAGCCATAAGTATGACTCCTTCAAATTTAAGTTATTGGTTAAAATTAAAATGATTTTTTCAGCACTTGTAATGCTGTAAATTCTTTTCAAACTCAGATAGATAGTTGAGCAAGTATCATACCAAACTATTCTGACTACAGAAAAACCTTGTTAAGCCCCATAATTTGCTAATTTTTTTCAAAAATTTCACCCTTTGAAGATATGGTGTGATTGAATGGCTGAAATTTCAGGTCAAAATGCCACTTTCTTCTAAATGAACTGTCAACTTTTCATACTGTAAGGGTGGCCAAGCTTCTGCCCGTTTGTCAAAATTGAATCCCGCGGGCAGCTGATCTTTGCTAATAATAGGTTTTAATGCATTGCTCAACTTCTTGCGCCTCTGATTGAAGGCTGTACGCACCACCCTTTTTAAATTCTTATCACTGCACTCCAGTTCGCCTTTGTCAAAAATTAGTTTTACAACCGCGCTTTCCACATTGGGAGGCGGATTGAAGCAATACTTTGAAACCGGAAACAGGATTTCGGGTGTGCTCATCAGTTGCGTTTGAACGCCCAGAATTCCATAATCCTTAGTTCTTATTTCAGCCACCAACCGTTCGGCCACTTCCTTCTGCATCATCAACAGAGCGTCCGACAGCCATTTCCGATTTTCGAGCAGTGCAAAAAGGATCTGGCTGGTGATGTAGTAAGGTAAATTCCCCACTACGTGCGTTTTTTCCTTTCCGATTGATAACTCCTGCCAGTTCAAATCCAGTACATTCTGGTGATGAACATCCAAATCCGGAAATTTCTGTTCCAGCACCTCCACCGCACGTTGATCAAGCTCTATAGCAACAACATCATCAAACCTTTTCAGGAGTGATTCCGTCAGAGCCCCCGTTCCCGGGCCGATTTCAATCACCCTTTCGCCCTGCTGAGCCGGAACAGAGTCTGCAATTTTTTCAATAATATTCCGGTCGGTTAAAAAATGCTGGCCTAAACTTTTCTTTGGTTTAATCATACTTCAATTAAGAATTAAAAATGAAGAATTAAAAATTGAACCCATTCGGCCAATTCTTAATCCAGAACTCAGGGAAGTTGTAACTCCGCTTCATGGTACAACTCCTTCACAGTGAAAAGTAAAATTGGGAAATCAGGGTGAATAAATCTTAATTTTTAATTCTTCATTCTTAATTGACATCTCATTTTTTGCTTAGTGTCGCTTTCTAAAGTAAATTATCCTCTAATAATTTTTAGAAAAACTAACATTATGGAAATTCATCCATTGGAAACCGAACAAATTGGCCTCAAAACGCTGGAAAAGCGTTTGATAAAATCCGATTCGAAAACATCCCTTAAGATAGGGCTGCCAAAGGAAGTCTCCAATGACGAACGCCGAATTTGTCTCACCCCCGGCGGAGTGTCGGTTTTAAAAGCGAACGGGCATCAGGTTTTTATTGAAAAAGATGCCGGTAAAGAAGCTAATTTTCCAGATCATGAATACGCCGAAGCCGGCGCTGAAATCACCCCGGCAGTTGATGAAGTGTACAAAAAATCAGAAGTGATCGTCAAAGTCGCTCCCCCGGCAGAATCTGAATGGCAGCTTTTAAGAAATAACCACGTGTTGCTTTCAGCCCTTCATTTTGGTAACGCAACGGGAGAATTTATCGAAACCTTAATTGACAAATCGGTTACTGCCATCGGTTTTGAATTTATTAAGGGTGAGGATAAGGAATTTCCCATCGTGCGTATGATGCATGAGATCATGGGCTCAATGTCAGTTCAAATCGCTGCCCATTATCTTGAAAAGAATGAAAAGGGACAAGGAATAATGTTGGGGGGTATTTCGGGAATTCCTCCCGCCACGGTAGTAATTATTGGTGCGGGAATCACCGCAGAATATGCCGCCCGCACCGCTTTAGGGTATGGAGCGCAGGTTTTTGTGATGGATAATGATTTAGCCCGTCTTCGCCATCTCGAAAATACACTTGACCGACGCATCATCACTTCCACCGCAAACTATCAATATCTTACCTCAGCCTTGCAATATGCCGATGTAGTAATCGGTGCCGCTCTCTTTGAAGGCGAGCGCGCTCCCTGCCTTGTGACGGAGCCAATGGTGGCCAGCATGAAACCCGGCAGTGTTATTGTTGATACCGTGATCGATCAGGGTGGATGTATTGCCACCAGTCGGCCAACGACTCATTCTAAATCTACCTATATCGAACACGGGGTGATTCATTATTGCGTGCCGAATATTCCTTCCAATGTGGCGCGGACAGCTACTTACGCCCTCAATAATGTGATTGTCCCTTACCTGCTCGCCATTGGTGATGAAGGCGGAATCAAAGAATGCCTCTGGACTAACACCGCCCTCCGGAACGGCACCTACGTTTATAAGCGGCATCTCACAAAAAAATCACTTTCAAAACTTTTTGACATGCCATATCGCGAAATTGAAATGCTGATTGCGAGCCAGATTTAGGGGCAGAAGGCAGAAAAATCCTATAAAAAACCGAAGGGAAAATGAATAAAACAGTTAAAATTTTATTGGGTATTTTTACTTTTTTGCCGCTGGTTGTTGTTATCGGCTCGGTAGTCCTAACCATTTATGAAATTCTAGCGCTCGTTTTCTCAACTGAACCGGTGAATCCCTTTCTTTTCATTCCTTACATTGCTTACGTTTTCCCATTTATACTTATTTTCATGGCTATCTACCTGCTGCTGGGTATTTTCTACCTTGTCCACCTGCTTCAAAACAGGCAGCTGGATAATGAAAAGAAAATTCTCTGGATTGCCGTCCTGTTCGCGTTTAATGCCTTTTCAATGCCCGCTTACTGGTATATTCATGTTTGGAGTGATGAATCAGTTCAAACTGAAAAAAAATATCAAATGGATTATGATTCATCGCGAACTGAATCCTAAAAATTACCGCCGCATCTGCATTATCAACTGGATGCTGGCTATCCCTTTCTTTATCATTTTTTCATGGCCTTACGTGTACATCTCAAGTTTTGCCGGAGTTGAAAAGTTTATGGCCTATTCGGGTTGCATTCTTTTTTCAATTCCTTTTATGATTACCATTTTACACGGACATGTAACCATGGCACTGGGTGAAGCACACCGCCATCATTATTACGACTGGCTGAATGAGCACCTCCTTACATACGGACTCTTATTTCACCCCGTAGTTACAAGCACGCGGTTTCGGTTGGTTTTGCTGTGCTCCAGCTTTTTGGTATTTGTGGCGGGGTATTTGCTGCGATTATAGATTTGGATTCATCCTCATTAGCCTACTTGCCAACCTAAATCCTTACAGTCTATCCTGAACTATTACACCAAGTTTCGCGAAGAAGGCCCAAAGGCTCACTAAGGAAAACTTTGAGTATCTTCGTGCTTTCTTTGTAATTCTTAGTGAAATAGCTTTGGGGAATTTTTAAATAACCGAGCTACATTTAGTACGCCTCGCCCGATTTCACTTGCTCAACAACAGCCGGATCAAGCAGGGTTGATGTATCGCCCATATCACTGGTATTGCCCGCGGCGATATTGCGGAGAATACGTCGCATAATTTTACCCGACCGCGTTTTTGGCAGCCCGGGAACCACCTGAATTTTATCAGGCTTGGCAATAGGACTGATAATTTTGGCAACAAGATCGTTGATTTCTTTTTTGAATGATTCCTGATCATCAATCCCGTTCTCGCAAATCATAAAAGCAAAAATGCCCTCTCCTTTTATATCATGCGGGTAGCCGACGACGGCCGATTCAACCACTTTTGGATGTTCGTCAATAGCGTTTTCAATTTCGGCCGTGCCAAGACGGTGTCCCGAAACATTCAGCACATCATCCACACGTCCGGTGATACGATAGTAGCCGTCCTTATCGCGCCGGCAGCCATCACCGGTTAAATAATAACCGGGATATTTGCTGAAGTAGGTTTCCATATAGCGTTCATGATCTCCCCAGATTCCACGCGTTACCCCCGGCCAGGGCTGCTTGATCACCAGATCACCCTGCACGTCATTTTCTTCGATTTCACTGCCGTCTTCATTCATTAAGGCGGGCTGAATGCCGGGCAGAGGCAGGGTTGCAAAACCGGGTTTTGTAGGGGTGATGCCCGCCATAGGCGAAATCATAATCCCCGCGGTTTCGGTCTGCCACCAGGTATCTACGATAGGACAATTTTTGTGGCCGATTTTCTCATTATACCAGTGCCAGGCTTCTTCGTTAATGGGTTCGCCCACGGTGCCAAGTATTTCCATCGAACTCAAATCATATTTTTCCACATATTTAATGTCTTCTTTCATCAACGCGCGAATTGCAGTAGGCGCGGTATAAAAATGAGTAACTTTATACTTCTCACACACTGCCCAAAGACGTCCCGCATCAGGAAACATGGGTGTGCTTTCAAAAATAATTCCTGTGATTCCATTTAAAAGCGGGCCATAAATGATATACGAATGTCCCGTAATCCATCCGGCATCGGCAGTGCACCAGTAAATATCGCCTTCACCTACGCCGAAAACATCTCGCAGCGTTGTACTCACATAAACCATGTAACCGCCGCAGGTATGCAGCTGTCCCTTGGGTTTTCCGGTTGAACCGGATGTGTAGAGAATAAAGAGCGGGTCTTCGGCATCCATTTCCACGGCTTCATGCTCATCGGATACGTCTTTCATCAAATCATGCCACCATTCATCGCGGCCTTCTTGCCAGTTGATGTCGTTTTTTGTCCGTTCACAAACAATCACGCTTTCAATGGAGGGACAGTTTTCAAGCGCTTCATCCGAAATTTCCTTTAGCGGAACCAGTTTGGTTCCCCGTTGGAGCCCGTCGTTAGTAATTAGTATTTTTGCATCACAATCCTGAATGCGGTCTGCCAGTGACTGAGCTGAAAATCCTGCAAAAACAATAGAATGAATCGCTCCGATACGGGCACAGGCAAGAGCGGCGATCGATAATTCAGGCGTCATCGCCATATAAATTGCTACCCTGTCTCCTTTTTGAACGCCTTTCGACTCCAGCACGTTAGCAAACTTACAAACCTCTTGATGAAGTTCTCGAAAAGTTAATTCTCTGTATTCTTCATCCGGATCATTCGGTTCAAAAATAAAAGCCGTTTTATCACCTTTGGATTCAAGATGGCGATCAAGGCAATTTTCAGTGATGTTCATCTTGCCGCCTTCAAACCATTTGATGTTACCTTCTTCAAAACTGCCGCTGTGGGTTTCATCCCAGCGTTTGTGCCAGTTAAAGTTTTCGGCTTCGTTTTCCCAATGAGCCACCGGATCCTGAATACTTTTTTGATAAACTTCTTTATACCCCTCAAACGATTTAATTGTGCGTTTCATAATAGTCCTAATTGATTTAATAATAATTTAACTCCTACCTCCCTATATTAATTATTTTAAGCAGATAATCAAGGGAAAAGCCAGAAGGGATTGTAATAAAATTCGTTTTGGACTTCATCATTGCTTAATTTTCGCTTTGTATTGTTTGCCACTAAAGCACTAAAACACAAAAAGTGGTGTTTTGTACTTTTATGTTTTTGCTTGCCAAGTGACCTAATAAAAAGTGAAAAGATAATTAAGTGATGAATGTGCTAAACGTGTTGAGCGGTTAAGCTCAAAGACCAACCTGTAAGCGTCCACGGGACCTGACAGCGTTGGTTGTAGAGACGCTGACAGGAACCAGAAAACCGCTGGAACTCTGTCAGCTCACAGGTCAATATTTTACTTCAACCGCTCAACGCGTTGTGCTAATCATCATTCAAAAATAATAAATCAAAAATCTTAAGTGGCTCATTCACATCATCACGGACATTCACACGGTGAAGGCCAAACCGAAGGCCGGCTGTGGATTTCTATTTTCCTGAATCTGGGAATTACCTTGGCTGAATTTATCGGCGGACTCATCTCCGGCAGCTTATCCCTGCTCTCCGATGCCCTGCACAATCTAAACGATACCACTTCGCTGGGTGTCAGCTTGGTTGCGCGCAAAGTTTCCAAAAAGGAAGCCAACCGCGAGAAAACCTTCGGCTATCAGCGGGCCGAGATTATCGGTGCTTTCATCAACCTGATTACCCTCGTTATCATCGCCCTTTTTCTAATTAAAGAAGGCATCGAACGATTTTACAACCCGCAACCCGTTGACGGAATGGTGATGTTTATCGTAGCGATCGCCGGCCTGTTTGGCAATTTGATTACGGCTGTTTTACTGCATAAAAGTTCCAAAGAAAACATCAATATGCGCAGCGCTTACATTCACATCGTGTCTGACGCGCTCTCGTCGGTTGGTGTGATTATAGCGGGTATTCTGATCATGCAATATCAATGGTATATAGTTGATACCATTCTGACGCTGGTTATCGCGAGTTATATTCTATGGCAAAGCTACCTTATGCTTCGCGAAACTATTGATATTTTGATGGAAAGCAGTCCATCAGAGCTGGAGCTGCCCAGCATTCAATCTGCCATGAGCAAGATAAACGGTGTGCTTGATGTCCATCACCTCCACGTTTGGCGGCTGGATGAACACAATATTTTACTCGAAAGCCATGTTGTGATTGATGAGAATCAGCTCAGCCAGATGGAAACTATTAAGTCAAACTTAAAGCATCTTTTAAGTTCCGATTTCAGCATTCATCACTCTACCCTCGAATTTGAATTTGAACCCTGCGAAGAATTTGACGAAAGTCCCTGTAATTAGTTTCTTCCAATTGGCATCAATAGCGCGGGAATTAATTCGCTACTGGTGCTAAATCGAGATACGGTTTTAACTGTAAAAATATTTTAAAATGATATCAACCATACGCTCTTTTTTCATCTGCCTTCTCTTTTCGGGAGTTTTAATTTCCTGCAATAGTCCTGATGCTTTATATGATTTAAGTGATGAATCATATTCGCTTTTGAATACCGACAGCACCACGGTTATCTTTCCCGATGATTTTAAGGGCGAAATTGCGGTCATCAGCTTTGTCTATACCCACTGCCCCGATGTATGTACTATCATCACCGCCAATATGAAAAATATTCAAAGTAAACTGCAGGATACCAGCGGTGTGCAGTTTGTCGAAATTTCGTTTGATCCAGAACGAGACACACCATCAGTACTTAAAGAATATAAAGAGTTATACAGGCTGAATGATCAGTTTACCTTTCTGACAGGCGACACCGCGACAGTTCATTCGCTATTAAATAAACTTAATATTGTAGCCCGAAAAACACGTATTGATTCGCTGCAACAGGACAGCAGTGAGTATTTCATGAAACACTCAAACACCATTTATCTGATGGATGAATCGGGACGAATTCGTGCCGAATATCCCGCCAGTTTTGTGCCTCCTAAAAATGTAATAGAAGACCTTAAAAAATTACGTTAATAATGACTTTTTACAGACACCTTTTACTCCTTTTATCCGTCATAGTACTTTTTGTGAGCTGCGGATCAGAATCTTCGGGGAACAAAGAAAGTCAGAATGAAATTGTTTTGGGCAAAATTGAAATAACCGACGGATGGGCACGTCCCGGAATGCAAGGAAGTTCCAGCGCTGCCTATTTGACCATTGTAAACGGCACAGAATCGCCCGATTCCTTAATCGGCATTTTTACAGAAGTCGCTGAAGTAGCCGAACTTCATGGTTCATATGAAAATGATGCCGGAATTATAAGCATGAAACCGGCAACGCAACCAATCCTTAAAGCTGGAGAAGTTGTTCGTTTTCAACCCGGCGGACTTCATATCATGCTAATGGAACTTAATCGGGACTTGGCAGCGGGTGACTCACTTCAATTAACACTTGAATTTGCCGAAGCAGGCAGAAAAAAAGTAACTTTACCGGTCAAACTTCCATAAGAAATTACGGCGATGGAGTTCGCCTTTAACCGTTCCGAATGTTTCGGCGCTGATGACTCCTGCAATCAAAAATCAACATTAACTAAAATTGCAGGAGTTATGATACAATCAATTCTATTGGTAGGCATCGGTGGATTTTTGGGAAGTATTTTCCGCTATCTTATCTCTTATTACCTCGAATTCAACCAATCATCCCTTTTTCCTTTCGGAACTTTAACTGTTAACCTGGCAGGTTCATTTCTGATTGGCATCATTATCAGCGCGGCTTTAGCTGATGATCTCAGTCAAAATACCCGCCTCTTTTTAGCAACGGGCTTTTGTGGTGGATTTACCACCTTTTCGTCCTTTTCTTTTGAGTTCTTTTCTCTCCTGCAAAACGGATATACCGGTTATGCTTTTTTGTACTTAACAGCTAGTCTTGTCTTGGGGTTATTTTTTGTATGGCTGGGTTTTAAACTGTTTCACTGAGAAACGCAAAGGAGCCCCAAGTTACACAAAGCTTTTCCTTCGTGGGTCTTCGTGCCTCCTTCGCGCAACTTTGTGTAATAGCCTGTACGGACGCGAAATTTCGCGTCCCCGCAAATAATTTTTTAAATCACTCCTCAAATCTTAACACATTCGCCGGCGAACCGCTGGGCAAACCAACGTTCAGCATGGTTGAAATCGTCGGGGCAATTTGAGGAATAACGGTTTTTCGGGCCGTTTTTCCGTGTGGAATATTCCATCCGTAAAAAATCAGCGGAACGTGCGTATCATAGTTATAAGGAGAGCCGTGTGAAGTTCCCGTGGGGTAATCTGAATCCAGCCAGCCGGGTTTTAACTGGATGTACACATCACCCGAACGCTCGTGCATAAATCCCCGCTGATACATCGCCTGCAAACCGCCAGTGTAATCGTTGTATTGAAAATTAAAGGCGGTATTTGTGGATAAAACGCCATCAAACCGCCGCAGAAATTTTGCCGCTTCGAGCTGTATTTCTTTTAAAGAAAGGTCTCTTTTCTCCATCAATTCGCGGTTCAAATACACCTGTTGATTAATATAACTTTCGATCCATTCGGCATCTCCATAACTTTCCTTTAGATGCTCCGAAAGTTCTTTTAAAGCGACGTCACTATTGAAATAGCCGCCCGGCAAATTTTTATCCATTAATTCAGCAGGTACGTCAACCACTCCGTGATCGGAAGTTAAAAAGACCAAATAATTTCCTTTACCTACTTTTTGATCAAGATAATTGAGAAAGTCAGCTAAATCACGATCAAGTCGAAGATAGGTATCCTGAAGTTCAACGGAATGCGGCCCGAACTGATGCCCTACATAATCCGTTGACGAAAAACTGACGCTCAGAAAATCCGTTGTTTCATCAGCTCCCAGATTTCTGGCCTCAATGGCCTTTTTGGCAAGCTCCTTCACCAAGGTATTGCCAAAGGGTGATGATTTTATAATATCAAATGAATCATCCGTGTAATCGCTGAGCTCATGGGGAAAAACAGGTGCTTCTTCTTTATCAAACTTTCCTTCATAAGGGGTTTTATCGGGATTGCTTTCGTTGTACCGGTTCATCGGCAGCAGTGTCTCCCAGGTTTTATTGCTTAGCTCTTCAGCAACATCAGACTCGTTAAAATCCTGAACCCACTCCGGCAATTCATCCATATACCAGGTACTGGTGATAAAATTAGCAGTTTCGCCGTCAAACCAAAAAGCGCCATCAGCTAAATGTCCTCCCGGCAATATTGCGCCGCGATCTTTTATTGAAACGGCAATCACTTTCGAAGACGGACTGGCAAGCTTAAGCTGATCGGTTACCGTTGTGCTGATTAAATTGGCAGGCGACATTTTGCCAACCTCCCCCTCTGCTCCTACCGCTGCTACAGTTGAATCAGCAACCACATACATATAATCTTTAATGGAACGATCGTACCAGACATTGCCTACAATTCCATTGATGGAAGGCGTGGTACCAGTGTAAATGGCAGCATGTCCCGGACCGGTATAAGTGGGAAAATAATTGTAATGATGATTGGTGAAAAGAAATCCTTCACTTACTAAACGCTTAAAACCGCCCTCTTCAAAATCACTCCAATAGCGAGGCAGATAGGTATAGCGCATTTGATCTACTACAATCCCAACGATTAACTTCGGCCCGTCTTCGCTCTTGGCGACAGCTGATTGTTGAGCAAATCCCGCAGAAGTGAAAAGAAAAACGGCTGCAATTAAAAAATTATATTTTAAAATCCTGTTCATGGTGCTTAAATATGGTTAGATTTTATTGGCCTGTAAGGTAAGCTTCTTAAGCATTTTTGGCGAATTACATTTTTGTTAAAAAAATACTATTCTTTCATTTTAGCAACCGGAATATCCGGATCAATGGCAATGTCATCCTGAACAAAGGCTACACCTTTACAGCCCATAGTCGAAGAATCTCCGTGCCGGTGGCTGTTAATATTATAACGGTAATCTGAACCTGCTCATTTTCGGGAGCTTCTTCGACTACATGTCGAAAAAACACGACACTCCGCTCAGAATGACAGTTTCTTTTAGATTATTATTTATGACTCACTCCCAAAACGATACCGCTAAAAGTTATGATAAAATAGCCGAAAAATACGAACAGCAGTGGGCAGCCTATCTCAAGCATACCCATCATGCTTTGTTCACTGAATTGATAACCGAAAGTGATGACGTTATCCTTGATGTAAGCTGCGGAACCGGTCTGC
This sequence comes from Balneolaceae bacterium, assembly GCA_036381435.1. Classification (GTDB taxonomy): domain Bacteria; phylum Bacteroidota; class Rhodothermia; order Balneolales; family Balneolaceae; genus Fodinibius. The sequence continues at coordinate 65,894 of DASVCW010000029.1, read as the reverse complement.
TTGCAAAATATCTGGTTGAATATAATTTTCCTTTCAAAAAACTCATCTTAAACGATATTTCACCCAAAATGCAGCAAAAGGCAAAGCAGCGACTGGGTGATCATCCTGATGTTATTTTCACTCAACAAGATGCTTCAAAACTAAGGCTTGACGGCTTTGAAATTAACAAAATACTCTGCCTGAGCGCTTTTCATAATTATGAAAATCAGCTGAAGGCCCTGCAACGATTTTTCGACCTTCTCCAACCCGAGGGCCGGCTTTATCTGCTTGACTGGAATAGCACCGGCTGGTTCCGGCCCGTCAACTGGTTGATTAAACGATGGGTACCGGAAATCATCAATACTCAATCATTGCAAGAAACGGAACTATTATTGGAACAAGCGGGGTTTAAAACCACTCGAAAAATGGCATGGCGCTTCCGGTACTGGAAGCTTTTTTTTGTTGAGGCTGAGAAAAAGAGGTAGTACACCTTCAAGGTGCACTACCTCTGACAAATAAAAAAAGCCCCCCGAAAAATCGGAGGGCCTCAGCTCTGCAGAGCTTATGGAGTTAAGTGTTCTCTGCGTCGCCTATTCTACTGTAAACTGAACCATTACGATGTTTCCACCGGAATCAGTAACAGGCGGATCTTCTGTATCAGGATTAGAAGCATCAAAATCGTAAGCACCATTATCATTGCTATCGATATGAAGCATAGCCCATAGCGTTTCACCTGCTGAAACGGTTTCTCCATCATTCAGAGTAATGGTTACGTCTCCGTTTTGGCCGGTATAAATCGTGGCTTTACCGATAATGCCCGAAACATCGGGACCACCACTATCAGTAGAGCGATGAATAACCACAAAACCGTTTTGCATAATATCAGCTTCCGCAATCGCAATTTCGTTATCGGCAGGTTGATTATTGGCAACCACTTTTGGAGTAGCTCCCGAAACAGTGATTTCTGACATTACAATCATTCCATTTACAACCATAGGCTGATCAAGTCCACTTTGGCCATCAAATTCATACTCGCCAATCGTTCCCGTATCATAATGAAGCATTGGCCAGAGTTGCTCGCCATCGCTTACGGTAGAATCACCGAAAGAAATTTGAACGCTGCTCATTCCTTCTTCAAAAGGCGCTTTGGCCATAATTCCGGGCAGAACAGGCGTGTCTCCCGCGTCACGATGAACAACAACCCAACCATCAGCATCAGCGGTTATATCAACTGTAATGCTGTTATTTACTACGGTTTGATCATTAGCTGTCATGGTGGATTGATTTTCCTGCACAGTGAAGCTGGTCATTATGATACTTCCATCGACAGAAAACACAGGACCGTCAAGTCCACTTTGGCCGTCAAATTCGTACTCGCCATCTGTTCCTGTATCATAATGCAGCATTGGCCACAGTACATCTCCCGCTGCAACGGTTTCTCCTTCATTTAAATTAACAAACACAGTACCATTGGCACCGGCTTCAACAGGTGCTTTACCGATAATGCCGGGCAATTGAGGACCATCTCCCGCACTGTTTGAAGCGTGAATAACAATCCAGCCTTCTTCGGCAGCATCCACATTAACAGCAAAAGTACCGCCGCTGTTTGATTTATTAACCTGGTCTTCGGCGGTTATCTTAGGATTGGTCTGAGAAATAGTAAAAGATTTCATCACTATTTCATCATTAACAAGAATAGGCTGATCGGGTGAATCTGAGCCGGTAAACTCATACTCCCCTTCTACTCCGGTATCCTGGTGCAACATTGCCCATAATTTTTCTCCGTCAGATACTGCTTCTTCGAGCTGAATAGCAACATCAGTATTTGTTCCTGAACTTAGAGGGGCTTTACCTATGATATCAGGAATAACAGGTCCGCCATCATCGGTAGAGCGGTGAATGACCACCCAGGCTCCTTCCATGACTTTAGCTTCGGGTATGACCACCATATTTCCATTCGAAGTTCCCTGATTCTGCACCGTTAAAGTTGCGGGATCTTCCATCTTTTCGGGTCCTGTACTGTCATCTTTGCACGATACCATCGGCAAAACTAACAGAACCATATATATTAGTAGCTTTTTATTCGTAAACATATTTTCAGTATTTATTTGGGTTTAGTGAGATCATTTTTGACCATCTGCCCTACAAGACGAAATAAATCGGAAAGCGGATTTACTTTTTTTCGATATTTTTTTGGGAAGGACTTTTCACCCAATCTACGTGAACAGGTGAATGAGACAGGGAAGGTTTTCTTTCCATTCATCGGGTGACAAAAGCAGTCAACCGATGAGCTAAGAGGTTCCCTTGCTATTATGACAATTTTGTTAAAGGCTGGAGTTAAAGATGAATAAAGAGGCTTTTTATACTCTCAGAATAGTTCTTCAACCTTTTCCTAACACTTCTGTTTAAACTGAAGTAACTAACTGTCATAAATAAAGGAAATACTTGTCATAAGCATTATCTATAGAATTGTAATATATATTATCCATTGAGTTTAGTAAGTTAGACTATTAAAGAAAATGACAAAAACTATTTATAGTATGGATAAAAACAAGACTCAGAACTCCTCAAACGGTACCGAAACTCAGGAAGTTAACAATGAAAGTAAATGCCCCTTCCATGGCAGATCATTAGAGCAGACTCCCGTTGGCGCTCCCATAAATCGTGACTGGTGGCCAAACAAGCTGAATATAAATATTCTTCGTCAGCATTCTTCCCTGTCCAATCCAATGGACGAGGACTTTGACTATGCTGAAGAATTTAAGAAGCTGGATCTGGATGCCGTAAAGCAGGATATTTATGATCTGATGACTAACTCCCAGGATTGGTGGCCGGCTGACTGGGGTCACTATGGACCGCTCTTCATTCGGATGGCATGGCACAGCGCTGGTACATACCGCGTTGCCGATGGACGTGGAGGGGCAGGAACCGGTAACCAACGTTTTGCTCCTATCAACAGTTGGCCGGATAATGCCAGCCTCGACAAAGCGCGCCGTTTGCTTTGGCCCATCAAACAAAAGTACGGACAAAAACTTTCATGGGCTGATCTGATGATACTGGCTGGAAACTGTGCCTTAGAATCAATGGGTTTTGAAACCTTCGGTTTTGCAGGCGGACGTGAGGATGTCTGGGAACCCGAGGAAGATATTTATTGGGGTTCTGAACGTGAATGGCTAGGAACTGAGCGCCACGACGATGAAGGGAATCTCAAAGGTCCACTCGCTGCCGACCATATGGGTCTGATCTACGTGAATCCGGAAGGACCGAATGGAGAACCGGATCCGGCAAAAGCAGCGCATTACATTCGTCAGTCGTTTGCTCGTATGGCGATGAATGACGAGGAAACACTCGCACTCATCGCGGGCGGACATACCTTTGGAAAAGTACATGGTGCCGCTTCGGATGAACATGTTGGTCCCGAGCCAGAAGCAGCTCCTATTGAACAACAAGGTCTAGGCTGGACGAGCAAGCATGGTACCGGTAAAGGTGCTGATACCATCACCAGCGGCCTGGAGGGTGCATGGACCAATAAGCCCACCGAGTGGGACAATGGCTTTTTCGAAAACCTTTTTAATTACGATTGGGAACTGACTAAAAGCCCTGCCGGTGCCTGGCAGTGGGAGCCTAAGGACGGAACAGGTGATGGTACCGTTCCTGATGCGCATGATTCGTCCAGGAAAAATCCTCCAATGATGCTCACGACGGACCTTGCACTGAAAGTGGATCCAGAATACGAGAAAATATCACGACGATTCTATGAAAATCCGGACGAGTTTGCAGATGCTTTCGCCCGTGCCTGGTTCAAACTGACTCACCGCGATATGGGACCCAAAACACTCTACGTCGGACCGGAAGTGCCTGAAGAAGATCTGATTTGGCAAGACCCAATTCCTGAAGCTGACTATGAACTGATCAACGATGAAGACATTGCAAAGCTAAAAGCAGAGATTCTTGACTCCGGCTTAACGGTTTCTGAACTGGTATCAACCGCTTGGGCATCTGCCTCAACCTTCCGTGGATCCGATAAGCGAGGCGGCGCGAACGGGGGGCGTATTCGTCTTGCTCCGCAGAAGGATTGGGAAGTGAATAATCCTGAGCAGTTGTCTAAAGTACTGGAGATGCTTGAAGGAATTCAAAAAGCGTTCAACGACGGCCAGTCAGGTGATAAAAAGGTATCAATGGCAGACCTCATCGTTCTGGGAGGATGTGCAGCCATTGAAAAAGCGGCTGAGAAAGCCGGTCATGAGGCGGCCGTGCCGTTCACACCGGGACGTACTGATGCCATCCAAGAACAAACCGATGTAGAATCATTTGAATTCTTGAAGCCGGAAGCAGACGGTTTCCGTAACTACTTCAAGCCAAAGCATAACATCACAACAGAAGAAATGCTGGTAGATAAGGCCCAGCTGCTGACCCTGACCGCGCCTGAAATGACGGTACTACTCGGTGGTATGCGTGTGCTGGAGACCAACTACGATCAGTCAAAGCATGGGGTCTTTACGGATCGCCCCGGAACACTGACCAACGACTTCTTTAGGAACCTGCTTGATATGGGTACCACCTGGGAAGCGACTTCTGATGCCCAGTATGTTTTCGAAGGCCGCGATCGTAAGACCGGAGAAGTTAAATGGACCGGCACTCGTGCCGATCTGATCTTCGGTTCGAATTCAGAGTTGCGTGCCTTGGCTGAAGTCTACGGATATGAAGGTGCAGAAGAAAAGTTCGTTAAGGACTTTATCGCTGCATGGGGCAAGGTGATGAACCTGGATCGTTTCGATCTGGACTGATTGCAGTCAAAGATGTAATAACCAAAAGGCAGCTCCGACAGCGATCGGGGGCTGCCTTTTTATTTTCAGATCAAATAAAACTTCGATTTTAGTACAGAGGTACAGGGAGAAAAACCACTGTGGAATTCCGTGCCTTCTCTGTGAAGCTCAGTGTAAGCCCAAAAAATTTATATGTTAAACAGTAGCAGCCTTCGGATTTGCCCCATATTGATTCTCATCTTGGTTGCTATCCAGAACCATAAAGACTAGGATAATAATAGGACCAATAAAAGGAATTAAACCTATCAATAGCCACCAACCGGTGCGGCCGGTATCATGAAGCCGGCGAACAGATACTGCAAGACTCGGAACAAAAACTGCAAAAGTATAAATGATATAAAGAATCATAAATATATTTATCGCTGCTTCACCTCCGGCATTACCGGAAATAACTGTTACCAATCCAAAGGCAATTCCTATTAGAGAATTGATAAGCGTAAACATCCAGTACTCTTTCCTTCTTGCCCGTCCCTCGAACTCTGCGTAGTCTTTTAATACTTTTATATACCAATGCATATTATCCTCTTTTTTAGCCAACGTTTTTATTTAACTACAAAAGTAGTTTCGTAAAAAATTTTTAAAAGTCCAAGAGAGTTATTTTGCAAGAGCACAGAGAACCGCAGAGGTTAGCACAGAGTTATACAGAGAAAAACCTGCAAAACTCCGAGCCTTCTCTCCGCATCTCAGTGCAATCCTTTCTTCCGGCCATTCTCTAAAGATACCTTCTCACTTGATTACAGTATTGCAAATATTTCCTTCCGTACTGTTTCTTCATGAATTCTTCCTCCCGCAATACTTGACGGTGAAACAAGAATATACCTGCTACGAGATAGACCAAAAAAATCCAGTCTGGGAATATCAAAAACTGACCGGCAAGAATTATTGCAAACGCTACATAAATAGGATTACGGCTAAAAGCGAAGATCCCGGTAGTTACAAGCTTGTCGGGTTTGTGTGTATCGATACCAACACGAAAACTTTTTCCAAAAGAAATCAGACTCAGCAAGAATAGCAATAAACCCCACAAGCAAACGAATACTCCAATCCAAGATGCGACTTCAGATCGAAAAAATTCTTGCTCGTTTACTGCCGGTAAATTAAATGTATTGGCAAATATCAGATAGAAGTAAAAAAGGGCAAAGGGCGGAATGAAAAAGTCCTTCTTATCTTCTTTTCCAAAATATACTGCTTTTATCCCCTGCCTTTTCATCATTAGGCTTCGAGTCAGTACCATTCCAAAAAGCAAGATAATTGTCAGAACAGCAAAATATTTCTGCATAAAACCCTCTTTCTCAAACCTAATGCTGATGATGCGCATGCACTTTCGCATGCCCCATTCCCCGTCCTATCAACCATCGGTTTACAGGAAATGCCACTACCCAGGCTATTGCCAGCGCAACCGTCATGCTAATCCAGAAGTGCCAGTCGTCAAGTCCGGCAGCCATAGCACCGGGAATAACAACCATAATTAAGTTATCTACAATTTCCATAACCGTAATAGAGGCTGTATCGGCGATTAACGCCAGCTTTGTAGCTTCTTTAAAAGCTATCCCTGATCTCAACAAAGGAAGCATGGTTAACGAATAACCGAACAAAAAAGCCAATGCCACTGCTAAAGCTATAGTGGCAATATTACTCCACCCTAATGCCGTACCAATAACTAAGCCCAATACTTCACCAATCGCACAACCGGTCATACAATGCGTAGTAGCGCTCGCTGCCAATTTGTTGAGCGAAGATTTTTCTTGATCCTCGTGGTTCATATGTTTGTGATGATCCATGTGTTTATGCCCGTTATTGTGTTCCATTTTCCTGGATTGTTTTTGAATAAGTAAATTATCTAAGATGTTTTATCACTGAACTAACAAGGGAGACAGAGTAGCACAGAAACTTTGTGTCTTCTCTGTGCCTCTTTGTGTAACAGCTGTCGCTGCCAAAAATCCAGCTAAATATTTTCCTTTCTGAGTCTTCTCGAGTTCGTCACCACATTCACCGAGCTAAAAGCCATGGCCGCTTCGGCCAGCAGCGGATGCAACAAACCAAAAATGGCCAGCGGTATCATTACGACGTTATAGAAAAAGGCCCAAAACAAATTCTGTTTGATCTTTTTGAATGTAGCCTGACTCAACTTAACCGCTTTAACCACCGCGCTTAAATTGCCCTGAACCAGCACAATATCGCCTGATTCGATGGCCACATCTGTGCCGGTACCTATGGCGATCCCTACATCGGCCTGCGTCAGTGCTGGAGCATCGTTGATACCATCCCCAACCATCGCTACTACTTTTCCACCTTCCTGCAGGCGTTTCACCTCTGCCGATTTTTGGTCAGGCAACACGCCGGCAATTACTTGGGTGATGCCTACCTCCGCGGCCACGGCTTCGGCAGTTCGCTGATTATCGCCTGTAATCATAATTGGCGTTAAACTGAATACTTTTAACATTTTGATCGCTTTTTGACTGTCCTTTTTAATCGGATCCGCAACCGCGACAATGCCACTTAATTTTCCATCAACAGCCACCAACATCGCCGTCTTAGCCTGCATTTCGAGATTGCTTAACTGCCCCTCAACCGATGCATCAACAGGAATTCCGAATTCCTGAACCAAGCCACGATTTCCAATCAGCACTTCACTTCTCACTTCTTGCTTCTCACTTTTCACTCTCGCCTTCACTCCTTTCCCCGTAACAGCCTCAAAATCATCTGTTTTAAAAAGTGGCAGATTAAGTTCTTTAGCATGATCTACTACTGCCCTTCCCAAGGGATGTTCAGAGCCACTCTCCGCGGAAGCCGCCCATCGAATCAGCGTATCTTCGGAATCTCCGTTAAGTGAAATAATATCGGTCACCCCTGGTTTTCCTTTAGTGATCGTGCCGGTTTTATCCAGAATAATCGTATCCACATCTTTCATAAGCTGGATGGCTTCACCCTTTCGAATAAGCACCCCGTTTTCGGCGCCCATGCCCGAACCGACCATCAGCGCGGTGGGCGTGGCGAGTCCCAAAGCGCAGGGACAAGCGATCACCAATACAGCAATAGCCGCAAAAAAAGCTAAAGCTGTTGAGCCCATAGTGGGATTAATCCACGGAATAAAAGAATCCGCCCACTGAGCGATACTTCCAAAAAATGCAGGAAAGATGAGCCATGAAACTAAAGTCAGAAGCGCGATACCCAAAACTACGGGTACAAATACAGCGGTGATGCGATCCGCAAATTCCTGAATGGGTACTTTCGAGCCTTGCGCCTCCTCAACCATCTTAATAACCTGGCTCAGAAAAGTATCCTTCCCAACTTTCGTAGCTTTTACTTTCAGCAAGCCGTTTTTGTTGATGGTCGCTCCGATCACCCGGTCACCCGCGCTTTTTTCCACCGGCATAGATTCTCCGGTGGCTATCGATTCATCCACGCTGCTTTTGCCATCAACCACTTTTCCGTCGGTGGGAATTTTCTCTCCCGGACGAACCACCATGATATCGCCAATCTGCAACTCCTGAACCTGAATGCTGATCTCTTCTCCGTTTCTTTCAACAACAGCTTCCTTAGCTTCCAGTGTCAGTAGCTTTTGGATAGCATCCGAAGCTCGTCCCTTTGCCTTCGTTTCGATGTATCGTCCCGTTAAGTGGAACGCCATAATCATTCCCGCTACCCCTGCGAAACTATGAAAGTCGGGGGCTAAGCCAAAATGATGCAACAGCGCAACCACTCCGGTTGAAAGGGCCGCCAGCGAACCCATGGCGATGAGCACATCCATATTGGGCGTGCCGTTTTTGGCGGACTTCCATGCGCTGCGCATGGTTTCCCAGCCCGGGACAAAGATCACTGCGCCGGAAAGCAGAAGCATCCCGATTTCCATGCCGGTCATGCCCAGAAAGGCATAGCCTAAAAACATGTGGGGCAGCATCCACAAAATTATAGGAATGGTCAGTGCCCACGCCCACCACATGTTCGAGCGGGCTTTATCCAGCTTATTTTGCGAACGCTGCTGATGGCTTTCAGCCTGAGACTGTCCCAAAACCGATTCATTCCGAAGCAGCTGGTAACCCGCATTTTCCACGGCCTGCTCAAAATCATCAAGCGTGAGATTGCCGGTATAAGTTACTTTTACTGATTCTGTGGCCAGGTTTACATTGGCTTCCTGAACGCCATCCAGCCTCATCAGCCAATCTTCAACAGTATTTACACAACTTGCGCAATGCATACCTTCCACTTTAAGCGTTCGTGTCCGGGCTTCATCTTCTGCCAGAGAGTAACCGGCTTTTTCTACGGCTGCTTTTAAATCATCATCCGTTATCCGCTCATCAAAAGATACTGTGGCAGATTCTGTAGCCAGGTTTACGGAAGCACTCTCAACGCCCGCTACCTTTTTGAGCGACTTTTCCACCGCTGAAACACAGCTTGCGCAGTGCATGCCTTCTATTTTCAGCGTTTTTTGTTGTTTTGTTTTTAGTTGTTCCATGATTTTTAAGGAAATTATCGCCACAAAAGCACTAAAACACTAAAATTTTGTGTTTTTGTGTTTCCGTGGCTTCTTTTACATATGTTTCATTAAGCTGGGATAAACGCGCAAATAAAACTGCACTCCCCAGGGATTTTCTCCATAGACCTCTTCCAAATCATCAGGAGTGATGTACAAACTACCCTGCACACCCAGAGAAACATTGGTATTTAAGGCTTTAAATAATTTTTGCTGAATACCAAGGGTGACATCATTCACCGGATAAAGGTTTCCGTGTCCGAAGATCGCTTCATTCAAAAGCAAGTCTTCGGTCGATTTCTCAACCCATTCATATCGCCCGTAAATAGTTGTAGTGTTTAAAGTTAAAGCACTTGCTAACAGAAATGAATGACTGGCGGAATGATGTCCGAGCTGCGGATCATTATAGCCCCACACTGCAGTAGTATTTAAAAACGATTCAGCTCCCAATTGAACTGCGTGAATAACAGAAGCCGTAGTCCGATTCACATCCTCACGCCGGCCAATAGCGTGTACATCATTCAGCCATCCTCTTGATACTTGCAGTGCCCAATTTGGGGACGGATTGTACGACAACCGAAGCGAATAGGAGTTAAAACGGGGCTCATCGAAACTATAGCGGTCTTCATCGGGTTCAGTACCGGTAAAAATTGAGCCATCCAACTTAAAATCTTTGTAACTGAAACCGAGAGTCGCCACTCCAAAAGTAACATGAGTTGCATCCTGCCAGTGATGTCCCAGTGGCGTATTGGGATTGTAAACACCCGACGGACGGTGCATAAAAGCAACAGGACCAAGTGCCGGTTCACCGGGATAAGCTAAATAAACAAAAGCATTCAGGTCGTCGGAAAACGATTGTCTGTACGAAACTGAAAGCTCCGAAAACAGGTCATGCGGGTGCTGGTGATCTACCAACGGCTCACCCTGCCAGCTTTCACCGGATTGAAATAAAAGCGGGTAACCTGCCCCACCAACCGTCAACGGCTCAAAAGAGAGCATCACATTGAAACGAAACATTCCATTATCACCCACATCGGTTTGCCCCATGCCCATAATCCAGTTAGTGGAGTAAAATTTCTCATCACCCCTGGTTCCTTCGTTACCGATATCCTGATTATTATAGGTGAGAAAAACATTGCCATGAATCATGTACATCCATTCGTCGGTGTGAATCATGTAGCCGTAATTCGGAGCAGCATCAGGCAGCCAACCGGTTCCCGAACCGATACGGCTGTAAAAAAGATAGTCTTCTGTCATCTGCATGCCTTCGTGTCCCATGTGTTGCATGGTATCTTGCTCTGCCTGATGCATTTCATGCCCTTTATGACTGTGTTCTTGAGCTAAAGTAATGTTGGTAATTAAAAACAGGGTGAATAGTAGTATCAGGTTTAATAATTTCATTTTTTGTTAGTTATAATTTTGCTAACGATTAAATATTATGAATACGTAAAAACCCTAAATAACGATGCCGCAAGTTTGCCAGAATAGTTGCTGGTAATGCCACAAGTTACAAACTTGCGGTATTTTGATAGGTCTATAAGATTCCTTCAAAAGTATAACCGGATGATTCAACTGCTTTTTTAAAATCGTTGGCAGTTAATTTATCGCTTTGGTATTTTACGGAAGCTGAATTCTTTTCCAGATTGACAGATACGTCCTGTACTCCTTCCAATTTAGAGATGGCCTGTTCTACCGTGTTTGCACAGCCGCTGCAGGACATACCTGATATTTTGAGTGTTGTTTGATCAATGTTGTTCATAATGGTCATGGTTTGATTTAGGCTTTTTCTAATTTCCATGACCAATATATCTCACCCATCCGCTTCTTGCGTTATAGAATTCTCGATAATTGTTATAGAATCTTTGGGATCACAGATTAAGCTGGTTGCGCTGATTTAACACTGATTTTGATGTTATTATCATCTGCGTAAATCAGTACAATCCGTTTCATCCACGTTCTATTCCATCTAAAGGACGACGAAAGGAATCTTTAGCTTTTTTATAATCGGTCACCGACATTCCAGTAATTTGCTTAAACTGATTGGAAAGGTGAGAAACACTGCTATAACTTAGCTTGTAAGCAATCTCGCTGAGCGTCAACTCATCGTAGGAAAGAAGTTCCTTTACGCGCTCAATTTTTAAATGAATCAAATATTTTTCAAGAGTGATGTCTTCGCTTTGAGAGAAGGATGAACTGAGTGAAGAATAATTTTGATGCAATTGATTAGCCAGATAGTCAGATAATTTAGGCGCTTCCTCCGATTCTTCCAGCTTTTGCACATATTGAATGAGCAGAGCTTTGATTTGCTCGACAAGCTGCTGATCTTTTCCCTGAATAAGTTCAAAACCATGTTTTTGCAACTGCTCATTAATGGTGGACATAGAAACTTTTGATTCATCACTTACCACCGCCCTTCCCAGCTCTACTTCATGAACCGTAAAACCCAGATTTTCCAATGTATCACGCACTACCATAATACACCGGGGGCACACCATGTTTTTTATATGAAGTGTATCTGTTTCTTTATCTGCCATGCGAATATTATTTAAGGTAGTCTGATAAAGGTGCCAGGCACTTATGAAGTGCCTGGCATCTTGTGAGGCAATCCTTTTTCAATTATCCTTTTACAAAGAATGAAATTTTTGTAGTTTCTACAACGTTAACTGTTTTTGATGAGAAAAGCCCAAACATATCGTTTTCTATCGGCATTCATCGCCTTGGCGTTGATTGGAAGTATTAGTCTGCCTGCCTGTTTGTATGCAAATGGACAAATGGACTTTTGTCACAAGGAAATGCAGCAGCATGAGACTAAAGCTTCTAACGCGATGCCCGCCGGTCATTGTGAAATGCCCGCTTCATCTGAACAAGGTGAAGCATCACATCATCAAAAAAGCGACACCGGCAACGCAACGAATTGTGATTACAGCTTTACCTGTGCCAATGTTCAGGACACATCTAAGGCCGAAACCGTTCCCACCATTTTAAAAGCTAAGGTTTTGCTTTCAGCAGCGGTTCTTGATTTTACGGTTGAACTTCAACCGGTACAAACACCACGTGAAGTTCCCGCACCTAATCTTAATTCCACTCCCCCTCCTGTCTTTTTAGTAAACAGCTCCTTTCTGAATTAGCGATTAATATTATAGCCTTTTATCAAATCTAAGGTTATAAGTACGAACTGAAATACATGGGTTTACTGCGTGTTGCGTAGTCGTATTTCTTACTCATCATTTATTATTTCGCTAATTCATAGTTACATCATGCTCGACAAAATTATACGCTTTTTTCTTGAAAATAAATTAGTAACTGTCCTGCTTTTACTTGTATTCGTAGGATGGGGTATTGCTGTGGCACCTTTTTCATGGGATATAGATTTTTTGCCTCGCGATCCCGTTCATGTAGATGCCCTGCCAAATCTTGGCCAAAATCAACAGATCGTCTATACTACCTGGCCGGGACGCTCGCCACAGGATATTGAAGATCAGATCACCTATCCACTCACCACTCAATTGTTGAACGTTCCCGGCGTTAAGTCCATCCGGAGTAGTTCTATGATCGGTGCTTCTTACATTTATGTCATTTTCGAAGAAGACATCGAATTTTATTGGAGCCGGTCGCGCATCCTTGAAAAATTAAGCTCTTTACCGCCCGGTATGCTGCCCGAGGGTGCTCAGCCAAGATTGGGGCCGGACGCTACCGCTCTTGGACAAGTTTTTTGGTACACACTTGAAGGTCGTGATAAACAGGGAAACCCTACCGGCGGATGGAGCCTGCAAGAAATGCGGAGTATCCAGGATTTCTATGTTGGTTATGCGCTTTCTTCTGCACAGGGGGTGGCCGAGGTAGCTCCTATCGGCGGTTTCGTGAAGGAATACCAGGTAGATGTGAACCCGGCAGCGATGAAAGTTTATGATGTCACGCTCACCGATGTTTTTAAAGCCGTTAAACAAAGTAATTCCGAAGTAGGAGCTCGTACTGTAGAGTTGAATAATGTAGAATACCTGGTGCGCGGGCTCGGTTATATCGAAAATATTGAGGACCTTGAAAAAGCGGTCGTAGCTGTCCACGATAATGTTCCTATTTATATTGGAGACATCGCCAATGTTAATTACGGCCCTGCACCCAGGCGCGGCGTGCTTGATAAAGGCGGAGCTGAGGCCGTAGGTGCGGTTATCGTAGCACGGTATGGCGAAAACCCACTGCAAGTAATCAACAATGTAAAAGAGAAGATCGAAGAAATATCTCCGGGACTTCCCACCAAAACGCTAAATGACGGCACCGTTTCGCAGGTAACCATTGTGCCTTTTTACGATCGCACAGAGCTTATTCACGAAACGCTGGGTACGCTGGAGGAAGCTCTTACGCTCGAAATTCTTATTACCATTATCGTCATCGTGGTAATGGTGTTAAACCTGCGGACATCGTTCCTCATTTCAAGTATGCTGCCTGTGGCGGTACTCATGACATTCATTGCTATGAAGCTGGCGTCGATAGATGCCAATATTGTTTCACTTACCGGTATTGCCATTGCGATTGGGGTGATCGTAGATATGGGCATTGTGCTCTCGGAGAATATCCTGCAGCATATGGAACGGGCCGGACCTGATGAATCGCTGCTGGAAATCATTTTCAGGGCTTCTAAGGAGGTGGGCCATGCCATTGTTACAGCTATAACCACGACAATCGTCAGCTTTCTCCCTATCTTTACCATGGTAGCTGCCGAGGGCAAGCTCTTTAAACCGCTGGCCTTTACCAAAACATTTGCTATGGTAGCGTCTATGATCATTGTCCTTACGCTGATTCCTGCCTTCGCCCACTGGTTTTTCTCTATAAATATCAGGAAAAGGCCTATTAAACTGCTCTGGAATGGACTGCTTTTGGCCGGCGGACTGGCCATTGCCCTCTTTTTTGGACCCTGGGCCGGCTTAGCGCTCATGGCTTTCGGCCTGCTAAATGGCGGCGCTCTTTTTATTGATGAACGCCATCAAAAATGGGTTCCCTTCCTAAATATGGTCATTGTCGTATTTGCTACGACCTGGCTGTTAACCCACCACTGGTTGCTATTGGGGCCGGCGTCGGGCTTTTTCCTCAACTTCGTTACTATAGCGCTGCTTCTTACACTCATACTGGGCAGTTTTTGGGCTGTCATCTATTACTACCGTCCTATGCTTAGGTGGTGTCTTCAACATAAAGGGCTGTTTCTATCCATTCCGGCCGTTTTATCGCTGTGGGCAGTGATGGCCTGGCTTGGTTTTGCTACGGTTTTTGGTTTTGTAGCTACCGGATTTGATGCTGTTGGCGTAAATATCCGTTCAACCGGGGCATGGACGGCTGCTACCCAAACCTTCCCCGGTATGGGTAAAGAATTTATGCCGGATCTTGATGAGGGGTCCTTTCTGTTGATGCCTACCACCATGCCGCATGTAGGGGTTGAACAGTCTATCGAATATATGCAGATGGTTGACATGAGTGTGGCAACGATTCCCGAAGTGGAAAATGTTGTAGGCAAAATGGGACGTACAGAATCTGCGCTCGATCCAGCTCCTGTTTCGATGTATGAGATTTTGATTACCTACAAAACGGAGTATAAAACCAATGATGAGGGAGACCGCATCCGGTTTAGGGTTAGTGAAGATGGAGAATATGTACGAAATGAAAGCGGTGAACTTATTCCCGATCCCAATGGAAAGTATTATCGTCAATGGCGCGACCATATTCAGTCACCTGACGATATCTGGGATGAAATTGTAGAAGTTACGGATCATATTCCCGGACTGACTTCCGCCCCTAAATTACAACCCATTCAGGTGCGACAAATCATGCTGCAATCAGGAATGCGCGCCGCTTTGGGCATTAAAATTAAAGGCTCTGATTTAAAGACTATTGAGTCCTTCGGATTTAAGCTTGAGGACTTGCTTACAAAAGTACCAGGTATCGTTGATCAAACCATTTTTGCTAACCGCATAGTGGGTAAACCATACCTCGAAATTGAGGTGACCCGTAATAAGATTGCGCGGTATGGCCTCACCATGCAAGATGTACAACAATTTATAAAAGTGGCGCTTGGCGGCATTCCCGTAACAGAAACGGTGGAAGGACGCGAGGGTTATACCGTTCGGGTGCGCTATGCCCGTGAATTCAGGGACGAACCTTCTGACATTAAACATATGCTGGTTCCTACCAATACAGGAACCCAGGTACCGCTCGGGCAGCTGGCTGAAATCACGTACCGGCAGGGCCCGCAGGTTATTAAAAGTGAAGATACCTTTCTGGTTAGCTATGTAACTTTTGGCAAGCAGGATGGTATTTCATCCGTAGAGGTCGTTGAAAGTGCAAAGAACCTGCTGCAACAAAAGATTGAAACCGGCGCTTTAACCGTACCGGCAGGCGTCAGTTACACTTTTGCAGGCAGCTATGAAAATCAGATCAGGGCGTCCAAACACCTTATGGTGATTCTTCCTATTACACTGCTATTGATTTTTCTGATCATCTATTTTCAATTCCGCTCGGTTTCAGTTACCACCATGATTTTCAGCAGTGTTTTCGTAGCCTGGGCCGGCGGATTTATCCTTCTTTGGCTCTATGGCCAACCCTGGTTTATGGATTTTAGCATCTTCGGGCAGAATATTCGCAATATGTTCCAAATGGGCACAGTAAACCTAAGTATCGCCGTGTGGGTGGGCTTCCTTGTATTGTTTGGTGTTGCCACAGAAGGCGCGGTTGTTATGGCTACGTATCTTGTTCAGGTATTTGAACGCGATGAACCGAACAACGTTGAGGAAATACATACTTCTGTCATGGAAGCAGCGGGACGTCGTATCCGTCCCACCATGATGACGACGGCTACCACTATTCTGGCACTTATTCCGGTACTCACTTCAACCGGCCGGGGCTCTGATATTATGGTCCCGATGGCCATTCCCAGTGTAGGTGGTATGACACTGGCGATCATAACCTTGTTTATGGTTCCTGTGATGTATGCTGTCTGGAAAGAATGGCAGTTGAAGCGGAAATCAGATGATTCTAACATTTTGACTACTAAGTAAAAACAATATGAAAGATTTAACAGTTCAGAACCAATCCTCCACCAAAAGTTGTGAGGGAGTTGTACTCCCGAACTTCCGCTGCTTCCTGCATATTTTTGAGCGAGTAGTATCTCTCATCAGTAGCGTGGGGAAAGTCCATCAGAATTCCCTGCTTTCTGACCCACCCCCGGCCCCTCCCTATCCCGATAAAAAACATCGGAACAAGGAGGGGAGCTTCTTCATTTTCAAAAATCAATCGATGGAATGTGGAAAGAGCAATAAAAAGAGCCCCTCCTTGCGACAGTGCTTTTCTGTCGTAGGGAGGGGTTGGGATGGGTCCAAAGAGTTAAGAACAATTCTAATTCTACTAGCGCTAATCATTCTTCCTCTTACAGCCCCTGCTCAACAACCCGATTCCACTCAACAGTTACAGCAGTACTTAAAAACAGCCGCAGAAAATAACCCGGCGTTGCAGGCTGATTTCTATCGTTATTTAGCTGCCCTTCAGGAAGCGCCGCAGGTTGGGACACTACCCGATCCCGAAGTAATGTTCGGATATTTTATTTCTCCTATTGAAACGAGATTAGGTCCCCAAACTGCACGAATATCTGTTATGCAAATGTTCCCCTGGTTTGGCACTTTAGACGCACGCTCAGATGCCGCCGTTTTAGATGCAAAAGCTCAGTTTGCGGAGTTTCAGGATCAACGCAACCGGCTTTTTTACCGGGTGAAGGAGAAATGGTATTCTATTTATATTATCAATCAACAGATCTCAATATCAGAGGAAAACATTGACGTTATGGAGACTTTGTTAGATATCACTCTGCAAAAATACCAAACCGGCACGGGCAATCAGGCTGATGTGCTGCAGGCGCAAATCGAGCTTGAAGATTTGCGGGTTCAAAAACAGCAGTTGATTGATGACAAACACGTGCTTATACGGGAATTCAATGAGCTGTTAAATACCGTTGATACCGATATCACACTTGGAATTCCATCATCCCTTAAACCGGTTGAGCTTTCCCTTACCAAAGAACGGATCATGCAACTGGTGCTAAAAAATAATCCCAGGCTGAACCGGCTGTATTTCAAGGAGCAGTCAGCAGAAGAATCCATCACCGCCGCCCGGCTTTCGGGCTATCCAAGCTTTGGAATCGGGGCGGGTTATATGTTCATAGAAGAACGTCCTATGGCACTACCAAATAATGGTAAAAATGCCTTTGTAGCTAACATAACCATTCAAATTCCGCTTTTCAGGGAAAAGTATAAAGCTAAAAAACGGCAAGCCGTGCTTCAAAAGAATGTTATTCAGTATCAGCAGTTTGCTACACAGGATAATCTTGTTACAGAAGTTGAAAGCGCATTGCGGGACTATCACACAGCTAACCGCAATTATAAACTTTATTCTGAAACACAAATTCAGCGAAGCCGTCAGGCATTGGACGTGCTGCAACAGGAATATGCCACCGGCGAAACTGATTTTGAAGAGATTCTCCGGCTCCAGCGGCGAATACTGCAATACCGGCTCGCCAAGCAGAGGGCCCTCGGAAATATGTATATCGCGAAGGCACGAATCGAGTATCTGTACGGTAAGTATAATATAGAACCATCTGAAATAAGCAAATAATCATATAAGGACGTAGCATGCTACGTCCCAACCAATGACACTTTAATCATGAAAACACAAATCAACTTCAAACAAATAGCCAAAATAAGTGGATTGCTGTTAACCGGCCTCCTGCTGGGATGGTTGTTTTTCGGCGGATCTTCTGCTGAAACTGTCAATATGGAGCGGCATATAGCCGAGACTCACACCGATGAAGAGGGAAATATTGTCTATACATGTAGTATGCACCCTCAGATACGCAAAAGTGAGCCCGGCAACTGCCCGATCTGCGGGATGGAATTAATACCTGTCGAAAGTTCGGAATCGGGACAGCCGGAGAATCCGCAAGCACTGACAATGACCCCCGTTGCTATGAAACTGGCTGATGTTGCTACAGCCCAGGTTGTCAGCGCAGAAGCAGTCAATCGGATTCGTATGCCCGGTAAAGTTGCGGTGGATGAACGAAAAATCAGTGTAATACCGGCTTACTTTCCGGGGCGCATTGAAGAGCTGTATGTGAATTTTACAGGCGCTTATATAGAAAAAGGCGACAAGCTGGCTTCAGTATATGCTCCGGAATTAATTACGGCTCAAAAAGAGCTGCTTGAGGCCTATCGCAGACGGGAATCAAATCCTGTTTTATATCGCTCTGCACGTCAAAAGCTTGAAAATTGGGAACTGTCTGAACAGCAGATTGATGCTATCATCCAGGCGGGTGAACCCCAAACCAACTTTATCATTCGTGCCAACCAAAGCGGTTATGTTTTAGATTTGAATATTGCAACAGGCGATTATATCACACCCGGCCAACCCTTGCTTAAAATGGCAGATTTGTCAAGCGTTTGGGTGCTTTTTCAAGCCTATGAAAACGATATTATGGGGATGGATACGGGCGATAAAGTTAATTTTACGGTTACGGCCTATCCCGGGCAGACATTTGAAGCAGAGGTAACTTATATCGATCCCATTGTTGGTGAAAAACATAGAACGATAACAGTGCGTACAGAAGTTGCCAATGAGGATGGATTGCTGAAGCCGAATATGCTGGCGAAGGGGATTGTTTCAGCTGCACTTTATGAAGGTCAACCCACACTCCAGATACCGCGGAGTGCTGTGATGTGGACGGGCAAACGATCCATTGTCTATGTAAAAGTTCCCGGTGCTGCTCAACCTATGTTTGCGGCCCGCGAGGTTGTTTTAGGGCCCAGAGTAGGTGACAATTATGTAGTGATAGAAGGCCTTAAAGAAGGTGAATCTGTAGTTGTTCAGGGTAACTTTATGATAGACGCTGCCGCCCAGTTGGCCGGTAAATTGAGTATGATGAACCGCGATCCCGGAAGCGGCGGTGCTCCGAGAATGCCCGGCATGCCCGGGATGAACATGGGCGATATGGAGAACAGCAGCCCAAAAATGAAGATGGGACAGTCATCTCAAAAAGTTTCTGAATCAGGGAATGCAAGTATTGACAAAAAAGAAGTTCCTGATGCTTTCATAAAGCAGCTTGATCAACTGGTCGATGCCTATTTAAAAGTAAAAAATGCGCTGACTCAGGATGATTTACAAACGGCTTCATCCGGTGTAAATGCCATGAAAGAAGCATTATCTGCTGTTGATATGAGTTTGATTAAAGACAATCAACAAATGGAAGTCTGGATGACCCACTTAAGCGCCCTGAAAAAACATATTGAGGCTGTAGAACAGGCAGAAGGCCTTGAGGAATTCCGTAAACAGTTTGCCCTTCTTTCCGGGGCACTGGCTGAAACGCTGACTACTTTTGGAGTTGAGCGTTCTCTATACGTACAGTTTTGCCCTATGGCTCTTGATGGAGAAGGTGCTTATTGGGTCAGTGGACAGGAAAAAATCATAAACCCTTATCTGGGACAAGAAATGCCGGGATGCGGGGAAATTACTAAAGAACTTTAGCCATTAACCAAACAAAAAGATCAATTATGACACTTCTCAAATCACTTTTACTAATAACATTGTTTTCGATTTCGGCTGTAACCGGATGGGCCCAGGAACATCAACATCGGGAACATCTTTCAAAATTAGTCAGCCATTATATGAATGTTAAAAATGCACTGGCTGACGATAATTTTGATAATGCCAAGTCTTCTCTGATTGAATTCAGAGAAGAAGCTATGGAAAACAGCGAAATGAAAAATCACGAAGAACATGCACAAAAGCATCTACAGCATCATTCTGCAATGATTAAAACTGTTAATAAAGGCGTACAAACTGATGATATCGGTGAACTAAGATCGGCATTTAAAGATATCTCAGCCCTGCTGGCCAAAGCATTGAAGAATCAAGGCTATGAAGGCAAGACCCTTTACATTCAATACTGCCCAATGGCAGCTAACGGTGGTGCTCATTGGATTAGTGATCAGGAAAAAATTGTTAACCCTTATCTGGGACAGATGATGCCGGGATGCGGAGAAACCAGGAAAGAAATAAATCCCAATAATTAAGAGTGATTACAACTATAACTTAAAACCAAAAAGGTGATTCATTATGAAACGACTACTCACACTAAGCGCACTTGTAACGGCCCTGTTTTTTGCTCAGCCGGTTCAGGCTCAGCAACAGAATAATCAGACAGAAGATATCTATCATCAAATGGAAATGATGTCGGATTCTACCATGCAAGCTATGATGGAAAAGATGATGAACAATCCTCAGATGCGTCAGATGATGATGCGTATGATGATGCAAAATATGCATGGCGACAGTACCATGATGTCCGGCATGCACGGAATGATGGATGGCAACATGTCTAACTGTATGCAAATGTGCATGAAGCATATGAAGCAAGACAGTATGGATATGAACATGCACCACAATATGGATATGCATCACATGCAAAAGAACAAAAATGACGATCACAAAATGAATAAAAATGAGGGCTGACTTGATTACTCCGCCCTTGTTTGAAACTTCGGCGACAGGCTCGGTGATACCGGCCTGCCGCTTTCAACCCTAAACAAAGTACGTTGGAGTAAATTATGGAACTAATACCTGAATGGGCGCCGAGTGTTCACCCGATGCTGGTACACTTTCCCCTTGCTATTTTAGCAGTTGCTATACTGTTTGATTTTATCTCTTTTTTCCTTCCCAAAGAACAAAAATGGTGGACAGAAGAAGCAACAGCATTCCTCTATGGAATTGGAGCAGTTGCTGCCGTTGGGGTCTATTTCACCGGTAAAGCCGCTGCTAATAGTGTGTTTTTGCCGGCAGAAGCACAGACGGTACTAAACACTCATGCCGACTGGGCCTGGTGGACCGTCTGGTTTTATGGAATCTATGCTTTAGCCCGTATTCTGGCTACCTGGAAAGTACCGGCAAAGCATCACCGGAAGTTGCATCTCGGTTTTTTTGCCCTCTCGTTTATCGGACTGTTTCTTCTCTTCCAAACCGGCGATAACGGAGCAAAAATGGTATTTAAACACGGAGTGGGTGTACAGGCAGCTCAAGTTGAAGATACTGAACAAACAGATTTTGATGAATCTTCACAAAATGAAACAGTTCCAACTGCTTTTAACGTAAATGAAAACGGCGACTGGATCTGGGAAATAGAGAACGGCGCTGTACAGGCGCTGCAAAATAATTTTCATTTTATCAGTGGCAGTGCCGGACAGTTAAATGCTGAAGCTGTTCAAACTGATTCCGGTTCTTATGCCCTTCGGTTATCAGGTGATAATCTTAACGGGTTCTTTGTCACCCACGAAAATTATCAAAACGTGCAGGTAGATTATCGGTTGGACGTGTCAGCTTTTAACGGAACCATTACGCTCGTCAATCATGTACAAGACAGCGCTAATTATGACTATGTATCTGTCTCCTCTGATGGCACTGTTCAACAGGGACGAATGATTGAAGGACAACCGGAAGTGTTTGCAGAAGGCCAAACCGATGTTTCAAAACCCTTGTTTGTACGTGTTGTTGGCAGCGGGACCCATTTTCGCGGCTATGTTGATAAACAGATGGTAGTTCACGGCCATGGCGATGCACCCGAAGCGGGACAGGTAGGCCTTAAGCTTGAAGGAAACGGAACGGTATTGCTTGAGCAGATGGAATTGGTTCAGCTTACAGATGAATAAAAACTCATTTAAAGGTTTTAATCCGATAGTGTCCTAAAGGTTGAAAAAATGGTACGTACAGACAAGAGAAAATCATAATTTTATGAGAATGTTTTTGCTACCTTTTTCATCAGTGTAGTCCCGACCATTCGGGACGGTTTTTGTAGATTTTGTCAATCCCGACAGCTTCGGGACAAAAAACACCTTAGAAAAAGTGCCCTTTCTTTTGGGTAGCCTGTCCTGAGCTTGCCGAAGGATCAACTTTGGGCAAACAAAGAAAATGAACAAGATGATTTAGGAAATGGCAAGGGGTCTGAATGTGGCATAACTCTAAAGAGTGCCTTTAAAGGCTTAAATGAATCTATTTTTCTATTTTTTAAAAAAGTTTTGGGCACTACTGGTTTTAATTAATATTTCCCCATAATCTCTTTCATCCGCCTGATCTCTTGCCTCTGAGCTTTTATAATTTCATCGCAGAGCTTTTCAATTTCAGGATCGGTAATCGAAGCTTCCGTACATATATGAATGGCCATGGGAATGATGGGGAATCATTGATTTCAGGAACTTTTCATTACCAACAAAGGTCTGATATCGTTCAATTGCAAAAATGCCGATCAACAAAACGCCGAGAACGGCGTTCAGAAACGGAGAAATCATTGATTGCGTTAGTTTTAGCAACTATTTATCTAACCGCTTGCTCTTATGTTTCTCCTGCTGCAAACACAGCCTTCCGGCTTTCTTGAAAGCTGGCACCAAGCCGCCCTTACTTCCTTAGGCTTTTTCTGGATGGCTTTATGGGCATTTATCTTAGGGTACTTCGTAAGCAGTATGATTCAGGTTTTTGTAACCCGGGAGCGAATGCGGAAGTCGATGGGTGAAACGGATGCAAAAAGCATGGGACTTGGCACCTTTTTTGGTTTTATTTCCAGTTCATGCAGTTTTGCCGCTCTCGCAACTACACGTTCACTTTTCAAAAAAGGGGCGAGCTTTATTCCTTCTTTAGCTTTTTTGCTCGCTTCTACAAATCTTGTAATAGAGCTTGGTATCGTAATTTTCATCTTCCTGGGATGGCAGTTTATGGCAGCCGAATATATCGGCGGCATTTTGCTCATCCTGTTTATGTGGGTATTTGTAAAGGCCACCTATCCCGAAAACCTCATTAAAAAAACCAGACAGAAACTCGACCAGGAACAACAAGGTTCCACAGAAGAGAAGCAAACAGACTGGAAAGAAAAACTTAAAAAACCTGAAGCCTGGAACCGCGTTGGTAAACAATACCTGATGGAATGGAACATGGTATGGAAAGATGTTTCCATTGGTTTTACGGTAGCCGGTATTGTTGCAGTATTTGTACCTAACTCATTTTTTGAAACACTTTTTATCGGAACAAGCCAAAATGCTAACTATACTTTTCTTCAACTGTTAGAACATGTGCTTATAGGACCCATCGTTGCCTTTTTTACGTTTATCGGTTCAATGGGAAACATACCATTGGCCGCGGTTTTGTATGAAAACGGAGTCAGTTTTGCCGGGGTGATGACTTTTATTTTCAGCGATTTGGTGGTATTCCCCGTGCTGAGAATCAATGCCAAATATTATGGCTGGAAAATGTCGCTCTACATACTTGTAACACTGCTGTTCTCGCTGGTTCTCTCAGCCCTGATCCTCTATTACGGCTTTGACTTAGCAGGTATCCTGCCCACGGGTACAGGTAAAAGTTTTGCTATGCAGGATCATTTCAAAATAAACTATACCTTTTATCTTAATCTGGTATTTTTATTAATTACGGCCGTACTGGTATGGCTAAATTTTCGTTCTCAAAAACACGGAGAAGGCCACAAGCATAAAAGTGATAAAACAAGACTGGAAATTATACTAAAATACCTGGCCTGGCTTTCATACCTCTGGCTGGCTGTTGGTTTGTTGATGAAATTGTTTATATAAGTAATAAAGAAGCCAGGAGTCAGAATTGCTAATTTCTGAATTCCGGCTCCTGCATTCTTACTTCTGTACTTATAACTGTTTAAACACAACTACTTTTTAATCTACCATATGACAAAACATACCGGATTTACTTCCCGCCTCAATGCATGGCTGTTGCATAAAGGCAGCGAACGCTATAATGAAAAGGTGAATGAGCGAAAAAGAAGCTTGCTGTTAGATGTTTCAGGACGTGTGTTAGAAATTGGTCCCGGAACCGGAGCCAATCTGGAATACTACCCAAAAGATATTTCCCTGATCGGTCTGGAGCCAAGTCCCTTCATGCAACATTATCTTAAAGAAAAAGCGAAACAGTTTAAGCAGGAAATAGAAATTATAACCGGAACAGCGGAAAATATTCCACTGTCTGATGACAGTGTTGATGCTGTTGTAAGTACCTTAGTTCTCTGTTCGGTAGATAATCCGGATGATACTCTTTCAGAAATAAAAAGAGTACTTAAACCGGGCGGACAATTTTTATTCATGGAACATGTTGCTGCACCCGAGGGAACTTCATTGCGAAAAGCCCAGCGTTGGGTTGAACCACTCTGGAAACACATGGCTGATGGTTGCCATCCCGATCGTGAAACATGGGAAGCAATAGAAAACGCAGGGTTTGATTATGTAGAAATAGAACATTTCCGGCTTTCACTGCCGGTGGTGGGGCCTCATATTATGGGACGAGCAGTGAAGTAATAAAAGTGATTCCATGGCTTGAAGCGATAGAATCACTACCAGAGAAGGTTAACAATGAGAAATAACAAGCTGACAAATATCATCCTCTGGGCTTTTATTTTAAATATGACCTGGGAATTCACCCAGTGTATCTGGTTCTATAATATGTGGAGCTGGTCGTTTTGGAAGGCAACTCTATGGATGTGGACAGCTGTATTCGGAGATATTTTAATTGTGCTGGGGCTGTGGAAAGTTACAACCCTGCTCGTACCCTCCGTTCATTTTTTCAAACCGAATGTTACAGGCTATATCATGTTGCTGCTTATCAGTTTCGTTGCCGCCGTTTTCCTGGAATGGATGGCCGTCTATATAAGGCCTCTGGAAATATAATTCCAGCATGCCCATCATTAGCTTAGGTAGTCGCCACGTTGGAATCCTGCCCATTATCCAGATTACATTTCTTCCGGCACTTAGTATTTATGCTGCCGCCGATTTGGAAAGTTATAAAAAGGTGACGGGAAAGACGTATACCCACTTTGCAAAAATGACCTAAAAAAGAGTGAATATGGTTTACAAAAGTTACTTTAACTGTTCAATACGCTAATCATCTTTTAATTTAAAAATATCATGAGAGTAGATATCAAACCCAATTCACCTTTTCCTGACTATGAACTGAAAGATCATAAGGGTAAACTTAAAAAGCTATCTGACCTACAGGGATCCAGCCCAATGATTATAACCCTCTCCCGCGGACACTTTTGTCCAAAAGAGCACCGGTTTCACAGAAAGCTGGTCGATTTTTATCCCGAACTGGAGGTAAGCTATACTGAATTAGTTACCATCACCACAGATAAAAAACTGGAACTGCTGGAGTTTAAAAAAGCTCTTGGAGCGCAGTGGACTTTTTTAGGTGATCCGGAGCGAAAGGTTCAACAGGATTTAGATATTACAGAATATACCGATCCCCGGCATAACCCGATGATCCCTCATGTGCTAATTCTGGAACCGGGATTGAAAATCTTTAAGATATATAATGGCTATTGGTATACAGGACGCCCTTCAACTCATGAACTGATACAAGACCTGCGGGAAATCAATCAAAGAATTCGTTTTGATTGGAATTTGGGTAAGGAAGAAGTAAGACAAGCCTGGGAAAATGGCGAGAAAGAAAAATTCTGGCCGTATTCATCCTGATTATGCTTTTTGAAAGAGTACATTAAGTATATTCTATTAAACCCAAATTTCTACTTGACTCTCGACCATGGTACAGGCCTTATATTAAATACGAATCGTAATATTTTAAAATGGAGGAATCATTATGCCTTTAAAAAAAGGAGAAGTTTACCAATGCCCTGATGAAAGCTGTGGTTGTGAAGTTACCGTAACTAAAGGAGCACCATCAGATTGTTCAGGGGATCAAAACCCTACCTGCTGCTGCGGTAAGACTATGGTTAAAAAGGATTAATCTTAGGTGCCAGACGCTTCGCAAGTGCCTGGCACCTTTAATCTAATTTTAAAGTATGGATTCAAAAACAGTCTCCTACAAAATTGGAGAAGTGGCAAGCCGGACCAATGTCAATAAAGAAACGGTTCGCTATTATGAAAAGCGCGGCCTCATTCCCAAGCCTGATCGAAGGCGCTCGTGCTATCGTATCTTTACGAAACGGCACATCAATCAAATTAAATTTATTAAGCGGGCACAGGAACTCGGTTTCACGCTCAGCGAAATAAAGGAACTGCTGGAATTGCGTATGGACGACGGATCTACTTGTTCTGAAGTTAAGCAGGAGGCGCAGCAAAAGTACCAGGATGTGCTCGAGAAAATTGAAAATTTACAGTGTATTAAAGCTACACTGGTTGATTTAATAGACTCGTGTGATGGTGAAGGCCCTAAAGGAGATTGTCCTATTCTTGAGGCGTTGGAAGGACAAAGTGAAGCGGGGAAAAAACTTCGTAATGCGTGATGAGTGATCAAATGAATAAACTTACATTAACCTCAGAAATAACCTGTCCAAATTGTGGGAGCAAGACTAAAGAAACTATGTCCACCGATTCCTGCCAGTTCTTTTGGGAGTGTGCGGATTGTGGAGATGTGATCAAATCTAAAACAGGAGATTGCTGTGTTTTCTGTTCTTACGGGAACAATCCTTGTCCGCCAAAACAGCAAAGTGAAAAGCCATGCTGTTAATGAAAAGCGGGGGTGCAACTCCCTTTGAGCTTAATAATGAGCTGCTCGCTTACGCATCACGAATTACCCATTACGTCAAAAATATCGATCCACCCAAGCCGCAGCCACCGATCCTACATATTTCGCATCCTCTTCATTAGTCAACAGATGATCAGCTTTATCCAGTGAAATAAAGCTCTTGGGGTGACGAGCCATTTTATAGATATGAGCCGCATTATCGATACCGACAATTTCATCAACCGGTGAATGGAAAATGACGAGAGCTTTGTCCAGGTTTCTGATGATGTTGTCCATATTCTGCTCCTTCAGATCATTCAGAAACTGCTCTTTGATAGTAAATGTGCGTCCCGCCAGCTTAATCTTTGCCAGTCCCCTTTCTTTAATTTCCTCGATTTTATCTTCAAGCAGATGTTTTACATGTCCCGGATTGGCGGGTGCCGCTATTGTCGCCACCGCTTCTACCGTATCAATCAGATTTGCCGCCTGTAACACAGCGGCCCCGCCTAACGAATGACCTATGAGCAAATCAGGAGCAACCCATTCATCTTTCATATAATTGGCAGCGGCAAGCAAGTCTTCAACATTTGAAGAAAAATCGGTTTCTGAGAAATCTCCCTCACTTTCACCCAATCCGGTAAAATCAAACCGGAAAACGCCCATTCCATGCTCTGTAAGCGTGCGGCTGATATGACCGATAGACCAAAGGTTCTTACCACATGTAAAACAGTGAGCAAAAAGAACCGCTCCTTTGCTTACCCCTTCCTCAGGCTCATCAATCCGCGCAGAGAGCTTTCCATTTTGACTGCCGGAAAATTCAATTTCTTTGCTCTTCATCATTATCGGTTAATCTGTTTAATTAGTTGCTGCATTTACTTATAGGTGCCAGGCATTTCACAAGTGCCTGGCACCTGATTTCCCAGAGATAAAAAAATCTATTGTCTCAGCTGATCCCGGTCACCTTCATCCGGGCGATCGGGATGTGTTCCGTCTGGCAGTTTCCAGTACTCCTTCTGTCGACGAAAGGGCAGCAGGAGTAACCCCTTCACAGTTTGATCATCATCGTCTTCCTGGTAACCGGGCACACCTATTGTAATATCATCCTGATGAATATTAAGTCGTATAGTGCGATGGAGGCGGTCCCAAATGGTGAACAGATTGGAATAGTTAGAGTTTGTCTCCCGCTGTACAATGGAGTGATGAATCCCATGCATTCGAGGTGTGACAATGATCCAACTAAGTACCCGCTCCAGTCTAAAAGGCAGCCGCCAGTTGCTGTGATGAAAAGCAACGGATGCCTCGAAGGCCACCTCATACACGAGTACCACCACCGGATCCGCGCCGATTAATAACACGCCGGCTACGCGGAAAAATGCACTCATCAACATCTCCCCAAAGTGAAATCGAAAAGCAGTTGTTACTCCCAAATCCAAGTCAATGTGATGTACATTATGAAAACGCCAAAGAAAGGAACTCTTATGATTCAGCCAATGCCAGATGTAAAGTATATAATCCAAGAGCAGGAAGGTCAAAATACCCTGAAGCCAGGGTGACAACGGGAATAAATATAAAAGCCCAAATTCGTGCTGCAAAGCCCAGTATGCGACCGCCACCTCTGCGGGAATCAGAATAAGCCGCAAAACGGCAAAGGTTGGTATCGCTACCCCGGCGTTGGTCAGATAGCGACTCCTCAGTTTTTTTACCCATCGCCGAAGCGGCCATTTGTATTGTAAGATCAGTAATAAAATGAAGAGAAAGGCCAGGATAGGCCCTCCATATAGGTCAAGGATGGGATAGAATACTTGATAATTCATGATGAACGATACTAAAGTAAACTTTCTTTATGGCAGTAAACAATAGAAGTACTAAGATGATTCTCTCCTCCAAGTAAGCGGCACTGACAGGAGGCGATCTTAACTGCCCCTGCTACTGTTACTGCTAAGCCTCATCAGGAATTTAGCTCTCGAGAAGATTGTTTTAATTTGCCCGCCAATAATCCTTTTTGTTTAACAGTTAGTTCTATTCATCTAACCCAAGATTATGAATAAATCCTTCACTCCGCTAAGTGATCTGGCTCTGATCGGAGACCGGCGTACTTGTGCTCTGCTGGATAAGCAGGGCAATATTGTCTGGTATTGTCCCAAACGATTTGACAACCCTTCACTTTTTGCTCATTTGCTCGATCCGGGGAAAGGAGGTGCCTGGAAGCTGGAGGCAGAAGGACTGGAATTTGAAGAGCGAACCTATCTGGAAGACAGCGCTTTGCTGCAAACACATCTTACAAGTGAAGAAGGGAGCCTTTTGCTTGAAGACTGGATGCCTCTGGATACTCGTTTCTATGGTATCTGTCGTAAGCTGTCCCAATCACCGGTGTCTTATACGATGCGAATAAATCCTCGTCCGGATTACGCCCGGCAGTCTCCGGTTCTGGAAAATAAAGGAGAGAAGCATGTTACCCTGGAATTTGATTTTCACCTCTATGCCTCTCATCAACTTAAGGTAGAACAGGAATCTATCTCCTGCCGAGTTCCTGCGGGAGAAGAAGCATGGCTCATATTGGCTGAAAAAGCTTTAGATAACCCGGAAGAAATACTGGAAGAGGTTAGGGAGCGGACACTAAAGAACTGGCGCGAAATAGCTGGTCATATTACTTATAAAGGACCTTATGAAGATGAAGTGCGAAAATCACTGCGCTTGCTTCGTATGTTAACTTATGCCCAAAACGGAAGCGTTATTGCGGCGGCTACTAGTTCCCTGCCCCAAATAATCGGGGGTAAACGAAATCACGATTATCGCTATGTGTGGCTAAGGGATTCCGCTATGATCGTAAGTGCTCTTACGCGGGCCGGCAGTGATGGCAAAGAAGAGCGAAAATTCCTTAGTTTCATATGCTCCGCCATGCATCGCATACCGGAACCGGTAGTGCCCCTGCTCACTCTCGAAGGACAACCGGCAGGGAAAGAACAAACACTGGACAATTTTAGGGGATATAAAGACAGCAGACCTGCTCATTACGGCAACAAGACGCATGACCAGCTACAATTGGGTGCTAATAGCAATGTGCTCATTGCCGCCAAAGTTATCTATAACTATTTCAGCACTCGTGAACATTGGGACACTGTAAAGCGCTTGGCCAATTTCCTGGTTGAACACTGGAATGAACCGGATCATGGCATTTGGGAAGAAATTCCTAAAAATCACTACACTTCCAGTAAGGTAGTCGCTTCCACCAGTCTGGAGTATATTGCCGAACATTCAGAAGATAAGGCCGAAAAGAAACGCTGGCAGGAAGCGGCTTTGCAGATACGGCAATATGTAGATGAAAACTGCCGGACTTCAGAAGGGGCATATGCCTATTATGCCGGTAGCGAAGATGTAGATGTCAGCGCTATACTCTTTCCCATTTGGGGCTATACGGATGCGGATTCAGAAGCCATGCTTGCAACGGTAAAAGTGCTGGAGCGGGAATACTGCCAAAATCATCTTTATCACCGTTATCGGGAGGAGTATGACTCCCGCGAGGAAGGCGCTTTTCTTGCTGCCACTCTCTGGATGGCCCAGTATTGGGTGATGCGCAGGAACTGGGAAAAGGTTAAAGAGATATTAAAGGCTGCCTTACGCTTTATGAATGATGTAGGAATTATGCCTGAACAGGGAGATCCGAAAACGGGTGAATGGCTGGGTAATCTGCCACAAACTTTTGTACATGCTTCTCTCATTGGTACTATTATTGATTATAAGCATGCACGTTATGGAACGGATGAGGGAAAATAGGAGGCGAAATTTCTCGTCGCACATCTGGTTTTGATGTCCGACGAATGAAAGGCTTTCTTTTAAGACAAAAAATAGCACGAGTGAGATATTTTTGCTAGAGTGGTGAGGCGTTGCCCTTTCCGATCATCCCCCTAACCTCCTTCGAAGGGGGACATTCTTGCTTTCATGGGAGAAAGTAAACCTTTTCCAGTTGATATTAACTTAACGTGAGTTATAAGGTTATTTTTTGTCTTTGTTAGAATCCTGAAGGGATTGAACATGAATAGCCCCGAATGTGCCAAAGGCATAATTTGGGGTTAAAAGATAACCTAACAGGCAACCCCGAATGGGGTTGAACCCTAGGTTGTGTTGCCTTATTTAATTCAACCCGCCAGCGGGTTGTTATGTATATTTTAATCACCGGATTTCATCCGGTGCTATTCATATTAAAGCCCATTCGGGCTTGTTTTGTACAAAATAAACAACCAAGTCATATCTCCTTATCTCGAACTCAGGTTAACTTAGCAATTGGTATTACTTTTAAGATTGCTTTGACAAGGCCGCCTGCGATACGATATGTTCCACAACCGCCTCCCACTGGTCTTCCTGTAAAAAATGTTTTGTCGGCAGCTTGTGCACTTCGGGTAGATTGGCAACCGTTTTAATTTCCTCTCCATATCGCTCATAATCAAGCGCGGGATCTTCGGCTCCCCATACTGCCTGTACCGGATAAGGGACATCCTGCACAGCTTGGTGGCAGAGCTCCCGAAAAGCGACGGATTTCTCGAAATTTTGCATGATCTTCAGAAAAGCCTCACCGTTATCTTCCCTCTTCAGAAGATCTACATAGACATTAATTTCTTCTTCAGGAATATCATCCATATTAGAAACGCCTAACTTTTTAAACAGTAGTCGCCAGGTGGCATGCGTGGTAGCCGCCAGTTGTGCCTCTCCAAGTACCGGTTTCTCATAAGGGCGCATGGGGAGCGGTTTCTTGAACTTGTCTACGTCTATCCATGTATTCAAAATCGTCAGCGAGAGAATTTTCTCCTGGTTCTGTGCTGCCAGGGCAAAACCTATAGGGCCACCAATATCGTGGACTACTAAATGAAAATGCTCCAAATCCAATTTTTCAGTAACCCGGGCACAAAAGCGGGCATAATTGGAGAATGAATAATCAAAGTCTTGGGGCCTGTCAGATAATCCCAATCCCGGAAGATCTATGGCAACACCCCTAAACCCCTTCTTTTCCAGCCCCTTTAGTACTTTTCGGTATAGGAAAGAAGAGGTAGGTACGCCGTGGATACAAAACACCGGCTCTCCTTCGCCCCAATCCAGTACAAATGTCTCCACTCCCTCTACTGTGATTATTTTTCCTGAGGCTTTGTGCTCTTCGATTATTTGTTCTACAGTTCTATCACTCATGGTTCTTTGTTTATAATTAAAAACTGTAATGCGTTTACCAGTTAAACTGAAAAATAATCTGTAAGTATCCTCCTGTTCACGGACCAAACAGCGTTGTTTCCCAAGACGCTGACAGGAACCAGAAACCCTCCCGACGGCGGTCGGGACAGGTCAATGTCTTATTTTAATCGTGGTAAACATGTTCATTTATGCTTACAACGCCTCAATCAGCCTCTTTTCTTAAACAATTTGTGCAATGGCACCAGAGTAGCAAAATTGATGAGCGCACCCGTAACACAATAAGGGCATATTTTCTTTTGTTTTACAATCATATCATAGAGATAGTAAGCTCCGCCGGCAGCTTGCCCCATTGCATTCCCGGCAATCAGATAATCAACCAAATTCCTTTCTTCCTTCTTGGCTGCCCCGGCTACCAGTACCAGGTTTGCAGCATACATCAGCAGGCTTACAGGTCCATCAGGGATTCCCGCTATCTGAGCATCTTTAGAAGCATTTACATAATCGGAATCAAATAGTTTAGCAGGTATATCCGGCAGATGTCGGATGATGCCCAACTGATAAAGAGAAATGGGTACAAAATCGATCAACCCGGCTGCACTTAGCAGGGCTATACTTCTCCTGCTCTCTGTAACCCCGTTAGATTCCTTCCTTATTTTTTTGACAGGGGATAATGTTTGTTCACTCATAGTGATCAATATATTTTTTGTAATTCATTTTTCGATGATAGCCTTTGGAGGTGCTATTATGTTAAAGACACTGCCAAATAAAAGGTTCCAACTTTACTGATTATCATCTCGCAACCTTAAATACTGCCGTAAGTTTTTTATAATGAACGCAGTCTGATTGTTTGAAAGGCCTTCTGTGGATTGCTGATTGGAGGGGACTTGAAAAAAGAGATCAAGCCAGATAAGCAGTAATCTAAAACCAAAGCGTAAAAGTAGAACCTTCCTTTCGGCTTGATTTCACTGTCAGTGAACCGCCGTGCGCCCGCATTATCTGGCGGGATAAGCTCAGTCCGATTCCGGTGCCGCTTCTTTCTTGCGGACGGCGTGTACTGTAAAACGGGATGAATATTTTATCCAGGTTATTCGAACTAATGCCGGGGCCGTTATCATGCACATATATACTGACTCCTCCGCCGCTTGAGATTTCACCCCTTAAAGTTATGATTCCATCCGGTCGGTTTTTGAGCGCTCGAAATGCATTTTTAATTAAATTAATCAGCACCTGCTCAATCAAATGCAGATCAGCAGTAATTTCTAATGTTTCAGGCTCAACTGAAAGTTTTATCTCAATACGTTTATTTTTTGCTTCACCCTTATTTAAGTTTTTTGCCCTCTGCAGAAGCTTTTTAACAGAAAATTGTTCCACATCGGGTTTAGGTATTTTGGTGATGTCGCGGTAAGAGTTAACGAAACGGATAAGCCCGCGACTGCGATTTTCGATCGTCTCCAATGCATCCCCAACATCTTTTACCGCCTCTTTTTCAATAATATATCCCTCCCCATTTTTATGAACGTGCTTCTTTAAGAGCACCTGCAACGTATCGGACAGGGAGGCGATGGGAGTAACGGAATTCATAATTTCATGTGCTAAAACCTGAGTTAAATTTTGCCAGGCCTCCATCTCTTTTTCTTCCAGTTCCGGATTAATATCCTGCAACGATACCAGTTTATATACTTCATCCTGTAGTCGAAACATCGTGGCGTGAATGGCTAACTGTAAAGATTTATTGTTGACAGAAACACGTACTACCTCCCGTCCCCCTCCTTTTAACTGTTTGATGGCTTCATACAAAGATTCACTTACAGCGTTTAAATGGTCAATGTTTCTAAGTGTGGCAACTTGTAAAAGGCGTTTAGCCGCTGTATTCAGTAGTTCTACTTCCCCATTTTGTTTGAAGGTAATAAGCCCGATACCGATATGCTGTACGACTCTTTCCATATATCGAAACTGTGCCTGCTTTTCGATTCGTTGCTGCTTAAAAACATCAACCACTTCCGCAAACGACTTGTCCAGCTCCTGAAAAGATTTGCCAAGCCTCTTAGATGAGAAAGACCGGGAGAAGTCTGAGTAGCGGATAGAGTCAAGAAAGTGAGTCAGCTTGCGATTGGTTAACTCTATAAAATGAATGAGACGAACGAACTGATAAATGACAGCCAGCACAAGCAGTATGGCGCTTATGTAATATTCGGTTTGCATCCAGAGATAAATACAGACCGCCATCGTTAATGCCAGAAGCAGTGTCCGAACAATTAAACGAAACCGAAAATTTTTAAGCATAAGTTTTATTGTCTATTAACAATAGAATAAGGCTGAGCTCACGCTATGCACCTTGCCCCCTGCCCCCTGCCTCATGCACTCACAAATCATATTTCTCTATCCTCCGATAAAGGGCAGCACGCGAAATACCCAGCTCTTCAGCCGTTCTTGAAATATTTCCATCATGTTTATCCAGCGCCTTTCTGATAACAGCGCCTTCCACTTGTTCCAGATTATAATTGTCAGTACGGGATGAATCACCCGCTTTTACAGAAGAGGTAACCAGCAAATCATCCGGTTTTAGGATGGAAGTATTAGCCATGATAACGGCACGCTCCACCGCGTGCTGTAGCTCGCGTACATTACCGGGCCATTGATATTGCTTGAGTTCCTGCATCGCCGATTGCGATAATGTTTTAATTTCTTTGTCATACTTTTTCCCGAATTTTTGAATGAAGTGTCGTACCAACAGTGGTATATCCTCTTTACGATCTCTCAAAGATGGCATTTTGATGTGTATGGTGTTAATTCGATAAAGCAAATCCTGACGGAAAAACTTTTCATCCGATAATTGATCCATTGCCTTATTAGTTGCACAAACTAAGCGAATATCAACATCTAATGGTTTATTTGAACCCATTCTGGTTGTTTTTCTGCTCTCAATAGCTGATAACAGTTTGGCTTGAAGAGCAAGGGGAAGATTTCCAATTTCATCTAAAAAAAGCGTACCTCTATCAGCCACTTCAAAACGGCCCGGTTTGGCTTCTTTAGCATCAGTAAAGGCCCCTTTGGCATGACCAAAGAGTTCACTCTCAAACAGGCTTTCACTGATTGAACCTATATCTACATGTATAAATACTTCCTCAGAGCGGTCCGACCGGCGATGCAACGCACGTGCTACAAGCCCCTTGCCGGTTCCGTTTTCACCGGTGATTAATACATTGGCCGGCGTATCCGCTACCTTTTCAATCGTTTCAAAAACGTTGTTCATCGCAGCACTTTGACCGATCATTTCCTGATAGTGTTGATCTATTTGAGCATTTAGCTGCCGCTGGCGATTGCGAAGTGAATCAGCTTCCCGAAGTGATTCGGAAAGATTGAGCGCGGAATGAATGGTAGCCAGCAATTTCTCATTTTGCCAGGGTTTGACAACAAAATCAGTGGCACCCATCTTAATAGCTTTTACGGCTTTTTCTACATCTCCATAGGCGGTAATCAACACCACAGCCACCGAAGGATCTATCTCCAAAATTTTTTGAAGCCATTGGTACCCCTCAGTGCCACTGCTTACATCTTCGGTAAAATTCATATCCAACAACACTACATCATAGCTTGTTTTTTCAAAGTATTCGGGTATAGCCTTTGGATTCATTTCAGTATCTATATGATCGAAATGTTGCTTAAGATACATTTTTGCCGCTTGCAGTATGTCGCGGTCATCATCAACAATGAGTATTTTGCCTTTACTGTTGGTTGTCATAGTTTACTTTTTGATAATTCACATGGAGCGTGGAGCATAGCGCATGGCGTTTTCTAAAGGGATTTTTGAAAATTGGTTATTTTTCTGCAAAGATGATCAAGTTTTTCTAAAAGTTCTTCTTCTTGCTTCTTTTCAAGAATATCCCTCCTTGCCAAAAGAACTACAATATTAGCATTTTCAAAGGTTGAACTCTTTGCATAATCAAGATATCGCTTGAATGCTTTGTTGAATCTTGAGCCTGATCCTTCTGCAATATTATTTGACATACCCATTCCTGAGCCTCGTAGTTGGTCAGCAAATCGAAATAACTTTTTTTCTCAAGCTTATCAGCAATTTCAAATAACTCGTCTGCAATTTCAATAGCCATTTTCCATATCTCTAAATCTTGAAATCTAAACTTTGCCATAATAATTTGATAAATGAAGTTATTTAATTGTGAAGTATGCTATGCGCTTTGCCCCATGCCCCATGCGTTCGAAATCGAACACCCACTGTACATTTACGAACATTTATAAAATTTAGCAACCCTGTCTACAGCCTTTAATCATCCTTTTAGCAACTGGCACAGATATTGTACTAGCAGTATAGCAGTCATAAGATCTAAAACGAAAAAACAGGGACGAGTAAGAAATCTATCAAAGATATCTCCAGTGCCGGAATGGATAAGAAAATCGAAAAAAAATTCTGGTCTTCGAAACGGATAGCTATGTTTGGCGGAGGCTTTATTTTTATCGCATTCTTTTCATACGCTTTTATCTCCATGGATTTACGCTCTACCCTTAACGTGGAGAAAGAAAAATTAACCATCAGTACGGTCAAAGAAGGGGCATTTCAGGAATTTATTGCGGTAACGGGTACGGTGAAGCCTATAAAAACCGTATACCTCGCGGCACTACAGGGCGGCATAGTGGAAGATATCAATATCGAATCGGGAACAATGGTTGAACAAGGTGATACGGTTTTAACACTCTCTAACTCAGCCCTGAAGCTGCGAGTGCTTCAACGAACCTCCGCTATCTATGATCAGATCAATCAAACCCGTAATTCGCGTCTCAATATTAAAAAGAATGTCAGAAGCCTTAAAACCCAGTTAGCCAATGCCGAATATCAATTATCGATTGCGGGTTCAACGTTCCAGCGCCTGGAAAAACTTTATGACAAAAAGGTAATTGCTGAGCAGAAATTTGATGAAGCTCGTGAAAATTTTGAATATCAGCAAAAACGGTATCAGCTACTTTATACAACATTCCGGCAGGATTCCATCAAAGCTCAACGGCAACTTAGCCAGATTGATGAGTCGCTGCTACGGATGCAAAAAAGTTTGGCAGGCGTTCAAAACATACTGGACAAACTCGTAATTACAGCGCCTATATCGGGATTACTTTCCACCATTCAACTCAACCTCGGCCAGTCTATTTCAGCAGGCGAACGTATCGGCCAGGTAGCCATTTTGGATGATTATAAAATTCGTTTAAACATTGATGAGTATTATTTGGCAAGAATAAGAAAGGGATTACAAGGAACGGTAGAGATCGGTGATTCTACCTATAATCTGAATATCACCAAAGTATATCCGGTAGTAAAAGACGGCCAATTTAAGATTGATATGGAATTTTCCGGAGCAGGTCCGGCTGGTTTACGACGCGGCCAAACATTACGTATCCGGCTTGAACTGGGAGAATCATCGCAGGCGATTATATTGGCCCGGGGAGGCTTTTATCAAACCACCGGCGGAAACTGGGTTTATCTGATTTCAGCAGATGGCAGTAAAGCATACCGCCACAATATCCGCCTCGGAAGACAAAACCCGGAATATTTTGAAGTACTCTCGGGGCTTGGACCGGGTGACGAAGTGATCACTTCGAGCTATGATACTTTCGGGGATAGTGAAGTGTTGAATTTGGAATGACGAGCATGGAGCATGGCGCGTGGGGCAGGGAGCAACATTAACGAAGACATTAAATATGGCGAGATTTAGATTTCAGGATTTGGAGATATGGAAAAAAGCAATGCAGATTGCAGACAGACTGTTCGATATCGCTGATGAATTGGAAAGGAAAAAGCTATTCCGATTTGCAGATCAACTTCGTGGGTCGGGGCTTAGCATGTCAAATAATATAGCAGAAGGTTCAGGCTCTCATTCAAAAAAAGTTTTTGCGCGGTATTTAGATATAGCTCACAGCTCAACCTTTGAAAATGCGAATGTAGTAATTATGCTAAATCGCAGAAAATTTATTGATGAAGAAGAGCATGACACCCTGCTGGACGATTTAGAACATCTAAGCAGAATGATCACCAACTTCAAAAAATCACTCTAACCTAAAACGCCATGCGCCTTGCTCCACGCGCCGCGCACTAAACCAATCAAACCATTATGATAAAGACAAAAAACCTAAAAAAAATCTACACTACCGAAGAAGTTGAAACCACGGCCCTAAATAATGTGAATCTTGACATTGAAGCGGGTGAATTTGTAGCAATTATGGGTCCATCGGGTTGCGGTAAATCCACCCTTTTGAACATAATGGGCCTGCTGGATAATCCCACAGATGGAGAATACCACTTTATGGGTCAGGATGTTTCCAACGAGTCGGAGCGCGATCGCGCACAACTGCGCAAAGGCAATATTGGTTTCGTATTCCAGAGTTTTAATTTGATAGACGAGCTGAATGTCTATGAAAATGTAGAGTTGCCGTTGCTCTATTTAGGAATTTCATCCGACGTACGAAAAGAAAAAGTAGAAGCTGTACTCGAGCGTATGAATATGATGCACCGCCGGGACCACTTTCCTCAGCAGCTTTCAGGTGGACAACAGCAGCGTGTTGCCATCGCCCGTGCCACGGTAGCCGATGCAAAGTTAATTTTAGCCGATGAGCCGACCGGTAACCTCGACTCAGACCATGGCGACGAAGTGATGAAACTGTTGGCTGAATACAACGAAAAGGGAACTACCATTGTAATGGTCACCCACTCTCCGCATGATGCCGACTACGCCCGCCGCGTCATCAACCTGTTTGATGGTCATGTCGTTACTGAAAGTATGCAGGAAGGATTTCATGTGTGAAGGGCTGGATAGTTGTATGTGGTTAGTTGTCAGTTGTATGCCCCTCCTAAGGGGATGCATCTGCAAAACAACTAACCACTGACTACTAACTCACAACAAACAAAAAATCAATAATATGAAAAGGATATCTTTAACAATCACAAAAAAGACAGAGATAAAACTGACGATTTATACGCTCGCCCTTTTGTTGCTGCCGGTCGCAGCTCTCTGTCAAGATGCATCAGTTTCCGAAGAGTCTTTCTACATCATTCGCGTCACTGCTGCCAATGAGGGGGTGAAGCCAGTCGTTAAGGTGCTCCAGTTAGAAGTTGAGGGAGACGATGCACGTCAGTTCACTCGCAAGACTACTCCTTTTGAATTCAAGATCGATGGGCAGGATTTTGAAGCACTGTTTAAAGTGGCGTCAGAAGGCAGAATTGAAGTCGAGTTCTTAGGAGAAGAAAACAGCAGCGGAGAGAAGATCATATTGCGCGCAATAAGCGATGGGTTCGTTGAGCTTTCTCATTATGAAAGCCCCGGAGGTGTGATAAGTGCATGGAGTAATGATGATCAATAGGTTAAATAGGAGTTTAAAACCGTAAGTCCACGCCCTATCAACTGATAACATAAAAATCTCAAATTATGTTAAAAAACTACCTCAAAATAGCATTTCGTAATCTCAAATCGCATAAAGGCTACACCTTCATAAATATATTTGGATTGGCTATAGGTTTTGCGGTGTGTATTATAATTGCTCTTTTTGTACAGCATAAATTGAGTTATGATGGTTTTCACAAAAAGGCTGAGAGAATATATCGTGTTGCTCGTATGGATTCTGTAGAAGGCGTAGCAGAATTAAAAATTTCTCAACCCGCTCCTTTAGGGCCACTTTTAGAAAAAGCGTATCCTGAAGTTCTGCAAGCTGTACAATTCAGCAAATCGTCAAGGCCAATTTTAGTCCGGTACGGAGCCAAGAGTTTTTATGAAACTGGGCTTTTGTATGCAGATTCCAGCTTCTTCAGTGTATTTTCCTTTAAATTATTAAGTGGTAATCCACAAACAGCCCTTCAACGGCCATATACGGTTGTGCTGAGCGAATCAATGGCTGAAAAATATTTCGGAAGTAAAAACCCGCTTGGAGAAAGTATTATTCTTGAAAATGAACAATCTTATGAAGTAACCGGTGTAATAGAAAATGCACCTGCAAATTCTTCTATTCAATATCGTTTTGTTACATCCTTCGCTACGAAATATGATCAGAGGCATCGAATGATGGTTGAATATAACGGAGGCTGGAATATGGCCGCCTTTCCTACATATTTATTACTCAGATCTGATGCTTCGGCAAGTGAACTGGAAAAGAAGCTGCCTGCTCTTTTACAAGATCGAGCTAAAAGTCACTACTTCATAAGTACTAAATACCAATTAGAACCTCTTTCGCGTATTTATCTGCATTCACCCGCTGACAATGAGTTGGGGCCTTCGGGAGACATTCGTTATGTTTATATTTTCATAACGGTGGCCATCATGGTTTTACTCGTTGCATCTGCTAACTATATGAATTTGGCAACTGCAAGCGCCGGGAGGCGAGCAAGAGAGGTGGGTGTAAGAAAAACAGCGGGAGCATCTCGCATTGAGCTTGCATGGCAGTTCCTTGGCGAATCTTTACTGTTTTGCATAATTGCCGGCATTTTGGCTTTGGGGTTTGTACAGGTGCTGCTACCCATTGTCGAACAGTTGGCGGGTATCTCATTAAGTACAGGGTTTATTGGTCATCCGACGTTTATAGCTGTATTTAGTATCACAATTTTAATAGTGGGTTTGTTTTCGGGAGCTTATCCTGCATTGGTTTTATCGGCTTTTTATCCAAGAAAAGTACTTATGGGAGACACTCAAACGGGATTGGGAAGCGCCTTTGTACGTAAAGGAATGGTAGTTTTTCAATTTGCAGTATCTGTTTTAATGTTGATCAGCGCTGCTGTTGTTTGGTTGCAGCTTGATTTTATTCAAGACAAACAGTTGGGACTCAATGCCGAACATGTTATAGTCATTCCATTACAAGGAGCTTTCAGTACGGAGAAGGCAGAGACTTTTAAGCAAGAATTACTTCAAAGCCCACAAGTTACAGCCGCAAGCATATCTACCACAATACCCACCAAGGGCACTCCTTCATTTTCAGTGGAAGCGGAAGGATACGATGGCAATCTATCAATGATTCAGTTCGATGTAGATGTTGATTATTTAGAAACGCTCGGCATAAAGCTGAAGACAGGCCGACAGCTCTCTGCTCAACGACCAACTGATTTAAAAGAAGCTGTACTCCTCAATGAAGTTGCAGTAGCTGAACTTGGCTGGAAAGATCCGGTAGGAAAAACTATTTCATTTGGAGGCCAAGACCCCCAGACAGTTATTGGCGTTGTAGAAAATTTCCACTTCACCTCTTTTCATGAAAAAATTGCCCCCATATTCATTCGGCATTATCAAAGATGGGTAGCATACACCGCTGTAAAAATCAATACAAATGAACTGAAGCAGGCACTTGAGCAGATCGAACAGATCTGGCTTCAATTCGCACCAAACTATCCGTTTGATTACTTTTTTCTGAATGAAGCTTTTGAACAACTTTATCGTTCGGAGCATAGAATTGCACGTATTTTCACCATATTCTTTTGCATTGCCATCTTCATCGCCTGCCTCGGCCTTTTTGGTCTGGCCGCCTATGCTAGTGAGCGCAGAACCAAAGAAATAGGCATTCGCAAAGTAATGGGAGCTACCGTTTCAAACATTGTAAGCCTGCTTAGTAAAGACTTCCTGAAGCTGGTACTCATTGGATTTGTAATAGCCGTACCCATTGCCTGGTACTTTATGCAGCAATGGCTGCAGGATTTTGCCTATCGGATTGAAATCGGTTTCGGCATCTTTTTGCTGGCCGGAGCATTGGCCCTGTTCATTGCTTTAGCTACTGTAAGCTGGCAGAGCATTCGTGCGGCTCTGGCAAATCCCGTGGATAGTTTGAGAAGTGAGTGAGCGTAGCGCATGGTGCATGGGGCATGGAGCAGAGCGCATGGTGCTCTCAAGTTTTCAATTATTGATTAAAGCAGTAGAATATCAAAGATTGATAACTGGTATCAAGAATTACTTTACTGTTTGAAACGCCATGCACCTTACTCCATGCACTACGCTTTTGAATTCAAAGCTGATGACTGAAAACAAATGCTAATTAATTAACAATGCATGTTTAGAAACTATATCAAAATTGCTTTTCGAAATCTCAGACGAAGCAAGGGCTATACCTTAATCAATATAGGTGGACTGGCACTGGGACTGGCAGCTTGTATTCTCATCGGACTATATGTTCAAAACGAGCTTTCATATGATGATTTTCATGAGAAAGGAGAACGTATCTATAGGATAGGCTCGAATATTACGACACCTAATGGATCGCTTCTAAAAGGTTCGGGCGTGGGATGGCCGGTGGGACGCACTCTTGAAAGGGAATATCCGGCTGTAAAGGAAGTCGTTTATTTACGCACATACCCCCGCTTCTCTGTCAAACACAACAACCGGCGCTTCTTTGAAGATATGATCTATGCCGACGATTCATTCTTTAAAGTGTTTTCTTTCCCGCTTCTGGACGGACACGCCGGAACTGCTTTAGAAAGGCCATATTCTTTAGTACTCACCCAGGAAATGGCCCAAAAATATTTTGGGAATAAACGGGCTGTTGGAAAGTCACTCATAATGGGTGATTCACTCACATTTACTGTTACTGCAGTGGTAAAGGTGCCTGAGCATTCACACATTCAGTTCGACATATTGGCTTCCTTCGAAACTATTTGCGCACTCTATACCGGAATGTGCGAAGAAAACTTTAGTAGCGAATGGTTTGATTTGAATGTATTTAATTATGTATTGCTGAAAAAAGGTGCTTCAGCCAAAGCTTTACGGAGTGAAATTTCCAACTTGGTTATGAAACGAAGCGAAGGCATTGAAGAGCTGGGGTATACACTCAAACTTCAGCTCGAGCCACTACAGCAGCTCTACCTTAACTCAAGTCGTGGCAATTCCCTGGGTCCAGACGGCAATATCACCTATGTCTATCTATTGTCTGTGATTGCAGTCTTTATTCTGCTCATTGCATGCGTCAATTTTATGAATCTTGCAACAGCCAGATCAATGCGTCGGGCAACGGAAGTCGGCGTACGCAAAGCTGTAGGCGCTGAACGAAGGCAGGTGGCTGTTCAGTTTTTGAGTGAGGCTGTGTTGGTAACGTTTGGCGCATTGATCGCAGGACTCATTTTAGCGCGGTTAACAATGCCTCTGTTCAATGAATTGGCAGGCCGCACATTGGCTTTCAATACACTATGGAGTTTGGAAGCGATTGCAGTGCTGTTTGCAGGATTGGTACTAGTAGGAATGATTGCAGGAAGTTATCCTGCGCTGGTACTATCACGATTTGAAACAGCACGAACGTTACGGGGTGTATTAACGACTGCAGGTGGACGACGTTTGCGGAAAAGCTTGGTGATTGCACAATTCATAATCTCCAGCGCCCTCATTATTTGTACTCTGGTAGTATTGCAACAACTTGATTACATGCAGAGTCAGGATGTGGGTTTTCAGAAAGAGAATATATTGGTAGTAGATGCCAGGCGCACCGACTGGGATACCCGCGTGGGCCGATATAAAACGATTAAACAAGAACTTGCCCGGCATCCGGCTGTAATTAGCGTCTCAGCTTCAAATGCCGTGCCGGGACGAACCGGCTGGAATGGCCAGGTGGCTCATGCTGCCGATGCTTCACCTGAGGAAAGCATCTCTACCCACTACATGGCAATTGATCATGATTATGTTGAAACCTTCGGCCTCAACATAATAGCCGGCCGCGACTTTTCGAAACAATTTGCTACTGATATCGATACCGCCCTCATCATTAATGAAGTCTCAGTCGAAGCTTTTGGTTGGGGAACGCCGGAAAATGCTATCGGGAAAAGTATCTTATCACCTTCGAGGAGTCCGGAAGGGCTGGTTATAGGTGTAGTAGAAAATTATCATCACAAGGGCTTACAGGAGCACATTGACCCCTTGGTGATGGATATAAATCCTGATGCATTCGGAGTTTTCGCTGTACGTTTTGAGAACGGCCGGGCTTCTGAAGTACTTGAGCATGCGCGCGAAATGTGGCGGCAGTTTTTCCCCGATTATAGTTTTGAATACTTCTTTTTAGATCAGGATTTTGCTCAGGAATATGCTTCCGAGCATCGTCTTGCCCGTATTTTCGGGCTTTTTACCGGTATTGCTATTCTCATTGCCTGTCTTGGATTACTTGGTTTAGCTGCTTTCACTGCAGAAAGGAGAACCAAAGAAATTGGTATCAGAAAAGCAATGGGAGCCGGTGTTCCCGGCATTGTAGGGCTACTCAGCAAAGATTTTTTAAAGCTAGTGCTTATAGGCTTTGTGATAGCCATGCCTATTGCCTGGTACTTCATGCAACAATGGTTACAAGACTTCGCTTACAGAATTGACATCGGCGTCGGCGTATTTTTACTGGCTGGAGTGCTGGCCCTGCTTATTGCCTTGGTAACTATCAGTTGGCAGAGTATTCGTGCGGCGCTGGCCAATCCGGTGGATAGTTTGAGGAGTGAATAGTATAGAACGCATGGCGCTTGGTGCAGGGAGCATGGTGTTCTCACTCCCTGCACCACACTCTATGCTCCTTGCCCCATGCCCACAATTGACAAACAATCAACACACAAGATCATGCTTAGAAACTACTTAAAAATACTCTTCCGAGACTTGAAACGTAACAAAAGCTATACTTTCATTAACGTCGGCGGCCTGGCCGTGGGTTTTGCTTGTTGCATTCTTATTGCACTCTATGTGCGCTCCGAGCTCTCGCATGATGACTTCTATGAATATGCAGATCGGCTTGTAGTAATCGGAAAAGAATCTTCTTTTTGGGGCAAGGGCACCACAACACCTTATCCTTTGGCCGGGGCGTTAG
This sequence comes from Balneolaceae bacterium, assembly GCA_036381435.1. Lineage (GTDB taxonomy): Bacteria > Bacteroidota > Rhodothermia > Balneolales > Balneolaceae > Fodinibius. The sequence goes on along the minus strand of DASVCW010000029.1, from coordinate 21,101 downwards.
AAGCAGAAGTACCCATGGTAGAAAAAGCCGTTATAACTTTATGGCCGGGAGAAGCTGAAGTCAGCATAGATGATCAGGATTATTTTGAAGAAGACGGTGTATTTCATGCAGGCGAGGATTTCTTCAATATGTTTTCATTTCCCTTTATTCGCGGCAACCGCGAGGGGGCTCTAATCGAACCGAATACAGCCGTTATCTCTGCGGAACTGGCTGAAAAATATTTTCCAGGTGAAAACCCAATCGAGCAGATTATTTACTCAAAAAAGCGTGGAAAACAAGCCTATACAATTACCGGCGTTGCCCGATCAAATGATAATTCTTACGTTGATTTTAACGCCGTTCTCTCTTTATCCACACTTGATTATGCCGAAAGCCACGGAGATTCATGGCGTTCCTACATGTTTTTCACCTACGCTTTATTAAATGAAGCTTCCGATATAAATGAATTGAACAAACAATTTGAGGCGTTTGTCGACAGACATTATGGAAAAGAATCAAAATCGGGCTTTTTCGCGCAGAAAATTTCCGATTTTTACCTTTCAGATTTAAGTGTTTCGGAGGGCTTCAGCGGCCAGTGGCTTTACGTTTACCTTTTCAGTTCGGTTGCCCTCTTTATTTTGCTGCTCGCTTGCGTAAACTATATCAATCTCTCCACGGCACGAGCCGCAAAACGGGCACGGGAAGTAGGGGTTCGCAAAACGCTAGGTGCCGGACGTTCACAAATAATAAAACAGTTTATCGGAGAATCGGTTCTGATGAGCTCCGCCGCATTTATTATTGCTCTTTTCCTGGCATATTTGATACTACCTGCCTTTAACGTTCTGTTCGGTATGAATATGACATTTTCCGAAGCCGGTTTTGACTGGTTCGTCATACTGGCAGCCATAGCCTTGATTGTAGGTTTTTTAGCCGGTTCATACCCCGCATTTTATCTCTCGGCTTTTAATCCGGCGCTTGTTCTAAAAGGCGACTCAGCCAAAGGCAGTTCGGGTTCCTGGTTACGCAAAAGTTTGGTTATCGTTCAATTTATTGTAGCCGCGGCGCTGATTATTGCTACAGTAGTTGTATTCATGCAGCTTCGTTACACGCAGCAAAAAGATCTGGGGTTCGAGGGAGAACAAGTTGTTATGACCTCTGTTCCGGGCCAGGGTAGTAAGGCCTTTCGCAGCGAAATCGTATCTCATCCGGCCATTTTATCGGCTACTGTATCCAATGCAATTCCGGGAAGATTCCATGTAACATTCGGCCTTTATCCCCAGAATCTTTCTCCGGCAACCAAAGCCGACACTACCGAATCAATCTCATTTAAGCCCGGTGAGGTAGATTACTATTATATTGAAACCCTGGAAATGGAAATGGCCGCCGGCCGCCAGTTTTCAGAAGAGCGAACTACCGATCGAACTCAAGCCTATATGATCAATGAAGCAGCTGCCAAAGCGATGGGTTGGTCAACGGAAGAAGCGGTAGGCAAACCTTTCAGCCTTGGCAGTGATGTAATGGGAGAAGTAATCGGCGTGGTAGAAAATTTTCATATCGCTTCATTTCATCAATCTATAGAACCCGTTGCTCTTACGTTATTTGATTCTGAAAGTTGGTCATCACCTAAAGATGTTGCCATTCGCTTGGCATCGGGCCATATACAAGAAGGTCTGCGCCATATTGAAGAGGTACGGGCAGAATTTACAAATGAACCTTTTGTTTACTCTTTTCTGGATGATGAATTTGCCGAGATGTACCGCGAGGAACGACGCTTGGCACAAGTTTTTGGTGGTTTCGCGGCTATTGCCGTATTGCTGGCCTGTATGGGGCTTTTCGGCCTGGCCACCTTCACCGCTGAGCGCCGCACTAAAGAAATAGGCATTCGCAAAGTGATGGGAGCTACTGTATCAAACATTGTAAGCCTGCTTAGCAAAGATTTCCTGAAGCTGGTAATTATCGGTTTTGTGATAGCCGTGCCCCTCGCCTGGTACTTTATGCAGCAATGGTTGCAAGATTTTGCTTATCGAATTGATATCGGTGTTGGCATATTTTTATTGGCGGGAGCATTAGCCCTGTTCATTGCTTTAGCTACTGTAAGCTGGCAGAGTATTCGTGCGGCTGTGGCCAATCCGGTGGATAGTTTGCGGAGTGAGTAGCGCCTAGTGCTTGGGGCAGGGCGCATTGTGTTCTTAAGTTTTCAGTTATTGACCTAAACAGTAAAATATCAAAATTTGATAACTGGTATCGGAAATTACTTTGCTATTTGAAAACGCCATGCTCCTTGCTCCAGGCTTTAAAACTGAACACTGATAGCTAAATGCTAATTCAAACTTAAAATCATGTTTAGAAACTACATCAAAGTTGCTTGGCGTAATCTGGTACGGAAGAAAAAGTACTCACTTATAAATATAGTCGGTTTAGCATTGGGCATTGCATGTTGTATTCTGCTCTTTCTTTATGTACATAATGAGTGGACATATGATGAGTTTCATCAAAAGGCAGATCGCATTTTTCGTGTAAATCGCCTATTAACAGAACCGAACGGAGATGTGGGACCAACTGCCGACACACCTGCTCCTCTCGCCGCGGCTTTGAAAAACACTTTTCCTGAAGTCCAGAAAACCGTTCGTCTTACTGCTGGAGATATTCGTATTGCTATAGATAATAACTCTTATGTAAAAAAAGAAGCTCTTTATGTCGATGGTTCATTCTTTGAAGTTTTTACATTCCATCTGTTAAAAGGTAATCCAAAAGAGGCCCTTACTGCCCCAAACGGAATAGTGATTAGCAAAGAATTCTCTCAAAAATATTTCAGCAATTCAAATCCTGTTGGGCAATCTGTTTCTGTTAAGATTGAAGATGAAGAAATCAATTTACAGGTAACCGGAGTTGTTGAAAATATACCGACAAATTCTTCAATGCAGTTTAATGTACTCCTGCCACTTAAAACAGTGAAACATTCTTGGCCGGATAGCTTTAGGAGGCTAATCTTTAGTTCATGGCAATTTCCGCTCGGTGAAACATTCGTCCTGTTAAATAAAAAAACGAAATCTAAGGAGTTGAAACTAAAATTAACAGACTTTGCCGAGCAACATTTTGGGGAAGAAGCTGAGAAGGTGGGCCTTAGCCTTCAACCGCTCACTGCAATTCATCATCAAACTGGTATCTCAGGTTCTGCACTTTCACCCCCTGCTAATCCGGTCTATGCATATATTATGCTGTTTATAGCATTACTTGTGTTGTTCACTGCCTGTATAAACTTTACCACATTATCATTGGGGCAATCTAAATCCCGCTCAAAGGAGGTAGGCGTGCGAAAAGTTATGGGTGCCGGCAGGATGCAAATTCGAACTCAATTCTGGGCTGAGGCGGTACTTACTGCAGGCGCTGCTGTTGTAGTTGGAATAACTTTAGCACAAGCCTTTCTGCCCACATTTAATAATTTGGCAGGTACTAATTTAACGCTGCGTTTAACCCTTGAAATGACGAGCTTTTTACTTCTGCTAATCATTGGAGTGGGACTTATCGCAGGCAGCTATCCCGCATTAATACTTTCACTTTTCAAACCGTCGCGAATCCTTTCTAAAAAGAGTACCACAGGAAAATCATACCATATAACGCAATCGCTTGTGGTTATACAATTTGCTCTATCTATAGCGCTTATAATTGGTACCCTTATCATGTCTGCGCAGCTCAATTTCATGAAAAAAAATCTGGGTTTCAATCAACAACAGGTTATAGAAATATCAGGATTGGGAAGCACAAATGAGGGGCAACAAATTCTCGAATCATATCGACAAGAGATCAGTCGACATGAAGCAGTCCAAGAAGTTGCGGGGGCATCTTTTGGCTTTTGGGGTCAGGGACTTGAAGCACAAATTGAATTAAGTGATACAGAAAGGTTACAAGTACAAACTATCCCCGTAAGCGAAAACTTTTTAGAAACCTTAGAGATCAGACTGAAACAAGGACGTAGTTTTTCATCACAACGAGCCGTAAATGGACTTCCGGTAATTGTTAATGAAGCGCTCGTAAATGCAATGGGTTGGACAACAGCGGTGGAGAAAAATCTTATATTGACGGGAAATTCATTACTTAATCAAGCTGCAGATAGGTTGCAGATAATTGGCGTTACAGAAAATTTCCATAATCGACCATTAAGTTACGAAATAGCCCCAACTATTCTTATTCCAAGCAAAACTTTTGGTGGTGTAAGCGATATATATGTTCGTATAAAAGCTTCAGATATTCCCAACACTTTGAATTTTCTTAGGAAAACGTGGAGCGAAGTTGCCCCCAAACGTCTTTTTCAATACCAGTTCCTCGATGAGGTTGTAGAGCAAGCCTATAGGACTGAACAGCGATGGAAAACCATTATCCGCTATGCCGCCGGTTTTGCTCTGTTAATTACCTCTTTTGGATTATTCGGCCTTTCAATGTTGGCAACTGAACGCCGCACCAAAGAAATAGGCATTCGCAAAGTGATGGGCGCTACCATTTCAAACATTGTAGGCCTGCTTAGCAAAGATTTCTTAAAGCTGGTGCTCATCGGCTTTGTGATTGCCGTACCCATTGCCTGGTATTTTATGAACCAATGGCTGCAAGACTTTGCTTATCGAATTGAAATCGGTGTTGGCATATTTTTACTGGCGGGAGCATTAGCCCTGCTCATTGCTTTAGCTACTGTAAGCTGGCAAAGTATTCGCGCGGCCTTGGCGAATCCGGTGGATAGTTTGAGAAGTGAATGAACTATCAGCTAATAAAACAATATCACAAACAACCTACAACTGGCAACAAGCAATTGACCACTTACAAAATCATGCTTAGAAACTACATCAAAATTGCCTGGCGAAATATCCTGAAACGAAAGATGTCCAGTGTTATTTCTATCGTTAGTTTGGCTAGCGGATTGGCAGTTTGTTTTATAATCGGCTTGTTTGTGCTCCATGAACTTAGCTATGATCGTTTTATTCCTGACTCCGAACGTATTGTCCGTGTTGTTACAGGCCATGATGGAAGTTACATTGCAGAAACATTTCCCGGACTGGCACATACTTTAGAAACAAAACTGCCCGGTGTTGAAACAGTAACAGAAATTTTGGGAGGAGGGGAATATTTAATTACGCATAATAATGCAGCAATTGAAATTAAAAATGTTTATTGGATCGACTCAAACTTCACTGAAATATTTCCGGTAAATACTTTAAAAGGTAATGCTGAAAAAGCGCTAACCAGCCCTCATAAAGCAGTTATTACCCGTTCAATGGCTCAAAAACTGTTTGGAGATAAACAAGCGATAGGACAAATACTTGGAGTCGAAATTTTTACGGGTTATACCCATGATTATGAAGTATCGGCAGTCATTAAAGATCCGCCTGCCAATCTGCATTTTGATTATAATGCCATTCTTTCTCTGTCTATACCTTCCCGTATTCAAGAAAGATATAACGGTAATATTAAATGGGGCTTCTATCATAGCTATGTTTATGCAAAATTAGATAAAAACATAAGCATAGAGGCTTTTAAAGAAGGTTTAGCTCATCTCGAAAAACAGATAAAACCGGCCGAATGGGGCGACGAACCTATGCTTTATATACAGCCGTTGGCAAAAATTCATCTCGGCCCGAATATGGGAAATGCGATTGCGCCGCAGGGAGACAGAAAATTACTGTACATTTTTTCTACTATCGCGCTGCTAATACTAGGTATTGCCTGTTTTAATTATATGAGCCTTTCAACAGCCCGGACTATTTCACGGACATCTGAAATCGGTGTTCGAAAAGCAGCAGGTGCAACACAAGGAAATTTATTTTTCCAGTTTATGACAGAAGCCGTATTAATAAGCTTACTTGCGTTTCCCGTTGCACTTCTTTTTACAGAAATTGCATTACCGTTTGTATATGGTTTTGTAGGTGAACATTTTGCTTATAGCTTATTCGATCACCCCGTTCTTATGATAAGTGCGCTTGGAATCGTTTTAATTTCAGGCATCATTTCCGGTATTTATCCCGCTGTTACCATATCCTCATTTAATCCTGCGAAAGTATTCAATAAAGCAGCAACTACAGACAGCCATCGCTCCCTTTTACAAAAAGGATTGGTAGTTATCCAGTTTGGCGTAGTGGTACTGTTTTTAATTGTAACAGGCATCATTTTTCATCAAATGAAATTTGTTCAAAATAAAGAACTCGGCTTTAACAAAGAGCAGGTTGTGTATTTTGGCGTGGGCTCATTGCAAGGGAAATTTGATGCCTTTAAAGAACAGCTCTTAAATTATCCCATGATAGCAAATGTTTCCTCCGGGCCGCCTTTAGGACTAGGGCGAAAAAATATGGCTGTAACGGCTGCGGATTCAAGCAATAAGAAAGGATATTTAAATATTTTAAGAGTAGGATATGATTATATAGAAACTATGGGGCTTGAGTTAAAAAAGGGACGCATTTTTTCGAAAAAATATGCTGCCAAGGAAGAATCAAGTGTAATTTTAAATGAACTGGCTGCTGCCTGGTTTGGCCTTCAAAAAGATGTGACCGGGAAAACGATTGAAATAAATGATGAACCTAAAAACGTAATTGGGCTTGTAGCTGATTTCCATAATGAATCGTTAAAAGAAAAGAAACAACCTGTAGCCTTGCTATTAAATCCCCGAACTAAATGGACAGGATTGGTTCGTTTATCTTCTTCCAATATTCATCCGGGAATATCTGCTATAAAAGATGTCTGGGATTCTTTCTTGCCCGGACGTCCATTGGATTTTTCTTTTCTGGATGAAAGCATTGAAGCGCAATATCGACAGGAACAAAAACAGGCTATGCTTATGACAGTGTTTACCGTGATTGCTATTTTGGTAGCTTGTTTTGGATTATTTGGCCTGGCGGCAATTCTAACAACTAACCGTACCAAAGAAATAGGCATTCGCAAAGTAATGGGAGCTACCGTTTCGAACATTGTAAGCCTGCTTAGTAAAGATTTTGTAAAACTGGTACTTGTCGGGTTTGTGATAGCCGTTCCCATTGCCTGGTACTTTATGCAACAATGGCTACAGAATTTCGCTTACAGAATTGACATCGACGTTGGTATCTTTTTGTTGGCGGGAGCATTGGCCCTGCTCATTGCCTTAGCCACCGTTAGCTGGCAGAGTATCCGCGCAGCACTGGCTAATCCGGTAGATAGCTTGAGAAGTGAGTAGGCCAGCATGCATGGTGCTTGGAGCAGGCCGTATAGTGTTCTTAAGTTTTCAGTTATTAGTTTAGACAATAAAATATCGAAAATGATAACTGGTACCTGGAAACAAATTCCTGCGCCGGATACTTACATACTTTTTTAACTTGCCTTTTCCTTTTTCGCAATCTCCGCTTTTATCACCTATGATGCCACTTCGAGGCTTATCACTCATAAAACACCGAGCTGGAGTACAGCCTGCATGATAATACTTTTAGTTTCACTCGTTGTGAATCCCTCTTTAGGTTGGGCAAAACTTTCTACGGGAAAGAATCTAAAAAGTGCGGAATTAAAAGCAGATGCCGCAGACACTTTTATCTGTCTGTATCAAACCATCGTAGTACTGGGCGGCGGGCTGCTACTCGTCCGATACCTCGATTTGTGGTGGGCAGATCCTATAGCTGCCCTTCTGATTGTACCCTATGCCCTTTACGAAGGCTGGAAGAGTTATAATAAAGGGAAGGAGTTGAAGGAATGATGAAACGGACAAAGCTTATAGCGGGTTTCAATAATTCATCCATTAGATATATTCATCATGCAAAAGAGACCCATCATATCAAAACAGCTTTTGTGGTTGTTTTTGGCATGTATGCTACTAACTAACTGTTACCGCCTAAAAAGCTCCAGCGGTGGCGGACAAATTGACTATAGCCCAATCAGAAAGGTTGATATATCTGATATTGCACTTCCAAAGGGATATAAAATTGAAGTTGTTGCCACTAATCTCACCTTCCCCACCGCTATTACTTTTGATGATGAAGGGACACCCTATGTAATTGAAGCTGGATATTCCTATGGTGAAGTGTGGACTGAACCAAAACTTTTACGTATTGACGGCAAGAAAGAAACAACCCTGATAGCAAGCGGCGGGAAAAACGGACCGTGGACAGGAGTAGAATACCATAACGGCAATTTTTATATAGCTGAAGGCGGACAACTCAAAGGCGGAAAGATTCTGAGAATAAGTCCCGAAGGTAAGGTAACCGCTCTTATCGACAGTCTGCCCAGCTTTGGCGATCATCATACCAACGCGCCGGCTATTAAAGACGGCTTCATTTACTTTGGTCAGGGAACAGCTACAAATTCCGGCGTTGTGGGTAATGATAATGCTGCATTTGGTTGGCTATACCGGTATGAAAACTTTCATGACACTCCCTGTAAAGACATCACCCTTACCGGTATAGATTATGAAACAGAAAACATATTAACGGAAGTGCCTGATGATATAGCGGTAACCGGAGCTTATTCACCATATAATACTCCTACAGCTGATGGACAGGTCATTCAGGGAAAAGTTCCCTGCAATGGGGCAATCATGCGTATCCCTGTTGAAGGAGGCCCGGTTGAACTGGTCGCCTGGGGGTTCAGAAATCCATATGGACTGGCCTTTTCACCCGATGGAACTTTATATATAACCGAAAACGGATATGATGTTCGCGGAAGCCGCCCGGTTTGGGGTACGGGTGATGTGTTATGGGAAGTTATACCCGGCACCTGGTATGGCTGGCCGGACTTCTCAGCAGGAGAACGCCTTGAAAATGATGAGGAATTTAAACCCCCAAACCAAGATTTAGTTAAACCGGTACTTGCCAAATATCCTAATATACCTCCGGAACCTGCCGCTATCCTGGGCGTTCATTCATCATCCAACGGCATAGATTTTTCTACAAATTCCGATTTTGGATATGTGGGAAAAGCCTTCATAGCACAGTTTGGAGATATGGCCCCGGGGGTGGGCAAGGTAATGGCGCCTGTAGGCTTCAAAGTGGTGACTGTGGATGTATCAAATGGCGTTATTGAAGATTTCGCAGTGAATAAGGGGGAGGTAAATGGGCCCGCCTCCTGGCTTAAAGAGGGTGGGCTTGAGCGCCCGATTGATGTTCAGTTCAACCCTGCCGGAACCGCCCTTTATATCGTGGATTTCGGTATCATGAAAATTTCAGAAAGGGGACCGAAACCGCTGAAAGAAACCGGAGCAGTATTTAAAGTCACAAGGGAGGATGAATGATGAATGCTGACACGAGATTTACTCTATTATCATTTGCTGCCTGTCTTGCTGTGGTTCTTTTTACAGAATCCTGTTCTGTGAGGCGAAGTATCCCTATCGACGGACCTCTTCCATTAACAGATTCCAGTGTAGTACAGGGCCGTATTCACTTCATGGCCCATTGCCATAAATGCCATCCTTCAGGAGAAACGGGTTTGGGCGGAGGCATAAATAAGATTCCTTTTAATTTTCTAAAACGCTTTCAGGCGAGGCATGGACTGGGGGTGATGCCTTCTTTTACTGAACGTGAAATATCGGATGAAGAACTGGATAAAATTCTTGCTTATCTTCAAGCTTTGAGGAAACATAACAAACGGGATGATGGCTGGTGAGTTCTTTTGTACATCGAAGCGCCTGCGATCAGCACTTTTACTGTTTTAAAAAGTATTGTTTTCCCCAAGCAGACGCTTGGGGTTATATTTATATTTAGGCTTTTAAAGGCTGTGAAAAAGTCCCCTTTAGGGGATTTAGGGGTAAAATGGGACGCAGAGCACGTTAAGTCCAAAATGCCGCAAGTTACTCCCGAGCATTCAGGGCAGCATTATCAAACTCAGCTTCTCAAAAGCCTCGATGAATTCAGCAATATTCCTACATCAGGAATCGACTGGGCGGCAGCGGCGAGGATGGGTGGTAAAATACCGAAAGCCGCGAGCGACAAGCCCACGATGTTGTAAGCAGTGGTGAAGCCGAAATTCCACTTAATGACTGTCATCGTTTTTCGGGCCGTTTTAAAGAGTTCGGGGATGAGACTCCAATCATCTCGCATCAAAGTCACATCCGCCGTTTCAATGGCTACATCGGTGCCCGTGGTTCCCATCGCAATGCCAACATCAGCTTGAGCCAGGGCCGGGGCGTCGTTGATACCGTCCCCCACCATCACCACGGTATGACCTTGGGACTGATATTTTTTGACGATCTCTATCTTTTCTTCAGGAAGCAATTCAGCTCGATACTCAATTTCCAGCCGTCCGGCTAATGCCTGTGCTGTTTCTTTGTTATCACCCGTTAATAATTCAATATGCTGGAAGCCGAATTTACGGATGCTTTCGATAGCCGCGCCCACTTCCTTTCGTTCCGCGTCTCTGGCTGTCAGTAACCCGATCAGAGTACCATCACGCTGGACCGTAATCACTGACTTTCCGGCTCTTTTTAAACTTTCTATTTGCCGTGTGACAACTTCGTTATTTTCAACCAACCGTTCATTCCCTACCGTTATAAGCTGTCCGTTCACCTTGGCGCTTACTCCATTTCCTGTTAGTTCTTTAAAATCCTCCGGTTTTTTTAAGGCGAGAAAACGGGCATTAGCGGCCTTCACTACCGCTTTTCCCAAGGGATGTTCAGAGTATCGTTCAGTGCTTCCGGCTAGAAGTAATAAGTCGCCTTCAGAACAGCCGTTGAGAGAAATTACATCAGTAATCTCGGGATGCCCGAAGGTTAAAGTTCCTGTTTTATCAATGAGCAGTATATCTGCCCGTGCCAGGGCTTCAATATATTTTCCGCCTTTGATAAGCAGCCCCTGCTTTGCTTTAGAACCGATGGAAGCAAGCAGAGCAACCGGCGTTGCCAGGGCAAAAGCACAGGCGCAGGCCACCACCATCACCGCTACGGTTGACATGATATCGCCACTAATTAAATAAGTCAGCGCCGCAATACCGGCCACCACTGGTAAGTAGTAACCCGAAAACCGATCCGCAAATCGTTGAACCGCTCCTTTTTGCGCTTCGGCTTCTTCAACCATACGGATTATTTTTCCAAAGGTAGAATCTTCGCCCACAGCCTCCGCCCGTACCAGCAATCGTCCGCCCTGAGCAATGGTAGAAGCATACACCTTAGAACCAGCCTCCATTTCAACGGGTATGGATTCTCCGGTGATGGACGACTGATCAACGGTAGCGGCCCCTTCCAAAACAACACCATCTACCGGAATTTTTCCGCCGGGACGAACTAAAATCGTATCACCCTGCTTAACCTGACTGATTAGAATTTCTTTTTCAGAATCGTTTTGTACAACCGTTGCTTTTTGGGGGGCAAACCTGGTTAAAGATCGAACAGAATCGCGCGCTTTATCGGTGGTATAGCTTTCGATATAATCACCCGTTCGCATAAAAAATACGACGATGGCGGCGGTAACCCACTGTCCTGCGAGCAATGCAGCGACGGCTCCTAATGCCATTAAGGCATGCGGGGTGACCAGTTTATTAGAGGCGGCGATAATTACTTGTTTGAAAACGGGATACCCTGCAATCAGCACGAGTATTGCACCGATCCAAAATGGAACCAAATCGGTTACGGTTTGAAATAACCCCAGCCATTCGCCCGCTACCACGATGAATAAAATGCCGCCGAACACCAGTCCGAATAGCCGGAATGATTTTCGGGCAACGTCTTCGATTCCCTGCTCTTCATCTCCCCCCTGAACATTATCAGGAACGCGATAACCAATATCTTCAACCGCTTTTTTGATGGCTTGATGACTTGGTAGTTTGGAATCAGTGACGAGACGGGCTTTTTCGGCAGATAGTAAAACTTCTACCGATTGAACACCTTCTAATTTTTCAAGAGCGGATTGTACATTCCGGGCACATCCGGCACAATCCATTCCCCTGACCGGTATTTCTACTTTTTGAGACATGAGTTCAAGAATTAAAAAAGACCGATGACGGGCCGCCGTTGACCGGTTTTAACGGTCCTCTGTCAACAGTCACCTATCATACCTTGTACATTCGTAAACCCCTTTGGCAACATCAGCCAGCAGGGTTTCAGCTTTTTCCAGAATGGTATCTATTCGCTCGTCGCTGAGGCGATAAATGATATAGCGGCCATCCCGTTCGCTTTTCACCAGATCACAATCATCAAGACAGCGCAAATGATTGGAAACGTTCGGTTGAGAAAGTCCTGTTAACTCTGCCAGCTCTCCTACTGCTTTTGGCCCGTCTCTTAACCCTTCAATAATACCAAGCCGTGAAGGATCGGCAAAACCTCGAAAGAGCTTGGCTTTAATACGGATGCTTTCCGGAGTTGTAACTAAAGGTTCTGACATAGTTATTAACATATAATTAAGTAATGATATATTAATAATAAATACTGTTATTAGCAATTAACCCTTTGCTTCTTTAACTAACCTGGAATAGAAGGCGCAACTTTTCCTGATGCTGATATTTGTATCGCCCCAAACCCCACCACTTTTCTTTATTCAGCAACCTCAGATATCGGATTTTGTTAACCTCTTTAAAACCTGCCTTTTTAACTCCCCTGATAGACCCCCTGTTAAAAGACAATACGCCGATATAAGCTAAACGATACCCTTGTTTGCTGTAATCACTCAATATTCTTTGAAGCATGGAAGGATACATGCCCTCACCCCGGTATTCCTTGCAAACAAAACAGGCATAAATGAAAATTTCATCTTTCTTCAGGGGATAAGTGTAATTAATTGAGTTTATAGAAAGCTCCCGGTCAGAAACCCAGCCATAACCTGCTACTTGCTTGTCTTTAAGTATCACATAACATGTTTTATTCGGCTGCTTTATTCTGTGTACAAATTCCTGATTGGGAAATTTCTTTCGGAACTGTTTAAACAGCTTTTCCTGATGGTTATGCATCTTTTTGATGACGAAAGGCTCGTTATTTTGCCGGACGGATATTTTTTCCTTTTTCAGATCATGACGAAATAAAACAAAGGTTTGGCAAGCAAAAATTTCGGGTGATAACCTGTTTAACAGGATACGGAATAAGCCGAATTTATATAACTTCCATGCGCCAAGTGCTTTCCTGATCAATTTCATAAATAGCTCTTAAATTTCTCTGGGTGGCCTCAATGAAGTTTTAAAATTAAAGGCTTATTAAAGCGTTTTCATTCCATATTAGCAATTAATTACAACCGTATTTTGTTAAAAATATGAGCCGTTAATTTCAGTATCCTGTCATGAAGTGGACTTTTGAAAATTTTAAAGCTGATTTAGACGATTTAAATCCCGCCGTAAGGGAGAAAGCCATAGAAATTGCAAAAAAATTAATGGAAAAAGATAACTATTCAGAAGAAAGAGCCATTAAAGAAGGTATCAAAGAAGCCGAAGAGTGGTTCTTAAATAGTCAGGGATAGTAACGAGTGATACGTAATTGCTGCTTGTCACTTGATTTGCTTCCTCAATTTCCACTTCTGGTCCTGATACCCCTCCCGTATCCCTTCTCAAAAGTAGGTTTTAAATTATTTCTCATCTTTTAAAGAAAAAATTGCGAAATACATTTGCTGTTTAGACTGAATCTAAATTATATTTACACCCCATTATTTAAATGCAGTCTAAATAAAAATCAAATTTTTAGTCACATAAAATTCCTGTTTACTGTCTTGCTTAAGCGAAAGTAAAAAAAGCCTTTAACGGGATTAGCAGGATAAAATCATTAAAAAAATGATGAATGTTTTGATCCGGGTTTTCAAAAAACTTCTCTTCACTAAAAAATTTTGGAACCTATCAGCTGTTTTCGTTCGCACAAAAAGTTATCAGGATCAAGCTTCAATAAATCAAAAATTCAGAACCTTAACTAAAAATCACATCTAATCCGTCTTATGAACTTTTTAAAAAAAATGCTCTCCGCCCTGTACTCCGCGCTCTTGCTTCTTTTTATGGCGAGCTCCGCATCTGCTCAAACCGGTACTATTGTGGGACAAGTCACAAACAGAGCCCAGCAGCCCGTTGCAAATATCAATGTCACTCTTGAAGGTACTCATTTCGGTTCGGCTGCCGATCAGCAGGGCTTTTATAAAATTGAGGGTGTGCCGGCTGATAAATATACCCTGATTGTAACAGGGGTTGGATATCAGACCGAAAAAAGGCTGGTTACTGTAGAAAACGGGGAAACGGTTACCATAAATGTGGTTTTATCTTCCCAAAAACAGGAATTGCAGGAAATTGTGGTGGACGGAAATAAAGTCAATAAGTATGCCACCCAGATCAGTTCTTATGTTTCCAAACTTCCTATCAAAAATATCAACAATCCCCAGGTTTATAACACAGTTAGTTCTGAACTCCTCGAAGACCAAGTAGTAACCAGTTTTGCCCAGGCATTAACCAATGCTCCCGGTATCTTTAAACTTTGGGAGTCGACCGGGCGCGGAGGTGATGGCGCCGGTTATTATTCACTGCGTGGTTTTGCTGTCCAGCCTACGATGGTAAATGGACTTCCGTCTCTCACCAACGGAACGCTGGATATCTCGAATGTAGAACGAATTGAAGTGATCAAAGGGCCATCCGGTACTTTATACGGAAGCAGTCTGATCTCTTATGGAGGATTGATCAATGTAGTGACTGAAAAGCCATACAATTATTTCGGAGGTGAGGTTTCCTACAAAACCGGCAGCTTTGGTTTAAACCGCATCGCTGTTGATGTGAATACACCTATCGGTAACGAAGGCATTGCCCTGAGAGTGAATGGAGCTTATCACACCGAAAACAGTTTTCAGGACGCCGGATTCAATAAGTCATTTTTCATCGCGCCTTCTCTGTCGTATGATGTAAGTGACAGACTTTCATTCCTGGTTAATACCGAGTACTACTATTCAGAAGGCACTAATCCCACCATGTTGTTTTTGAATCGGAGCGCTCCGCTGGTGGCTACAAATATTCAAGAGTTGAACTATAATAACCATTACTCATATACCAGCAACACGCTGACCATTAGCAATCCCACCTTTAGCCTCCAAGGGCAAATGAGGTATCAAATCTCGGATAACTGGATATCTCAAACCGCCGTATCCAGAAGTTCAGCCAAGGCTGACGGTTATTATTCTTATCTCTGGGGTCTGGCCGATGAAACCAGCGATATCTATGTCCGCTATATCAACAAACAAAATTCAACCACTTTAGGCACCGATATCCAGCAAAACTTTATCGGTGATTTTAACTTTGCGGGAATGCATAACAAAATGATCATCGGGGTTGATTATTATAGCCAACGGTTAATCAATAACAGCAGTGGCTATATCGCATATGATCAAATTTCATTGCAAAATGGAAATCCTGTGGGTATATCACGAGAAGCTGTGGATGCCGCTTTAGCCGGTGTTCCTGTAAACAATGCCACCACGGCACAAAAAACCTACAGTGCTTATATTTCTGATGTAGTTAGTTTTACACCGCGTCTTTCTGCAATGGCCAGTCTTAGAATTGATTATTTCGACAACATAGGTAATCCATCAACTGAAGACGATAATTATACTCAGGCAGCGTTGTCGCCAAAATTCGGACTTGTTTTCCAGCCTATTGATGATAAGCTATCGGTATTTGCTAATTATATGAACGGCTTCAATAATATAGCTCCCCGTATTCAGGGTGACGGAAGTACCAACACATTTGAACCTGAACAGGCAAACCAATGGGAAACCGGAGTTAAAGCAAATCTCTTTGACAGCAAGTTAACTGCTACCTTAAGTTACTACAATATTACTGTTTCAAATGTAGTGCGTCCCGATCCGAACCGGGTGAACTTTTATGTTCAGGATGGCGAAAACTACAGCCGGGGTTTTGAAGCCAGCATCACCGCCGCGCCGGTTCCGGGTTTGAATATCACGGCAGGATACAGCCATAACAAAAGTGAGATCACCAAAACGAGCAATGATGCCTTAAGGGGAAGAAGACCCGAAGCCTCCGGCCCCGAAGATTTATTCAATGCCTGGGCAAGTTATCATGTCACCAATGGTTCCCTACAAGGGTTTGGCGTTGGTTTTGGAGTGAATTATGCCAGTGAAAATCTTATTATGAATCGCGCTAATACCGGTGTCTTCACTCTGCCTGCTTATACTATTTTTGATGCTTCTGTTTTCTATAACACTGCTAACTACCGGATTGATTTGAAAATCAACAATCTTACAGATAAGGAGTATTACAAAGGCTGGAGCACGATAAATCCACAGCAGCCGCGGAGTATTACGGCAGGATTTTCGTATAAGTTTTAGGCATCTTAAAATTCTACTTCATGTCATGCTGAACTTGTTTCAGCATGACATCCTGAATTTTTTATAAAGCAGTTAACACGGTTAATCGCTTTAGATCCTGAAATAAATTCAGGATGACATGATTTAAATTTAATCTTTTCTCATCAATGCGATCTTTTAAAAAGATCATTTTATTTCTTCATCGCTGGCTCGGGCTCATCTCCGGGCTGGTGGTTTTTATACTGGGCGTTACAGGTTGCCTATTCGTTTTCCAGCACGAAATTTCGCAATGGACAAGGAGTGAAGTGCTCTTTATTGAGCAGGAACACCGCTCACAAACGCTTCCTATCAAAGAGCTTCAGGAAAAAGCGGCACAGGCTCTTGGCGTCGACTACCTGCCCTATGGGTTGACGACTTACAAAAACCCCGACCGGAACTGGTCAGCCATGTACTACAAAGGCGGAGGCGATGGCTGGACCTATTTCGGCACTATTAAAGACTATCGCACCCTGTACATCAACCCATACAATGGTGAAATTGCGGGGATTGTAAATGAAGAGGAAGATTTTTTCCAAATAGTAAAAGGAATTCACTGGAGCCTTTTACTGTCAACACCTATTGGCCAACCGATTGTTGTTTGGAGCACTGTCATTTTTATCATTTTGCTCATCTCAGGAATGATTCTCTGGTGGCCTAAAAAATGGAATAGAAGCGGACGACAAAAAAGCTTCAAAATTAAATGGAACGGGACCTGGCGCAGGGTGAATTATGACCTGCACAATGTACTCGGCTTTTATTTTCTGGTGATTTCACTCATCCTCGGCCTTACCGGACTTTACTGGTATTTTCCCTTTGCTCAGAAGAGTCTTCACTTTTTAGGTACGGGTGAATATAAACTGCCTTCTCCCCCGGCTAAAAAAGTCGTTTCCACTCTACCTGCCGAAGAAACTGATTTTTCTGCATTAGATGCAGCCTATGTTAATGCTTGGACGGAGTATCCCCAGGCCTTCAGTATCGCTATTACTGCCCCGGTTGATTCTCTGGGAACAATCAGCGCCTTGGTTCGCCCCGATGGAGACACCTACTACTCAAACAGCAGCCTGCAATTTGATCAATATACGGGAGAGCTTCTTGCCGCCAACCGTTATTCCGAACTAAATGCCGGAGAAAAGCTATTGTCCATGAATTATGATATCCACGTGGGTGCCATCGCCGGACTTCCGGGTAAAATTATTGCTTTTTTAGCCAGCCTGATTTGTGCCAGCCTGCCCGTCACCGGCTTTCTGATTTGGTGGGATCGTGAAAAGCGAAAGAAGAAGACGGAGAAGAAAAAAAGGGGCAGGAATTCTGCTACTGGCCGAAGAAAAAGGAAAATGAAAAGGCAAAAAATGCCTTTTTAGTGTCTGTTGTAACGTGAACTTGAGATAAAGTTAAGCCTTTTGGTTTGTCATTTCGACCGAAGTCTCAATGCTTTTTATTGGGACGTAGCGGAGAAATCTCATCCGTTATAACTAAGGCTGCTAAATCAAAAATGTTATGATCCCAAAACTTCGGGATGTTCGTCCGCCACTGGCGGACTACAGTCGAATGACAATAATAGCTTTCACGCAGAGGTCTTTTCCGAGGGGTTTACGCAACGTTAAACATTTACAAGTAATGCTGTGACATACATTACCAAAATTCCAATCCCGAAGCCTGAAATGCTTACTCCTGATAAAAAGTACTGCCCCTCTTTTTGGCTGTACCTTAGCAGGTAGGCTCCCACTTCTACAATCACCTGCAGAATAGAGCCCGCACCGATTCCAAGCAAAAGAGCTGCCCATTGGGGAGAATAGGCAAAAGCTCCAATCCATGTCCCAGCTATAGCGGGTAGTCCGGCCAGGGCAGCCAAACCAATAAATGTTAACAAGGCAGGTTTCTTATCCACCAATGGAGAAGCAATACCAATTCCTTCCGTAATGTTGTGGAGCGTGAATCCAACTACTAAAAATGTTCCCAGTGCAGCTTCTCCCGAGACAAAAGCCGCCCCTATTGCCAGCCCTTCACCCAGATTGTGCAATCCTATTCCTAAAGCCAAATAAAAAGCCAATTTGAAACCTTTGGGAGCATCACCTTTATACCGGCCCACTCCCAGAAGCACAAGAAAAGAGACGAGGGCTGCGAGCCATACCAAAGCTGTACCCTGAAAAGCACCCGCAGCCATTGCTCCAAGCTCTAAACCTTCCAAAATCGTATCAATCAATAAAAAGGCGAGCAGGCCTAGGGTAAGCGATAGAATCAATTGGAAACCCCGCGTACCTAAGGTTTTCAGGAAGGGAAAGAATAACAGGCCCAGGGTAACAGGAATAACTCCTACGTAGATACCCAGTAATGCGTACGCAAGCAGTCGTGAAAATGTCCATTCAGGGGTCGGCACAGCTACTTCAATGGTATGGCCAAATGTAGCGCCGGTACTTGTAACAAAGGTAATTTCGTGCAACTCATCTTTCACCCAGGGATAGGGAAGTGAAATCCAGGCGGTTTCAAGCCGGCCTAAAGGCCCCTTTGGTTTCTGAGTAAAATTCCAGTAAGCGGCGTTTACCTGTACTTGTGCAATATCAACGGGCTGAGATCCATTGGCCCGTACCAACAGTTTGATGCCTTCCTCATCCAGAATCGTGCGCTCTACTGTAATCTCTTCCACTGGCGGAGAAGATACCCCGAGCGGCTTTAAAGGATTAATCTGAAAAAATAACCAGATCAATCCTGCCAACAGTGCAAGAGGAACGATAGCCCACAACCATTTAATTGACATGCCGTTTTTTAACATATTCATGTAAGCTCCTCCGTCGAAACGACATCAAAAAAGCTCATCCAGCCCAGTTCGGCAAATTCGGACTGGTGAGCGTGGAACATATATTTTCCCGGTTCAAAACCATCAAACGAAAACTCCAGGATCCCGCGCTGTGCTTGGCATTGCATCACGGTATCTACTGTTTTAAGAGTTGGAGTGAGCGTGGTTCCATGATCATAATAATCAAAGAAATTCGCATGGAGGTGAAAAGAGTTTATCGGATCGAACTCTGTCATATTCAACAGGTAGAGCCGGACGGGACGCTCCCGATCAATACGAATGGGGTCATTCATGTATGCAAAGGCAGTAGAGTTGGCCGCATAAACTTCATTTTCCTCATCAAAATTAGTATCAAAACCGTTCATCACGATGACCATCTCCTGCCATTCTTTATTCTGTTGCGTACCCAATAATCTGGAACGTGCTGCATCTTTATGCTCAGGGTGCTTATTCGGGTCCGGATCTACTATAAATGCCCCATACAGTCCTTTGTGAATGTGTTTTTTTAATGGATTGGAGTGACAGTGATAGGCATGGCAACCGAAAGGCTTAGCATCGAATTCATAAGTAAATGATTCAGCGGGTGCTATCTCCCCGCGGCCCACGCCTGAGGCACCGTCCATAAAAGCCGAGTGAATGCCATGAAAGTGGATGGTATGCGCATGGGAGCCTGCATTAATAAACAGGATTCGAATACGATCTCCCTCAGTGCAGCGAAGGGTTGGACCAGGAATACGCCCGTTATAGGTCCATGCCGGAAAAAAAACACCGGGGGCAATCTCTATTTCCTTATCATGGGCTACAATTTGATACTCTCGAAGAGTCTGGCCATTAGGAAGTTTAGATACTTTGCCTGTATCCCAGTCGGTGAGAATTTCATGAGGATCAAAACCGTTTCTTTTGTGATTTACCCTCCCCACTGTTCCCATAGTATGCTTCATACCATTGCCGTGCCGTAGCATGTTTTCCTGGCTTGAAGGCCGATTAGCTTGTGCAAACACCGATGGAAAAAGAGAAGATAAAAAAGCTATCCCACCGGCTGCGAAGCCGGACTTAATAAAGTCTTTTCGCTTTAATTTAAAGTCATTTTCTTCCATAAGGCTCCTATAACTATTTGCTAAAGCAAATTTATTTGTATGGCAAACTTTATTTTTAGTTTAGACTAAAATAAAAATTAATTACCCAAAATAAAAGCTGGATAAAATTAAAAGGGAAAGCTGTTCGTCTCCCTGAATATGTTTTTGACTTGTCGATCAGGTTACACTCAATCAAATAAGCATTATTTAATAATTAATTTAGTCTTGTCTAAAAATTATATTATGCGTAACTTATTTTTAAATTAAACTAAAAGTAAGTTTAGCGATGTATAATCTTTTTTCTCTTCTGCTCCTGATTCTTTTCTCTCAATCAACCTTAACAGCTCCAGCAACTGCCCCCGGACAAATAAAGGAACCGTTACCGCAAACGATAAACCATTACCGGGAGTCAATGTTGGTATTGAAAGTCTGCAAAGAGGGAGTGCGACGGATGAAAAGGGAGAATTTTTAATCAAAAATATTCCGGAAGGCACATATTTGCTGCAGGCCTCTATGGTGGGATATAAAAAATTTACCAAAGAAATAAGTATTCAGGCGGGAGAATTACTCGAGCTTCATATTGAACTGGAAGAATCGGTAACAACAATGGATCGGATGGTGGTTACGGGAACAATGAGAGAAACTTATATAAAAGATTCACCTGTGAAAGTAGAAGTGGTTACAAATCAGTTCCTCCGAAAAAATCCCTCGGGCAATTTGATGGAGAATATTGACTACATTAACGGGCTGAGCAGTTATGTTGCCTGCGGAGTGTGCGGAACTAACAGTATTCGCATCAACGGCATGGAAGGCCCTTATACCGCAGTAATGATTGATGGAATGCCCATTATGGGTTCTTTAGCCTCGGTTTATGGGGTAGTGTAAACTGAACTCTGTCCGGTTTGTGCTATTTATCAGGTTTATGGGTTAAATCCAGCGGCAAACGGTCACCAAATTTAATGGCCAGCTGTTGAACAGTCAATGCCCAGTTTTGCAGGGGCGATGTCCATTTCT
>DASVCW010000028.1:0-15599 GCA_036381435.1 Balneolaceae bacterium | reverse complement strand
TCCTCACCAAATAAGGATTCGCCCGATTTAAGTTGTGCCAACGCTTTTTCCTGTAGTTCATCTATTTCTTTCTGTGTCATAATTGTCTAAGTTAGTAAGTTTTAAGTTATCAAACTCAGACAGAGTTAGATTTACACTCTCATTTCATCCAGCAGTTCCTTACTTAACTCTACAATCTCATCTGTACTAACCATATTCATTTCTAATTGGCCTTGCTGGTATCCTTCTCGAATACGAGAAAGCTGTGCTATTGTAGTTTTCAAGACTTGGTCTGAATACTTTTCTGAAATTTCGTTTATTATTTGAACATTTTTATCGTCATGGTCTTTATCATCATATACCCTGACTATCTTTAGTTTTGTAAGATTGGTATTAAATTGTTGTCTAACAGAATTAACCGCTTCATTAACAGATATAACAGAATTTTCAATATTCAGGTCTTCTAAAACCGGAGTGAGGGTCAAGTCGGAAGCGACAATGGCATTTTGTGTTAATCGCCCCAGATTTGGAGGACAATCCACAATTACCAGATCAAACATTGGGCTAACTTCTTCAAGAGCCTCTTTTAATCGAATGATACCATCTACCTGCTTGAGCCGTCCTTCGGCAGCAGACAAATTGCTTGAAGAAATAGCTACCGTAAAATCACCGACATTGGCAAGGGTATTGTGCATTGTTGTTTCTCTTAATAAGACTTCAGCCATCGAAAGGTATTTAGGATCTGGTTCTATTCCCGCAATGGAAGTGAGGTCTGACTTCGGGTCTAAATCAACCAGTAAAACTCGTTGATTAATGGATACAAATGCCTTTCCCAATTCAAATACAAGGGTAGTTTTACCTGTGCCACCAAAGGGACTTACAATACTTATGATATTAAGCTTAGCTTTCATTTTATGTTTTCTAATAATTTAACCTGAAAAGAACGATTAAAATAAGGCAAGCATAAAGACATAAAAACATCATTGTGGTTTTTACACAATGGTAGGCAGAAGATGGAATTGGAACTGCTTCAACATTTAAATATATGTTTCATCATACCGATTCCATCTATCGTTTATCTCTAAATTCACCTTCAAAAGCCATTCCGTTTAACGGAATCATAAGAATATCCGGAATAGGTAGACGAAAAAGGGTAGGCAAAATGGTATGAGCAAGGCGATTATTTCTAATACGATTAGCGTAATGATGTTTTAACACAAAAGCATCAAAATGGTTTAACATAAGGAAGATGGAATTGGACGTACTCCAAACTTTGTTTCAGATTCCGTTATACCGATTCCATCTGCCAATCAGATTATTCGCATAACAAAAAATAGTAAGAAGGCCAGATCCATGGCCCTATAATCTACCTTTAAGGTTGTATGCTAATAGCTAAAAAGGATAGACAAAAATGGTATATCCAATTTGGTTTAACGGAATTGATTTAACTCTCTTCTTTATCCTAATACAAACACGATTCATAAGTGAAATGGTTAATACAAATGTGTTTTGTGGTAAAACGTTATGCCATCAGTACTTTTGTGGTAAGGCTTAACTTAAACGATTAGCAAAAAGGTATAATGGAATTGACGTACCCAAAGACATCATTATGTTTTTGTGGTTTTGTTAAATGGAAAACGGTATACGAAACAGTTATATCGGTGTCGGGAGATGAAGTTAGCCTGATTCATGGTTGTTTACTAATTTCTCATGTGAAAACGTTATGCGAAACTTCCATTTTAAAGTGATTATTTAAAAGGTCTAACTAATTTCATCTACCCTTTTGGCTCAATCTCCTCCATATTCCATGATTTCGTTAGACGAAATACCTGCTATTTATTACGAGCTTACTAAGCAGGTTGTGTTTTTAACACAATCAGTAATTATAACACAAAGCCACAATTGTGTTATAATGTTGTTTGCTTCTCCTTCCACAAACGATTTCCATTATCATCCAGATGTTCCGTCATTTCAAAGTCCTCAGTTGTCTTGTTGGAAGAGGTAACTTTATTAATCATTTCATCATATGAAAATAGTCCTTTTGGAGTACGTACTATATCATTTTCAATAAAATCTGGTTTACCAAAAAACATCTTTGGATTATCCCTGGTCCAAGGTATTTCCTTATAAAAATCATTGAGAGATCGATTAAATAAAGCTTTACGAATCTGTTCAATTGAAAACTTCTTTAGAGCAGACTTAACTAAATAAACATTTTCCTGATCCCTCAAATCTATTTGTCTTTTAAAAGAATTGTTCCAAATTTGAATTGCCTCTAAAACATCATCAGATAAATCACTCCTGCTAGTAGTATCTTTAATTGTTTCTTTTATAGTTTTCTTTTGTGTGTTCGATTTTCGAACCGGTTGGTTGTTTGATTTTTGGACACCTTCTAGTTTGATAATCGAACCAGCTAATTTAGCCTTTTTATTATCAGAATCATTTTTGGGTAAGCAGTAGCTGTATTTATTTGTAACTCCTGTCTTGTCAACCTTAATCAACTTTTTCTTCTGTAGTGATTCAATAGAAGTAGAAATTGTTGATCTAGATAAACCAGTATTCTTTATGAATTGACTATATGCTATTTCATCATTCTTCTCTCCAAAACCGACAGTCTTTCGATAGATATATAACAATAATTTTATTTCACCTCCGCTAAGTTCCCCCAATTCTTCATCAAGAATGAAGTTCGGTAGCATAGTAAAGTGGATATAATCTGGTAACCTAGACATAATATTTAGCCCAGGTGAAAGATTCTTTCAATTACCTTTCGCTCGAAGTACTTTCGGCGGCTGCCTCCGAATTGAACGGAAGGGATGTACCTTCGATGCTGCTCATCAAGATTGGATCGGTTTAGAACGGTTCGATGATTCAATCCGATTAAGTCCTCAACCTCTTTGGCCGTGATATACTTCTTTTCGTTTATCCGATGCCGGTTATTATTTAGTAGAAGATCTATCTTCTTTTCAATTCGGTTTAACGTTTGGTTATCCATAGTTAATTCGGTTCATTAGTTATTTCGTTTAACCGAATTTAAACCCTAAGTATTTGAAGAACAATTAGTTAAGTATCTTCGATCTGTAGGAAAACTACAGAAAATTTGCTTTTCTTACAGAAATCTGTCGAATAGCTACAGAAAAACGGGGGATTGCTACAGAACTGCTACAGAATTTATTTTCCTAATCATAACTGTCTCTCTAAAAATAATCGTTTTTCATAAAATCGATCATTTATAATCAGTTTACATATTATATAATCGTTTCGTATACCTGAGTACGCCTTATTGATGTCGTCATTATTATTGGCAATTCATTAAAAGGGACAGGCCAGAAGGCAAGGTTTAATCTACCAAGATTTGTCTGTAGCTCTTTAGCGATCAAATGAATGAAATTAGTAGTGAGATGTGCGTAGAGTTGGCGTAAATCAAGTCTGTTAGATTAAAGATTTCACTAATCTAATTAAATGGATTATATTAGATTAATAAATATTAAAATCAAACTCATTAGATTAAGTTGGATATTATACATCATAAATTGCAGCCTTTACCGCCTGAAGAGGATATAGTGCCTGATCTTCGAGTATTGACATCTGCTCATCATGCACTGGGTGAAATAAAAGGACGTATTACGCGAGATGTCATCAACCCAAACCTTATTATTGCCCCTCTTTTAACAAAAGAGGCCGTAGCCAGCTCTAAAATTGAGGGTACGCAAACAACCGTGGAAGAAGTTTTGAAATATGAGGCTGAACCAACGAAAAGAGAAGATTCAGAACTGCTTGAAATTATCAACTATCGGCAAGCAATAAGGGAATCTGTCGAATTTCTTAAAAAAAAACCACTGGGTGAACATCTTATTCGTAAGCTGCATGCTACTTTAATGGCATCAGTCCGCGGAAGGGAAAAAGATCCCGGCAACTTTCGTAAAATAGCTGTTCATATCGGCAAGCCGGGAAGACCAGCGCAGGATGCTGCTTATGTTCCTCCCCAACCTGTTGAAATTACCAGTCTGATGAAAAATTGGGTAGAGTTTGCCCATAAAGAGGAGTTAGATCCCCTGATCCAAGCGGGCATTGCCCATTACCAATTTGAAGCAATCCATCCCTTTATGGACGGAAACGGACGAATCGGGCGACTACTGATCCCGATCTTGCTATATGCAAATGATGTTATTCCCTATCCATATCTTTATGTCAGCGACTTTTTTGAACAGCATCGGAGCGACTATTACGAAGCCCTGCGCGGGGTGGACCGCAACAGGGACTGGAATTCCTGGATTCATCTTTTCCTGTATGCGATTACGGAAACTTCAGCGCAAATGCAGGAAAAAGTAAGCAAAATGTATGAATTGTATCGGCGGCTAAAAGATGAGCTGCTACATCTAAATTCGCAGTATGCACAACTGTTACTGGATTTACTGTTTGAACACCCCATCATTTCATCTAAAGAAGCGCTGAAACAATTGGATCAACCCAGCAGACAAACCGTGTACAATCTTATAGAAAAATTTGAAGAGCAGGAAATCTTATATGAAATCACCGGTAACAGGCGCAACAAGGTTTATGCTTTTCGAGAACTGGTCGATATTATTCAATAAATGCCGAAAAGGCCTTATTTTAATTCACTCTTTGGGAATTTCCTCTTTATTGTACCTATTGCCTTCATATTCTGTCCAAGAATTGATGCGTTTATTGATAACAGACCAATCGGTGATCTCCTCGCCATTTTCAGTGATCCGGCCATATCGTCTGATTTTTTCTTTGAGAAGTTTTCTGCTTAGCCCTTCACCCAATTCACGAGCATAATAGTTACAGGCATCGGAAACCTTCTTAAAATCTTTATAAAAGGCATAGGAGCCTTGGAGAGAAGCTTCTTCGGCTACTTGCTTCATAGCATCAAGCTTGATCTTATATCTGCTAATTTCCTCAAGCTCTTTTTGGGCTGATATTAGATCATCTTCATTAAACTTGTAGCAGCTGTCACCACCTAACGAAGAAATCCTGCTATACCATTTTTTAATGAAAGGGTTTTCTGTTTTGCTATTTATGCCCTCGTCAATCTCATAACCTGGTTTATCAGATTCAGCCTTCGGCTTCTTGATTGGCTTTGGAGCATTTCTCTTAAATTCATCGGTCAGATTTTCCAGTTTCTTTCGCAACCGGTTTTGCCTGTTCAGAAATTGAGCTTTTTCTATATCGTCAGTGGAATAACCATCAAACTCCTCTAAAGCCTTATCCAATTCATCCTGATAAAGGCCTTGCAATTTATGCAGATCAACAGCGAGTTCTGAAATGGAGAGCTCTTGGTCGGGATAAAGGCTTATATAAAATGAACTGCATAATATGCTTAATAGATCTTTAGCGTCCTTTTGTAGAGCCATACTAATCAATCCCCTTAACTGCATTCGTAATATCGTTCATCCCTAAGTGTTCATAAATTTGGGTAACCTGAACGGAGGAATGTCCCATTATTTTTTGAACAATGTGTATCGGAACTCCTTTTCTCAGTAAGTCAGTAGCGCATGAATGTCGTAACCCGTGAAGGTCTACGGAATTTGGAACGTTTTCAGCTAATCTCACGAACTTTTTAAATGATCGGGATAATGAACCTGCACTCATTCCATGAAATCTGTTCAGTCCTGCGGCACTTGGAAATGCAAATCCATCTCTCGGCTCGCCCTGATCTTTATGCCATTGTACTAACAAAGGTTTTAGTGGTTCTCTGATCGGGATTACTCGTTCTAACTTTGATTTAGTAGTATGATCTTCTGAGTTTATAATGAGGATGCGTCCATGATCATCCGGATCATCGGGATTCCCTTTCAATTTAACCTCAGTCCATTTAAGATTTACAGCTTCACTGGCCCTCATTCCACAGTAATACATCATGTTGATCATGGGTTTGAACCAAAGTCGCATTTGTTCAGGTTTGGTGACATGGCCTTTCTTTTTCATTTCTTTATAGTACTTATCGAAGGCTTTAAAAACCTCATCCAGCTCTTCTCGGTTAAGAGTTTTCTGAGCAATCTTTTGAGGCACTTTCGGTGCCTTTATCTCACTGGTAATATCTTCTTTCAAAATATCTTTTTCGTGCATCCATCGAAAGAATACTTTAAGATGTCGTAGGTAACTGGCCTGTGTAGCGGGAGCCAGATCAGAGCGGAAGCAGAATTCACGAATATCACTTTCCAAGATTTCTGTTACTGGCATCGTTTTTCCCAACTGATCCATGAGCATATCCAAATGCCTTTTATAATTCTTCTTGGTATTGGCATTCGCCTGGCTTCGCTGTTCGATGAACTGATCGGCTGCTTTATGAAGAGCAATATACTTGCCTTTTAACTTTTGTCGCTTCTTCTTGGCTTCCTTTTTTGGAGTCCAGCCATTAAAAGGATCTATTTCGCCCCGTTCAAACTGATCTTCGTACTCAATCAGAAGCTTTTGGGCTTCCCGCTTAATTTTCGTACCTAAGCTTAGAGCTTTTTGTTTTCGTTTCCCATCAACTTTTTTGAAAAATCTGATGTAATAACTTCCACTTCTCTTTTTAAGGCTAGCCATAAGACTTTAATCTATTTTAAGATTTGAGTTGGTACAGAGTTGGTACAAAAATGTACCAACTCCGCGAGACAGTCGACTGTGCGAGTTGGACAAGCAAAATGTACCAACTTTTGTACCAACTAATTACGTAAATCGTGTTGAAAAATGAAAATATTTAATTTTCCAGCATTGGAAATATTGAAGAATAAGGGCGCAAAAAGTACCCTTATTGAGTATATGGAGGGCTTTTTAAGGATAAAAAGGAGAGGAGAAAAAAAGTGGGCCCGGAGGGACTTGAACCCCCGGCCAATCGATTATGAGTCGACTGCTCTAACCAACTGAGCTACGGGCCCCGATCTTCAAATGGGAAATCACAAAGACGCCTAAGTTAATGGTTTCTGGAACTTGTTACAAGATGAAGACAGCCTAAAATAGTTAAATCATATTTTTTCAAGAACTTTATTGACAACCGAACCAAGACGATCCCTAATATGTTAACTATCCACGACCTAATACTATCTATAAAAACTATCTCATTTGTGGGACGTATATGCGGATATTGATTGCTGCTGCTTTCATCATTGTAAGTACGCATACTGCTCTTTTTGCCCAGACTATTGCTATACGGCAGGCCAATGAAGGCAAAGAAGTTAAGCTATGGGTAAAAAATACGCTTCCGTGTGCTATTTCTTTAACAGTTACCTCCGATTCACTTTCAATCAATTCTCATCAATATTTGCCCGAAAATAGTGAACGTGTCCTAACTACGGTACCTGCCCGCACCGTTCCGGCATCTCTTGCGGAAATCCCCTTTACCTATAGTTTTACCCTGGGAAATCCTCATGCCGTTCACGATTCCCTTTACCGGTATTCATTGCCCTTTCCTGAGGGGAATTCCTACGAGCTCATTCAGGGAAATAATGGAGAATTTTCGCATAACGTGCCTTCGTCGCAATATGCTTTCGATTTTAAAATGCCTATAGGGAGTATAGTTACAGCTGCACGCGGCGGAGTGGTGGGCTATGTGGAAGAAGATTTTCCCGCCGGCGGAACTGAAGAAAAATTTCTTTCTAAAGCCAATCGGGTGCTTGTTTGTCACGATGATGGCAGTGTAAGTATGTACGTGCATTTAAAACAAAACGGGGCCCTGGTTCAGGTGGGT
This sequence comes from Balneolaceae bacterium, assembly GCA_036381435.1. GTDB lineage: Bacteria > Bacteroidota > Rhodothermia > Balneolales > Balneolaceae > Fodinibius. The sequence goes on along the minus strand of DASVCW010000028.1, from coordinate 7,924 downwards.
GATCCGGTTTATGCAGGCCAGGTTATCGGATTTAGCGGCAACTCAGGTTATTCATCAACTCCCCACCTCCATTTTGCCGTGCTTATTGGTGATCGCTCTGTCCCCATCCTTTTTTATAGTCATCCCGAATTGCAAGTGGGAAAGTTTTATGAGCATTGAAGCGTTTTCTTTAAATAGAGCACAGATGAAACGCGGATTAGGCTGATCTGTTTAGTTTTTGACAAAAGCAACAACCTCCTCCTCTTGTTCCCTTTTATGTAAAAATAAACAAACCGTTTATTCGGAGCTCAACTCACAGCTTCTTATCACCTCACCCATCAGCTTGATCTGCGTTTATCCGTGTTCTTATTCTCCATCCTTTGTTTAGTTTTTACTAATTCCTAAGTTTAATGTTTTTATTATAAGACGAAATACCCGTTACTCAAGACCACAAACATGAAAACCATTAACTGGAATGATTTTGAACAAGTAGAACTGCGAGTAGGTACCATCACCCGTGTTGAAGATTTTCCCGAAGCCCGCAAACCGGCTTATAAACTCACAGTTGATTTCGGGGATGATATCGGCTTAAAGAAGAGCAGCGCCCAAATCACCGATCTCTACTCAAAAGAAGAACTTACGGGCAAGCAAGTAGTCGGAGTGGTGAACTTTCCCCCAAAACAAATCGGTCCCTTTATTTCGGAATGCCTGGTAACGGGATTTTACCGGGATGATGATAACGTAGTGCTGGCTATACCTGATAAAAAAGTGTCAAACGGGGCTAAGCTGGGTTAATACCTAACTCATTAAAATGCCATAATAGCCACAGATTTGCATAGATTGCAACGGATTTGGTTGTAGTCACACATATAGGCCTCAAGTGGTTTTTGATGAGCTTCCTTAGACAGATTCAATCCGTCTCTACCTTCCCGGACTTTGCCTTTTCACTTCTGCCTTCTGCTTTCTCACGTCTACCGTCTGCCTCCTTTAAAAAGCATACCCTACACCAATATAAACCTGATTCATATCTTCCGAAAAACCTATATCCCCCCGAATAATAAGCTGGGGACTTAGTACTGACATTGCTACTCCAAAACCAACTGTTTGCTTATAGTCTTCAAACAAATCACCAAAATCGGCTTGGGGAGTAAAAACACGACCGATATCCGTGAAAAGCTGTCCCCCGAACTTTAGTTTATAGAAGTCAGGGAATTTAATCACCCATGCACGTAATTCAAACGTATAGGCGATGAACGAATTTCCCTGGAACCGGTTCAGCGGATAGCCCCGTAAAGTTATACTATCACCCAGCTTTGAAAGCTCCCAAAAAGGGACATCACCCATAGCATGACGTGCGGCAAACCGATTGGCAACTGTTAGAAAGTTGAACAGATAAAAGTACTGCAAATATTCAAAACGGGCTGTTGCCAGGCCGTAGGTACTGATTAAGGCGGGTGATAAACGAAACTCAAGTTCTATATGATTGCCGGTATGCGGATCGAATTCATGATCCCTGTTCTCCCAAATCAGCCCGGCATTGAGATAATTAACCCAGCCGCCGTCACTGCCGTTGGGCGTGAAGCGGGCAAAATATGAAGGCTCTTTCCTTACATAAGGAATGTGATATTCCGACCCTGCCCCGAATAAAAAATCCAATTGACTATCGTTATCCGAATAGACAGGTTTTCGAGCCAGAAAATTTACGCCAAAGCTGATAGATTCAAAGTAATAGTAGCCATCTTCCCAGCGGTTTTGAGAAAAAGAGGTGCTGTTGCCGACGCCGAAAAAATTATCCGTCAAATAGCGGCGAAAGAAAATGTTGAATTCAGAGCGAATTTTTCGGCCGAAGCTCCTTGTTTTTTCATAGCTGCCTTCCACCTCAATAAAGCCTTTAAACGAAGCAAGAGCCGAAGCTTCTAAATAGTTATTGAACGGCTTGATGCCCCCCCGGTAGTCAAAGCGATTGTAAAGGCCGCCGATAATCAATCCTTCGTTCGAGCTGTAACTTATCCCCGGTATAAAAGCATGTATTACAGAATCTTTAGCGGCGGGACGGTTTGCCTTTTGGGCTGATGCTGTTTGATGAACAACGGCAACTATGACAAATAAAAATATAAAACGCTTCAAATTCAGTAATTAAGTGCTCAAGTAGTAATGATTTTATACAAGTATTATAACAGATTCCCCGAAGGCATCAAAAAGTTTTGTGACTTTTTGCCATATTCAGGAATAGAATTAACCAAAAATAGACTTATTTCGCTTTAAATATTCAACCCCATTCGGGGTTGCCTTTTCTAATCTCTTATTCACCCCGATTTCTCGGGGCTAAACAAATCCCAAAGGGATTCAACATAAATAGCCGCGATGTAAACCCGTGGTAACAATCAGTCATAAGAGTAACCCCAAATGGGGTTGAACGGATTTCAGTGATCAAAGCTTTCACTCACCCAAAATCCCTTCACTCTCTAAAATTTCCAGAGTCTCAATAGCATGACGCAAATGCGGAATAACGATACTGCCTCCCACCACCAAAGCCACATTCATTGCATCTACAATTTCATTTTTGGTGAAGCCTGCTTTAGCACACTGCTCCAGGTGATAATCGATACAATCGTTACATCGCAATGTTGCAGAAGCTACCAGTCCCAATAATTCTTTGGTTTTTGCGGACAGTGCCTCATCTTTATAAGCACGGGTATCGAGATTGAAAAAGCGTTTTATTCCCAGATGGTCAAGTTCAAAAATCTTTTCGTTAGCCGCCGATCGCTGCTCGCGAAACCGCTGCAAACGATTATCTTCAATTTTACTCATCCTTTTAGTACTTTTGATTCAAAATTTTCTGTAAGATACTACAAATTGTCGGCAAACCATTTGATTTCGTGAAAAGAAGTAAACCTAAGCATAAACTGATTGTTTTCGGGGACAGTATCGGCCAAGGATTTAAAAACGGCGGCATTTACCGCACTGATCTCAGTTTCCCTAACTTCCTGCGCAACTGCTGGGAACCTGCACCCGATTTTAGCCAGCCGGTGTTTACAGCACAAGCCGGCATCCCTCTTAACCTGGAAGTGCTCACCCGTGGACTTTCAGATGAGCTGGGCGATAATATCGCGTGGACTGAATATTTGCAGGCGGCAACGCACTTGTATTCAACCTTGAAACGGGTGAAGAAATATTGGGAAGGCAAGTTCAAACCTCTTCAGCGGCCACAAAGCGTTCCTTATCATAACCAATCAGTTTGGGGCTTTGCGATGAATGATGGCTGGCTGGTTAACGCGAAGAACAGTCATGAATATATCGAATCACATCGTGACGGGTATTCCTTTTTTGATATGCTGCCTGATCACCCGATGTATATTACTGCGGGACTGGTTTTAAATCCGTCTCTTTCGAATAATTTTAGCACGCATTCCCAATTAGAAAACGTGCAGTATTTTCAGGATAACGGCGGTATCGAAAATCTCATTATCTCATCCGGTCCGAATAATATTATTGGAGCGGTTTCCGATTTAAAAGTCATCTTTTCTGAAGCTGAAGATTTAGAACGCCTCCCGTCGAAACGCCATTATACCGTTTATCGTCCTGAGCATTTCGAGCAAGAGTATCGAAGGCTGGCAAAAAAGGTGAGTAAAATCGGAGCACAGCGGGTGATCACCCATACCATCCCCTACGTTACCATTCCACCCGTTACGCGTGGCGTTAATGCTAACAAATCCCGCGAAGATCATTCCGGTTATTTCGATTATTATACCCGTTTCTGGATTTGGGACGCCGATTTCAACCCCGATCTTCACCCGCATCTTACCAAAGATGAAGCAATTTTGCTCGACCAGCATGTGGATGAGTACAACGCCATCATCCGGAAAGTGGGTCGCGAACATGGATGGATTGTCGCTCCGCTCAATAAGTACGTGACCAGTATGGCACGGCGACGGCTTGGCGGGAAGAAACATATCTCCTATCCCCGGGATTTTTGTGAGGCAATGAAACGCCATCCCATGACTGCCCATTTGATTGAAAACGGTGACAGCCCAAAATTAAGCAGTGAATACCTACGTATTGATGAAGAAACAGGAAAAGTATCGAAAGGCGGCATTTTTAGCCTTGACGGCCTTCATCCCACCACCATCGGCTATGGTTTAATTGCCCGCCTGTATAAGCAAACGATGGAAAAGCACGGGGTGAAGTTCGACAAGCCGCTGGACTGGGATCATATCATTTCGAATGATACGCTGATTACCGATCCCCCCTACCTGCTCGTCGACCTGCGGAAACTGCTGCGATTCTTCTCGCTCGGCAGGCAGGAAAAACTCGCCATCGTAGGCAACGGCCTCCTCACCCAGTTGATGGGCGTCTTTTCACAACAAAGGGATAAGAAGTAGATCGAGATTTATCTCGATAGGCATTTTTTTAAGAACTAACCCCTCGATATAAATATCGAGCTACAAGTTCTTACCTCGCACCGTTACTTGCTATGTATGCGCAAATATATAGGCCAGCCTCTTGCCAACAGTTGTTATACCTTTATCTCTGAAGTTTCCTTTTTTAAATATGAACTTTATCAATCCCCCGACCCCTTCTCCAAGGGAGAAGTAAAAATCTAAGCCTAAATTAAGTTTCCAGCCAATTTATAAGTACGTATTTAAAAATTGCTAAAAACCAGTTTTTAGGTTCATAAGTTTTAGATGAGCAGAAAAAAGTCCCCCTTTGCGAAGGGGGATTTAGGGGATTGAAAAGCCATGACTTGAATAATCTTTTCCTTACCTCGCACCGCCGCTCTGCAACGCGTGCGTACATATTGTAGCGGGTGGCTTGTCCGGCAAGCTGAGCAATAGCAACAGGTGCCAGGCACCTTGACTAAATAACCCCTACCTGTCGAAGCAGATCCAGCGTACCTTCCAGTTTCTTAAGATTTTCAAAGTTATACTCGGGGCTTAACTTAAAGGCTTTCCCTTCGCGTAGCATGTACTCCGGCAGCTCTACTTCATTAATTACGGGATATTCATGTACTGATTCAGCAGCAAATTCCTGTGCCTGCTTAGAAAGTAAAAAGCTGAGGAACCTTTGTGCGGCTTCGGAATTATGCGATGTTTTTAACTCTGCCGCTCCGGTTACCAGTGCCAGGTTTCCAAGATCTCCGTTTTCAAAATGGTAGGTTGCAATTGATGCATCGGGATTAGCCTCATGCTTGATATAATACACTTCGTTCTCATACTCTCCTTCACCGCCCCCGAACTTGAGTCGCAAAACGTAATAGTGATTAGTCAAAGCGATATCAATTTCTCCCGCAGCCACGGCCTGAACCATCGGGGTGTTTGAGCTGTAAGACTTGGGGTCCAGTTGCTGCATTTCATTCAGCCATTGCCGGGCTACATCATCTCCCTTTTCAAAACGCATAGTGGTCAGGAAATCGTAAAAACTTGAATAAGTGGGCGTCCAGCCGATCCTTCCCTTAAACTGCGTTAAATCGGGGAGATCCATCACGGAAGAAGGCAGATCATCAACATCAACGGTATTTGGGTTATAGGCCAAAACACGAAAACGAACGGTTACAGGCACCCATTCATCGGATGAAGAAGTGAAATTATCAGGTTTACTGAGTAAAGAATCGGGCAGCGTTTTTAATAATCCCTGCTCGGAGGCAGTTGCGATGGCCCCGGTGGTATTGGCCCAGAATAAATCAGCGGGGCTTTTATCTCCTTCTTCATTCAGTACCGCGAGCAATTCCGCATCGTTGCCATAACGTACAGCAATATCAATGCCGGTTTCTGCTTTAAATTCTTCCACTAATTGTTCCACCAAAACCTGGCTGCGTCCGGAATAAACGACCAACTGTTCTGTATCTTTTGAACAGGAAGTTAATAGAAAGACGGCCAGAAGACCGGTAAGAACTTTTGAAAAACGATTAAAGATACTCATACTGAAATCTTCACTTGTCATTTATAATTATTAAGTATTGTTTGAAGCTGTAATTAACAGCTGTGAAGGAGTTATACTTCTGAACATTAAGGCGGCAGTATAACTTCTTCTTTGAAGCTCTTTTCTTACAATTTTAACTTAGATCAATTCTAAGTAAGGAGCAAAAGGTATTGAAATTATTTCATAATGACTAATAAAAAAACAAGCGTTGGCATACTGGGTGCAGGCATTTCGGGACTAAGCACGGCCTATGCTTTACAGAAAAAAGGTATTTCCTTTACCCTCTATGAAAAGTCAGACTCTGTGGGAGGAGTTATTCAATCCACGCAACAAAACGGGTGGCTGGTTGAGGAAGGGCCAAACACCCTAATGATAAAATCGGATGCGCTCTGGAATTTGCTGGGGGAACTGAATCTGGATGACCAGATACTGGAAGCCAATCCACTTGCCAAAAAGCGCTACATTGTGAAAAAAAAGCGGCTTGAGCCCCTGCCTTCGTCCCTTATAAGCTTTTTGAAAACTCCCCTGCTTTCGATGGGAGCAAAATTGCGCCTGCTGAAAGAACCCTTTGTGCCGCCTTCATCTTTGAATGATGAATCGGTTGCTTCATGGATAAGCCGAAGGTTAGGTCTGCAGCCATTAGATTACGGAGTAAATCCCTTCGTATCCGGAATTTATGCCGGTGATCCCGAAAGACTTTCCATCAAACACACCTTTTCAGCTCTTTGGAAAATGGAGCAAAAGCATGGCTCGCTTTTTAAGGGGCTGATGAGGAGAGAGCGATCAGGTTCATCAAAAAGAAAACTCGTTTCGTTTAAAAACGGAGTTCAAACGCTGCCGCTGGCTTTGGCTCAGAAAATTTCGAGTTCCGCCCTGACATCAACGGAAGTTACATCGGTATATAAAAAAGGCGGGCAATGGGAGGTCTCCGGTTCATCAAAGGGAAATTCAATTACCGGTAATCATGACTGCTTGATTTCCACGCTGCCCGCGCATTTGCTTTCACGTGTTTTCAAATCAAAACTTTTTAATGAAATTGAAAGTCTTCCTTATGCTCCGGTAAGCTCTATAGCTCTTGGGTTTAAAACCGGCCAAATAAATCACCCCTTAGACGGATTCGGAATGCTCATCCCTAAAGTCGAAAATTTTAAAACGCTGGGTGTGCTTTTTTCATCAACTTTATTTCCGAATCGCGCTCCTGAAGGATATGAACTGCTGACTTGTTTTATCGGGGGAGCAAGAAATCCGGAATGGGCGGCACGATCAACAAATGAATTGAGAGATCAATTGTTGTATGAGTTGGATCAGCTTTTAGAAATCAATGGCAAGCCCGTTTTTGTTCATCACAAACACTGGCCAAAGGCGATTCCACAATACGAAGTGGGCTACGATTATTTTCTGTCGCTCATAAAAGAAATTGAAAAAGAAAATCACGGCTTGTATCTGGATGGCAATTTCAGAAACGGCGTTTCGGTTCCCGATTGTATTTCATCAGGGTTTGAGACGGCCCAGAAGGCGCAAACATTTTTGAGATAGTGGCTTGTAGGACGGGCATCCTGCCCGTCAAAGATTATCATTAATACGACTAAGATTGGGAACTAAGAGAATGCTTTTGTTTCAGAGATTGGGCCCTTTCAAACTTCCCTGCTAATTTGATATTCCTTGTTTTGTCGGCAAGATGCCCGACCTACAAAAAGCTTTCTTTAAATTCCGGTTTACAATAGTTATAGGACCACTCTTGCCAATGATCAATTAATCCTGCCTTTACAGGATTATTTAAAGTATAACGAATCGTTTTTTCCAATTCATTCTGATCTCTGATAACACGATCATAACTTTCCGATTGCCAGAAAACACCTTTTCTGCCTAAAACCTTATTGCATTCTAAAGCAGTATAAGATTTGATGCTCTGCATAATACTGGTTACGCCATACTCGCTGCTTTTTGAAATATTAAGGTGTCGAAAAACTAAATGCACATGGTTGGGCATGATAGTAAACGCATACAGATCATAGTGCTCCTTGTC
>DASVCW010000027.1:0-34508 GCA_036381435.1 Balneolaceae bacterium | reverse complement strand
TCCTCACCAAATAAGGATTCGCCCGATTTAAGTTGTGCCAACGCTTTTTCCTGTAGTTCATCTATTTCTTTCTGTGTCATAATTGTCTAAGTTAGTAAGTTTTAAGTTATCAAACTCAGACAGAGTTAGATTTACACTCTCGTTTATGGACTTAACGGAATTAGCCCCTCCATCATACAAAGTATTGAAATTATCAAAGGTCCAAATTCTACGCTTTACGGTTCGGAAGCTATGGGAGGCGTAATTAATATACGAACCAAAAATCCAGATCTCGCACCCCTGCTTACACTTAACGGGTATGGTACTACTGATAAAGCAGCTAATTTCGACTTCTCATTTTCACCCAAGGCCGAAGGTTTCAGCACTTTGTTCAGCGGAAATACTCACTACTTCAACAATTTTTTGGATCAAAACAATGATAATTTTTCCGATGCACCAAATATCAGGAGAGTCTCTTTATTTAATAAATGGAGCTTTGAACGTAAGGATGAACGCAAGTTTGATGTCGCCTTTAAGTATTTATATGAAGAAAGAATGGGTGGTACTTCAGGTTAATACAAGAGCTTTACGCGGCAGTGATTTGGTTTATGGCGAATTTATTTTAACTAACCGGTTTGCAGCATTAGGCACCTATGATTTGCCTATCCCCACTCAAGATGTCCGCATTGATTTTGCCTACAGTTATCATGATCAGAACAGTTACTATGGTGATTATCATTATGCAGCTAATCAGCAAGTTTACTTCACAAATCTAATTTGGGACAAAAAGTTCAGCTACAACAGGCACCTTCTGATAGGCGGAACGCTACGTTACGACCAGCTTGAACAGACATTTGACGGTCAGCGGCTGGAAGACGGCTCAGAAGACAATCGATTTATCCCGGGAATATTTGCTCAGTATGATCATATTTTCAGTTCCGCCTGGCGGGGTTTGGTTGGGCTGAGGGTAGATCATTACACAGAACATGGATTTATTTTTTCTCCCAGAGCTAATTTAAAAGTCAGCCCAACAGATCATACCACTTTTCGCATAAACGCGGGGACGGGATTTCGTATTGTAAATCTGTTCACAGAACAACATGAAGCACTTACAGGTTCGCGCCGGGTTGTGGTTACCGAAAACCTAAAGCCGGAACGGTCTTATAACATTACCGCCAATATCAATCAGATCATTGATATCGGCTACTCTGTTCTGAATGTCGATTTCGATATTTGGCACACCTATTTCACCAACCAAATTATTCCCGATTACAACCACGCCGGTGAAATTCGATACAGCAACCTGAACGGTCATTCAGTTTCGCGGGGAGTATCGCTGAGCGCCGCTCATAATTTTCCGGGCCCTTTCATGTATTCAATGGGTATAACATTACAGGATGTGTACCAAAAGCGAAACGGAATTAAGGAACCTATCCTATTTTCTCCCGGCTTCAGCGGTGTTTTTTCTCTTAGTTATGACATCGAATCCATCTGGATGAGTTTAGACTGGACGGGACAAATAACAGGAAAAATGAAGCTTCCTGAATACGAGGGTTATGCTGATCAATCTGAATTATATACTGAACAAAATTTAAAAATCGCTAAAAAACTAAACCGAAAATTGCAGATTTATATGTCCGTTAAGAATCTGTTCAATTATACTCAGGAAAATCCTATCATCGCTCCTGATCGCCCCTTTAGCAATGATTTTGCAACCGACCGGGTCTTCGGGCCCATGCAGGGAAGAAGGTTACTGATAGGAATACGATATGAGTTAGATTGATTTGAACTGAGAGATTACGCAGGCAGTTCTGCAACAAAAATATTCGTGGCCAGATCATAGCCAATCACTTGTTCGTTCTCTTCAATAAGCAAGGTAATAGGTCCCTTAAATGGTGCTTTTTCTTTGATTACAATTTTCGTTCCAGGCAGCAGCCCAATTTCCTCCAAGTAACGAAGCAGTTCAGGGTCCTGATCTTTAACCCGGCTTATCAGATAAGTATGGTCTTCATCAGCATTGGTAAGAGGTTCCGCTTGCATTTTGGGCATAATTCCTTCTTTGGTGGGAATGGGATCGCCGTGCGGGTCATGAGTGGGGTGATCCAAAAGCTCTGCAATTTTATCTTCAAACTGTTCCGAAATATGATGTTCCAGCTTTTCAGCCTCATCATGTACTTCATCCCAGGAATAGCCCATCATTTCCATAAGATAAAGCTCAAGCAACCGGTGGTGGCGAATAATTTCCAGAGCCATTTTCTGTCCGGTTTTTGTAAGCGCCGCTCCCTTGTATGATTGATAATCAACCAAGCCCATTTTAGCCAGTTTTTTTATCATATTGGTAGCCGATGCCGATGAAACTTCCATAGATTCAGCAATACGGGTTGTAGATGGGCTTTTACCCTCGGACTCTAATTTGTAAATCGTTTTTAAGTAATCTTCAGTTGATTGGCTTAGTACCATTAGCAATTTTTTATCCCAGGAGATTTGCAATCAGAAATAATAATTTAAATTCGGCTACATCAAAATTCGTTGAAACTAAATTACTTTTGTTTCAAGTATTCTTCAAACTTTTGATTGAGATAAACCTCATCCCCTACATATCCGAGCAATTTGGCAAATATATCAGTGGGCATATAGCTAGGTTGGCGACCGATTATAGTACCTTTTGAGGTCAGGAATATAAATGTCGGCGTACTGTAAACGCGAAACTTCCGGGATAATACCTGTCCCGTATACTCTTGCCCATTGAAGACTACCTTTCCATCCGATTCTATATCAAGACGGACGGGATAAAAGTATTTCCGGAGGCTGTCTGAAACGCTTTCTTTTGGAAAAACTTCTTCTTCCATTCGCTTGCAATAGCCGCACCATTCGGCTTCAGCAAAAATCATCACTTTTTTGTCATTTTTTACAGCTAATTGCTGCGCTTTTTCCATTGGCAGCCATTCTATGGATTGGGCATTGACCGCTGAACCAAGAAGACACAGAACTGCAATAATGATAATAGATTTAGCTTTTCTCATATCTTTTCTTACTAAAAATTTAGTAAAACTTTCTGCTATTTTTTAAACCGTTAAGTGTGTTTGGTTGGAAAATACATTTGACTAATTGACCTAACGGCATATCAGTGGGTTTCTGATTCCTGTTAGCGTCTATAGGTCTGTAGAGAACAACGCTGTCAGATTCTTCGGACGCTTACAGCGTTGTTTTAAATTTAACTGCACAACAGGTTAAACCGTTAAATAAACAACATAAGCTTTACTAAACTTCCTTATTTCTTATTTTTTCACCTTTCAATTTTATAACAATCATCGTCATATCGTCATGTTGTTTGGCATTGCCAATATAGGTTTGAACATCATTTGTAACTTCATTAAGTATAACTTCGGTCGTTCCCTCTTTATTCTTCTTTAACAAATTATTTAGACGATATGTACCGTAAAAAACATGATTTTCGTTCAGCGCTTCTACAATACCATCTGTATAAAGAACGAGTACATCATCCATACAAATATTCAGCTCTATTTCTTCGATATTGCAATCGAAAGAAGCATCTTTAGCAAGGCCGATTCCAATGCCTTTAGGCTGCAGTTCTTCAACCGAATCACTTTGTCCGTTTATTTTTAAAACAGGATTATGTCCCGCGCGGGCAAAATGAAAACAATGCTTTTCTAAATCAATAACTCCGTAAACAAGCGAGATAAAGGTGCCACGGGGAGCATTATCATAAAACAAGCGATTGGCCTTCTTAAGCAGTTCCGCGGGTGATTTAGTCTCCCGGCACAAACTGTGGATGATACCTTTCACAAAAGTCATATAAAATGCGGCTTGTATGCCTTTCCCACTCACATCGCCGATAGTTACAGCGATTCTGTTTTCATCCAGCGGAATAAAATCATAATAATCGCCGCCGGTTTCGTAAGCGGGTTTACAGATGGCGGATAGCTGCAACCGGGGGAATTCGGGGGTGCGTTCTGGCAAAAACGACTGCTGAACTTCACGGGCAATTTGGAGTTCCTGTTTGATGCGTTCTTCCTGCGCCAGCTCTTCAACATATTCAGGTACAAATCGCGATAATCCCTGTTCTTTTTCACCGCGGACTACAGCCAGTACCCCGCTGACAATGAAAAATATAACTAACAAAAGAAACGAACCGAAGATATAAGTATCCATTGAGCCTTCAATCATCCAGCCGGATGCGGTTGCCAGTAAGCCTAAAAACAGGAAGTGAGAAAGGAGCAACGTCATAAAATCCCACTTCAGATAGATCAGGGTAAGGCCAACTCCGAGCAGTGCCGAGATAAGTAATTCATTAAGTAAGGGGCCGTAACTTCCAATAACGGGAACCATGATGATACAACTTAAAACCATCACTCCCGAAGCGGCTATTTTATTTTTTGTCTGGGCGAAGGTTTGCCCGCCCAAAACTAAAAATATGCCCAAAACAATACCTAACGATGTTACTAAAATTGAAAGGAATAAATAGAGCGGCGGCCACAAAGAGCTTTCATGCGAAAAGACTTCCTCAATATCGATGTACAAGCCCGGGAATAATGAAAGCAGCAAGGTCCAGAGCCCTGCTAAAATAAAGCCCAGCATAACTGACCTGATCACCATGGAACCGACGGGTTGATTGAAGATCATACCTTGGCGCAGATAATCGTAGGTACTTAGCTTTTGGCCCCAGTGTTGACGGGTGATGGAATCACCGATAGCAAAAAAGACAAAAAATAAAAGACATATTGCGGCTCCCGCCATTCCTGCTAATATTAGAATAAGCGTGATCTTCATGCCCCCTTCCAGATTTTCAAAAGCTGTACCTGAAAGTGTCATTAGCATGAATTGCAGAGAAAAAGCAATTCCACCCACTATGGCAACAACCAGCGCAGGTTTGGTGTCAACGGCGCCGGCACGGATACGAAAGAAAAAGAGAATCACAGCGGCTATAAAAAATAAAAAGATGATGGCGTTACGAATAAACGGCCATAATGAAGGTGCGTTGTCACCGTTCGTATTATAGACTGCTGAAAGACCGAGAAGTGCGCCTGTGGGAAGAATTCTAACACTCAGCGACAGCTTCTGGCCGAGCTTAGGCTCGGTTAATTTAAAGCGGACTGAAGCAAAATTTTCGCCATTTGTCCGGCCCATGAACACCGTGTCGGCTTTAAGCTCTGATGGAGTCCATCCTGTTTTTTCTAAATACCAGGACGCCATTTTCAGCATATCTTGTCCCGACAGCATGAAATGCCGGCCCTGGCGCAGCAAGATTTCCAGTCGCTGTATTCTTTCTTTTTGGTTTCCACCTAACTGCCCATAACTCTGCTGTATATTAATAAAAAGCTGGTTGGCTAGCGTAGAATCACCAAACTCTGCTAACACAGCAACAGCACTGTCTTGCGGAACTGAAAAAGCAGCCCCCATAGCCGCACGGTTGACCGATTTAAGGGGCAGAACGTTGTCAGAGTTGATGAGCGCCAGAAATTCACCATCTGTACTAAAGCGCATTTTAATAGCTTGAATGTCGGAATTAGCAGGGTCTTCATCACTCGAAGATGAACTTACTGTCATTTCATTTGCATCATCCGTTTTTTTTCTGAACGTAATTTCCCAATAATACGGCTTAATGTTGGCCACATCTTGCTGCTTGAAATAATCAATCATTTCAGGACGGCCCATTGATGCTTGAAGGCTGTCCAGCAGTTCATTATTGGCCCGGAAGGCGGTTTCAATATTAAACTGCGGGGTAGAATATCCCAATGTTTCTAATTGAGAAATAGCTTTCTGCTCAATGGATGTTGCATCAACCCGCAAATCAACAATAGAACGGGGATCCTGCGCGGGATAGGCTATAAAAAAATATAACCCCGCCAGAAGGCTGAGCGCAAAAAAACTATATTCGCGTATTGTTAAGTTCACCTGCAGATCGAAAAGCTATTTTTTGATTTATTTTCTTTCACGTAAAATATGTGAAAATGTTTTGAGAATTAATATTACTACTTGATTCCCTTTAGAACTGCTTATTTTCCGGTTTTTTAGCCAACGCTATTTCATAAAAAAATCCTCTTCCCGATTAAAGAAAGAGGATGTAGTGCATTTAATGGCCGAAATAAAAGATCAGGCAATTTTTGTTATTAAATCAGCGGTGCGAGCCGAATAACCTGCTTCGTTATCGTACCACCCGATAATTTTGACCAAATTGCCATCCGTTTTGGTAAGCTTGCTGTCGTAAATGCAGGAATGGGGATTACTGAGAATATCGGTAGAAACTAATTCATCTTCGGAATATTCCATAATCCCTTTCATACCACCCATAGCGGCATCTTTGAATGCTTGATTTACTTGTTCTTCAGTTACCTCTTTATTCACTACGGCGGTTAAATCTGTCAATGAACCGTCGGGTACGGGTACACGAACGGCACTGCCGTCAAGTTTGCCATCGAGATGTGGTAGAACGAGTCCCACTGCTTTCGCTGCTCCCGTGGTTGTGGGCACAACATTGTAAGCAGCCGCGCGTGCTCGGCGCAGGTCTCTGTGGGGGCCGTCCACGAGCTGTTGATCACCGGTATAAGCATGGATAGTGGTCATAAAAGCTTTTTCAATGCCGAATGAATCATCCAGAACTTTAACCATGGGCGCCAGGCAATTGGTCGTGCAGCTGGCATTTGAATATATTTGAGTATCCTCATCAATTCCGCTATCGTTAACACCCAGTACGATGGTATTAACTTCTTCTGTACCTTTATAAGGGGCAGAAATGATCACTTTTTTAGCCCCGGCATCAAGGTGTTTGGCGGCATCTTCTCTCCTTCGGAAAAGTCCGGTCGATTCAACCACAATATCAGCTCCACGCTCATCCCATTTTAGCTGAGCGGGATCGCGCTCAGAAGAAATGCCAATTTCCATTCCATCAATAGTAATGCTGCTTTCAGTTGCGCTTACATCGCCTTCGTACCTTCCGTGAACTGAATCATGCTTAAAAAGATGCGCCAGTGTTTTGGCATCTGTTAAATCGTTGATACCCACGATATTTATTTCATCCCCGTGATATGCAAAGATTGACCGCGCTACTAACCGGCCAATGCGTCCGAAACCATTAATCCCAATATTAATTTTAGCCATAAATCTTCCTTTTTATGTTGCCTCTATTAGTTTAATAATTAAGTTATGAGCTTAAATAAAATTAGCGCTGAATCGTTCAAATATACGGTTAATAAAACTCTTTTCATTTTTTATCTTCGTCCGGATCCTCTTCGCCGGGAAATTCTTCTTCATCAGGCAAATCGGTAAACTCTTCATCAATTTCAACATCCTCATCATCTTCGTCTAATACGGGATTAGAAACCTTTTGAGCCGGATTCGAAGCCCCGGCACGTCTTAACTGAGCTGCGATTTCCACATTATCGTTATCTAAAGCCAGAGACAAAGCTGTTTCGCCATCTTTGCTTTTTATCTTTACATTTGCCCCGTTTTCAACCAAATATTTAACGATCTCAAAATGTCCGTCGCGGGCGGCCAGCATCAAAGGCGTTTTCCCCCAGCGTTGGCGCACATTGACATCGGCACTATTTTCAACAAGCAGTTTCACCACTTCTAAATGTCCCTCACGCGCGGCAGAAATAAGCGCCAGGTCTCCAACTTTAGCATTATGATTAAAAAGAAGCTGCATCATTTCGGTGTTGCCGTTTTCAGCTGCTCGGTTTAATGCTGTGCCTCCCATCGATGTTGTTTTATTAGCATCGGCATCATTCTCCAGCAAGTATTTTACAATGTGCGTATGATTTTTCTGAGCAGCTAAAATCAAGGCTGATGAACCATTTTTAGCCGTTTCATTCACATCGTTCCCGCCTTCAACAAGTTCTTTAACCTTTTCTAACTCTCCGCTTTTAGCGGCACTCAATAAAGGTGATAATTCCATATCAGCAATTCATTTTTTAAGGTGAAATATGGTTGAATATAATATGATTATTTTGGAAAAAAGCTCGTACAATTCCTTTAAAAAAGGGGGAACCCAAGGAGATTTCCTATCTTAAAAAGAAAAATAATAGCATTATTAGCAAAATATTTGAAAGAGCCACGAAAAAAGCAATTGCCATTTTTGCTAGTGAAGCACGCCAATTCCACTGTATCCGTTGATGAAATCCTTGCTATTCATCCGACGCTTGCCCTCCATTTGTACTTCCTTAAGCATAATTGTTCCCGATTCACAGCCGGCCAACAAAATCCCGTCTTCCATCGAAAGCTCGCCGGGCGAAAGATCTTTTTCCGGCCCGATTTCTGAGCGATAAATGTTGAATTTAAGATCATCGAGTTCGGCCCAGGCGGTGGGAAAAGGACTCAATCCGCGAATTTTATTATGGACTTTTTGGGCAGGCTGATGAAAATCAAGCCGGCAATCATCGGTAAACAATTTGGGAGCAGGAGTGGCCTTTTCATGCTGCTGGGGTGATGTCTGAGCCGAATTCTGTTCAATCTCCTCAATCGCATTCGCCAGCAGTTCACTACCCATCTTTTTGAGCCGCTCGTATAAGTCACCTGTGGTTTCATTGGGACCAATTTCCGTGGCCTTTTGCTTAATAATTTGCCCGGTATCCACTTTTTCGTTCAGCCAGAAAATAGTGCAACCTGTTTCCTGCTCACCGTTGATAATGGACCAATGGATAGGCGCGGCTCCCCGATATTTTGGCAACAATGAGGCATGCAAATTGACAGAACCTTTTGAAGGAAGCTCTAAAACATCAGCCGGAAGAATGCGAAAGGCAACCACTACAAAAAGATCAGCTTTTAGCCTTCTAAGCTGTTCATAAAAGGAAGGATCATCCATCTTATCCACTTCAACAACCGGCAGACCAAGTTTAAGGGCTTTGGCTTTTACCGCCGTGGGTGTTGGCTTGGCTCTTCGTCCGCGCCGCTTGTCAACATTGCTGACTACCGTTACAATTTCATGATCGGATTGATGAAGCTTTTCAAGGCTGGGAACAGCAAAGTCGGGTGACCCCATAAAAACTATACGCATAAAATCTCTCTAACTTTTGCCACTAAAGCACGAAAACACCAAAGTTCGGTTTTTTGACATCAAAAATATAAACCTTTCGTGCGTTAGTGTTTTTGTGGCTACTTAAATCTTCTCCTTTTTAGGTAAAACAGGGTAATCAATCTCTTTTCTGCCTTCAGCAATTTCCTGGAGTTTTGAATTCAGCAATTTTCGTTTGAAAAAAGAAAGGTGATCTAAAAACAGAATCCCGTCAAGGTGATCAATTTCGTGTTGAATAATACGAGCCAGCCAGCCGTCTATTTCAAGTTCCTGCTCTTCAAAGTTACGATCAAGGTACTTCACCCCGATTTTTTCATACCGCGTAACGGGGGCGTTAACACCCGGAATGCTTAAACAGCCTTCGTCCATCTCAACCTTTTCACCGCCCTCAAAAATAATTTCCGGGTTTATCATAGTGAGAGGTTCGTGATCGGGTTCATCCAAATCTTCGGTCATAGGTTTAGGGTCCGCCACGAAAATACGAAGCAGTTTACCTATCTGGGGGGCGGCGAGTCCGACACCATCAGAATTATACATGGTATCAAACATATCATCAATAAACTCCTGAAGCTCTTTAGAATTCTTCTCTACCGGCTTTGCCTCCCGGCGAAGCACATCATCATTATATGTAACGATCGGTAATACGGACATTGCTTGAAGCTTTATATTCAATATATTTTTGTAAAATGATGGCAGCTGCGGCCTGATTCACCCGGTCTGATTTACGCCGCTGCATTTTAGGCACTCCGGCTTCGTACATGGCTTTCACCGCCTCTTTTGAAGTGTAACGCTCGTCTACTTTCTCTATTTCCATATCAGGAAAGATTTTTCGGAGCTTGACAAGAAAGCGTTCTACCATTTTGATAGCTCTGCCTTCTTCACCGGCAGGTGTAAGGGGCCAGCCTACTACAAATTTTTCTACCTGTTCGTTTTCAACAAGTTCTTCAAGTTTTTCAAAAACGGTATCGGGTGTATAGGTTCCAATGGGATTAGCAACTGTTCGGAGTAAATCTGAACGCGCTAAACCAATCCACTTTGTTCCTACATCAATACCAACAAGTCTGCCATATTTTGCCACGGTTAATCTTCTATCTTCTCTAGATCTTCTTCAGTAAGAGGTTGTTTTAAAAATTCTCTCAAAATTTTGCTTGGCTTAAAGTGCGTTTTTCTATGAGCGGGTACATAAATCACTTCATTTGTTTTGGGATTTCGCGCTTTTGGTTTCGCACTGGTTTTCTTTACTTCAAAAACACCAAAATCGCGAATTTCAATCCGACAAGTGGGATCGGCTTCCATCATTGTATCGCGCATCGCAAATAAAACTGCTTCAACCCAGGGCTCGGTTTGAACCAGAGGCTCATCCATTTCTTCTGCCACACGACGTACTATATCTCTTTTTGTATAAGTAATCATAATATGATGTAAATAATTGAACCTTTAATCGATCTTTCTTCAAATTTTGCAAGAAAGGGTAACAAATATACGAATTAATTTGTGGTATATTATATTACTTTTGAAGTATAATTAAAAGTTTTTTCACATCATAATTGCAAAAAAATCAAATGCTTACTCATACCTAAATACGCTTTTTACTCCTTCTACTTTCATCAGTTTGGCAATAATGCGGTCCAGATGATTAATGTCATCTACATAGACTGTCAAAATGCCTTCAAACATACCGCTGTCACTGTTTACATTGATGCTTTTCATATTCGTTTCCATTGACTTTGAAAGCATTTCAGTGATGTCGTTGATCATTCCAACCCGATCACCGCCAATTACTTTGATAGCTCCCAAAAACTGGGTTCCGATATTTTTAGCCCATTCCACATCAACAATTCGCTCAGCATCGGTTTTAATAAGATGACGAATATTCTTGCAGTTTGAACGGTGAATTTTAACATCACCGATGCGACTGATAAAGCCAATCACATCATCACCGGGAATGGGGTTACAGCAGTTGGCGTACGAATATTTTACATTCGTCAATTCGCCATTGATGATCAGCGCCTTCTCATCGGTTAGTGAACGCGCCGCATCAATATATGTTTCCTGAATCTCTTTTTCGGTGATTGGCGCCGGTTTTTGTTCTTCAGCGGGCTCATCAACACGCCCTTTGCCAGTAAACTCCTTAACCGCTTTAAACAGTTTATTAACATCATAAACGCCTTTCCCGATCTCATAAAATAGGTCCTGTGTTGACTTGAACTTGAGCTTTTGGGTGACCCGCGTTAAATCCTGTTCCGATATTTCTACATTTCCGCGGCCGGCTCGTTTCTCCCAAAGTTCTTTGCCCTCGTTAGCTTTTTGACGTTCTTTTTGCTTGATGAACTGCCGGATTCGCGACTTTGCCTTGTGGGTTACCACATCGTTCATCCAGTCCGGATTCAGATTGATTTTATTTCCGGTGATGATTTCAACCTGATCACCAATATCCAGCTTTTGACGAAGAGGAGCCATTTTTCCGTTGACTTTCGCCGCCATAGCCCGCTCCCCTATTTCACTGTGAATATCAAAAGCAAAATCGATGGGTGTGGCATTTTTGGGAAGCGTTCGGAGCTCTCCATCCGGGGTAAAAACATAAATTTCATCCTGGTACAGATTCAACTGAAAATCTTTAACGAATTCTGTAGCTGCGTCAGGACGCGGGTTTTCAAGTACATCACGCACCCAGTGCACGAACTTGTCCAGCGTTTCGGAACCGCCTTTTCCCTCCTTATACTTCCAGTGAGCCGCCAGCCCTTTTTCGGCAATATTGTCCATCTGCCGGGTGCGGATTTGCACCTCCACCTTGCGTCCCTTTTTGGTAATTACGGTAGTATGAAGCGACTGATAGCCGTTGGCTTTAGGCACTGAAATAAAATCACGAAACCGTTTGGGAATAGGCGTGTACCAGTCAGTGATAATCGAATATACCCGCCAGCAGTCTTCTTTGCTGTGAGGATCTTCAAGAATGATACGAATGGCAAAGAGATCATAAATTTCCTCGAACGGCTTTTGCTGACGCTGCATTTTTCGAAAAATCGAATAAATATGCTTAGGACGCCCTTTGATCTCGAAAGTAAACCCCTGCTTTTCCAGTTCATCCTGAACGGGCTGCATAAACTCATCAATAAAAGTTTCCCGAGATTCCCGTTTTTCACGCAGCTTGCGTGCAATAAATTTGTATGAATTGGGATCAATAACCTTAAAACAAAGATCTTCAAGCTCACTTTTGATGTTAAAAAGTCCGAAACGATGAGCCAGCGGAGCATACAGCTCCATCGTTTCTGTAGCTTTCTGCAACTGTTTTTCACGGGGAAGATGCTGGATGGTTCGCATGTTGTGCAGACGATCAGCAAATTTCATCAGCACTACGCGGATGTCTTCTGCCATCGAAAGCAGCAGCTTCATAAATGTTTCAGCCTGCTTAGTATCACGGCTTTTGAAAACGCCCGAAATCTTAGTCACCCCGTCGATCAAATGGGCAACCACATCCCCAAACTGTTCACGGATATCATCGAGAGTAACGGTGGTATCTTCTACTGTGTCATGCAGCAGGGCAGCGACGACAGAGACATCATCAATATTAATTTCTGATGCTACAATTTTGGCTACCGCAACCGGGTGATAGTAATACGGCTCACCCGAAGCTCTTTCAATACCTTTATGAGAAGCATAGCAGAGCTTGAAAGCACGGGAAATCATCTGTTCATCCACATCATCCAGGTGCTCGCGACATACCTTTAGCAGCTCATCCAAATCATTTTGTTGAGGCGGATCAAGAGGATATTCATCCAGATCGAAATTATATGTGGTTTTTGCTTCAGCCATAAATCTTTAAAAGCCTGCCATCTGTTAGTCCATCAACACGGCAAATGCTGTTTACATTCAAATAAACGAACTGTTCGCTTTTTTACCAATTTTGAATAATAAAAAAGGGCGGACGCTTATATAACGTCCGCCCGCCGGTTTTTATTTATTTTCTTTAAAAAGTGATGTAGATACCGAAGATCAACCTTCCGTTACCCGTATCAGGATTTTCACCCAGATCTTCAAATTCCTGAGTAGACTGGATACGATACTCCACAAACGGCTTTACAACGGGGATGGGACTTATTTTTGCACCTATAAAGCCATTCCAATATAGATTGCTTTCGCTTCCTTCACCGGGAAGTTGAGCTTCATCACCCAATTCGAAGGTGGTAGAGCCCAAACCAAGACCTACATAAGGAGAAATAAGTCCTAATGAAACGCCGCCTAAAGCAGCAAGGCCATAATCATAATTTTCTACTTCACCGTAAGTTACCCCGCCTTCACCTAAATAATTATCAGCGCTGAAATAGCTGAAGTGAGCTTGCAAAGCTAAATTAAAAATTGGTGCTGCACCTAAAAGTTCGCGTTCTACCCGTACGCCAAATCCATTTTCAGGAGCTTCTTCTCGAATTTGATAAGAAGCACCGATGCTCCATTGTGCCGAAGCAGCTTGTGGAATGATTCCTGTCAATAATACTAAGGTTACGAGAGCTAGTAATGATTTTTTCATATTCATAATATTCTTTAATTAAAATAGATTAAAAAATGCTTTTACCGATTAAACTAACAACAATCTGTAAGCATCCCGTCCCGAACATTCAGGATCGGGCTTTACAGCGTTGCCCAATACGCTGGCAGGACCAGAAACCTGGAATGCTGTCAGCGTCAATAGTTTTAAAATTAATTTAAAGTAAAGCTTACTTATTTTCATCTTTATTTATTATAAAATAATAGTAATGAATTACTACAACCCTGCCAAAGCAATAGCTACAATCTGCTGTTACTGTCAATAATCACAGTTTTTTTGAGGTTTAACACAAATAATTATGGATTTTTGCCTTCATGAGCCGTAACTTTAAGCGTTATATTTAATCCCACCTTCAGTGATGTTTTCTGGATGAAGCTTATCAATTCTTCTCGAGAGGCGGAACCTAAGGTGAATAAAATCAATACTTCTCAAATGACACAACAAGGTAAAGTAAAATGGTTCGATGTTGAAAAAGGTTTTGGATTTATCGAGCCAGAGGACGGAAGCAAAGATGTATTCGTCCACAGAAACAACGTAGAAAATTTAGATTATAATCAAGGTCTCGAAGACGGAGAGAATGTAGAATTCAACGTCGAAGAAACTCCAAAAGGTCTAAGTGCAACTGACGTACGCAGCCTTGATTACAAATAATTGTAGTCGATTAGAACTGCATCGAAGCCCGTTTCTTTAGAAGCGGGCTTTTTTTATTGGCATTAATTAAACCTGAGCGTTTTTCTGATTCCTGTCAAGCATTTTCAACTCCTCCCGTGCACGCTGCCAGGTCCGTTTTCGGAACGCTTATAGGTAGCTTGCTACCTGAAAATCGATTTCAGCCAATCGGTAACATCGCGCTGCGTACTGATATCCTTTGCCATGTTTTGGCGGATCTCCCTTTCAAGCTCCAAAGCATGTTTTTTGTCCTGAATATCATTCTCCCGCGCGTATTCATTGATTACGTATAGCACATCGTTACCATCAGTTTTGTCGAATGCGTTATTATCTGCTATCCCATGAAAGCGTGGTTCTACTGTGGGGTTCGAATTCCATTTGTAATCACTATAGTGCAAATCGTTTCTTGATATTAAAGCCATAACTCTCCTCTTTTCAATTAAAAATCCTACCTATTTTAACCAGAATGAGCAATTTTTGTTCTGATGAATTTTATGCAGGTCGGGTTGCCAACCTGACAGGATCAGCGACTAACCTTGAAAAATATCTGAGTCTGACTCAAAGCGCTGCTAATTTTGCTCAAGTTTAGTAAAGCTTATAAGAATAGTGTTATTTACACGCTCAATATTTATTTAATTTTTGAATAGTTGGCCCAAAGACGAAGTTTTACTAAACTTCCCTGCAAGCTTCTACAAATACATCAATCACCCGGTCAATTTGTTTTTGAGTGATGATTAAAGGCGGCACAAAACGGATGATGTCACCCGATACAAAATTAGAAAGAACTCCCCTTTTCATCATCTCTTCCACAACTGAACGACCATCTAAACTTATTTCAACCCCAATCATCAAACCTTTGCCTCGTACTTTCTTGATGCAGTCTAACTCTGCGGTCGCATCTTTCAGGCGATTCAAAAAGTAAATCCCGTTTTTAGCCGCTTTTTGTGGAACATTTTCTTTTTGCATTACAGAAAGCACGGCATTGGCAGCTACACAAGCCAGCGGATTGCCACCGTATGTAGTGCCATGATTTCCATGTTCAAAAGCATCACCCACCTCTTTTTTAGTAATCACTGCCCCGATCGGAAACCCATTGCCCAGTGCTTTGGCCGAGGCAACAATATCCGGCTTGATTCCATAATGCTGATAGGCAAACATCTTTCCCGTCCGTCCGATACCCGATTGTATTTCATCAAGAATCATCAAAGTATCATGCTCATCGCAAAGCTCCCTCACTCGTTGCATATATTTTTTGCTAACGGGACGAATGCCACCTTCACCTTGTATCGGTTCCAAAATAACAGCAGTGGTATTTTTGTCCACTTTCGCTTCAAGGGCTCCGATATCATCAACCGGCACCTGTCCAAAACCTTCGGGCAGCGGGTGAAATCCATCCTGATACTTCTTCTTTCCCATAGCTATAGCACCCAAAGTACGCCCATGAAAACAGTTTTCCATTGAGATAATAAGCCCTGTTTTATCTCGAATAGTTGCATACTTTCGAGCCAGTTTGATGGCTCCTTCAATGGCCTCGGCCCCGCTGTTGCACAAAAAAGCCTGATCAAGGCCCGAAACCTCAGCCAGTTTTTCCACCAGCAAACTTTGCGGCTCGCTGTAATAGAAATTTGAAATATGCATCAGCCTCGCCGCCTGCTTTTGAATCGCTTCAACCACAGCAGGGTGGCAATGTCCCAGGCTGTTTACGGCAATTCCGGCCATCGCGTCCAGATATTCCTTGCCTTCAGTATCTTTCACAAACACCCCTTTCCCCTCTTTTAGAGTAATGGGATAGCGGTTATAAAGATCAACATGATAGCGATGAGTGAGTTGCTGGGAAACGTCGGTCATAGGAAATTTAAAAACTTGTTTTGTTCATATTTCATATTGCGTAGTACGTATTTTATAAAAGTTAACAATACGCACTCCGCAATAATTATCATCGCAACGCCTCCTCAAGCTCCAACGACGCATCACTCTTCTCATCGCGATATTTTACGATAAGCGGACATGAAACTGACAACCCCTTTCCTGATGCCCAATTTCCATTCATAGGACGGGTGCCGGGAATTACTACTGCACCTTCGGGGATCGGCGCTCCTTTTTCCAGTACTTTTTTATTCACACAATCATAAACCGGAATGGATTTTGACAGGGTAACCCCCGGGGCAATAACGGCTCCTTTTTTTACTAAAATTCCTTCCACAATTACTGATCCCGCGCCGATAAAACAGTCATCTTCAATCACTACCGGTGAAAGCCCCACCGGCTCGAGCACACCCCCAAGCTGAACTCCGGCAGAAAGATGCACATTCTTGCCAACCTGTGCGCAAGAACCCACCAAAGCATGGCTATCAACCATGGAACCTTCATCCACATAACCGCCAACATTGATATAAGCGGGTGGCATGATGATCACACCGGGAGCCACATAAGCACCCCGGCGAACGGATGAACCGCCCGGAACTAACCGTACGTCTTCTTCAACTGTAAAACGACGGGGCGGCAAGTTGTGCTTATCTACAAATCCATCGTAAATACCCGAAAACTCGGTGTTTTTACCCGCTTTGAATGAAGCTAAAATCGCTTCTTTTATCTTGACATTGGCTACCCAGCCATCTGCTTGTGGCTCAGCAGCCCGCACTTCACCCTGTTCAAGCTGATCTAAAATTTCTTCCCAGTTACTGTCGCTCATTTGCTAAAAAATTTGGTTTGCCGTTTAAAATAATATCGATTACATCCTGAATTTTTCAGAACCAGAATTACAATTTCTTCCAAGTCCAATGCCAAAGCTAATCACAAAGTTTCACAAAGAATCTCAAAGTTGTGCGAAGATTTCTTTGTGCCCCCTTTGCGTCTTCTTCGTGCAGCTTTGTGAAACAGTTCAGAAAGGTTCAAATCAGTTATTTATTTCCTCATACCATTCCTGAATCTTGCCATCCGCATTTTTCAGTAAGCCAATATCTTCCACCTCATCTTCCGTCAAAGGCGGACGCAAAACTGATGATGAAATCCACCCCTTCTCCTTCAATAAAACTTTAGCCGGAACGGGGTTTGGCGCACTAAAAAGTGCTTCAGTACACTCCTGCCAAAGTGGAAGCAGTTCAGGGCCTCGCCCCGCTAAGCACCATTCCAAGTAGCGGTGTGTTGCTTTCGGCCAAACATTTGAAGCCACGGAAACCAGTCCGTTACAACCGGCCATAGCAAAAAACGGGGTGAGGCCATCATCTCCGCTAAAAAACGCGAGATCAGGCGCGGTCTTTCGATAATTTTGATAATCAGCAATGCTTCCACTGGCTTCCTTAACTGCCTTGAAATTAGTATGGCCATGAAGCTCTTTCAAAACCGCAGGACTCATTTTCAATCCCGTTCTCGAAGGCACGTTATAAAGCATACAAGGTTTATCAGCAGCATCCAGCAAGGCTTTAAACCATTCTACCTGTCCCCTGGCACCCGGTTTGGCATAAAGCGGAGTTACAAGCAAAAAGGCATCTATATTAAACTGACGGCAATATTCAATCCATTCAAGCTGCTCTTTGAGATTGAATCCGCCTACTCCCGCCATAATGGGAACATCAATATTCAAATTCGCCGCTGTTTTCACGACTTGTTTTTTATCTTCTAAATCGAGTGCCAGCCCTTCACCCGTGCTTCCCAAAATCAGAACTCCATTTCCCGCTTCATCCTGCCGGTTAATGAGAGAAGCTAAATCGTCAAGATGCAGATCGCCATTCTCTCTCATCGGCGTTACAAGTGCAGTCCAAAGCGGCGTATCGGTAAAATTGATCATTGTTGCATTACTTTATCGAAGATAGTTGAAAAATTGTGGAATCCCGGCGCTATGTCTTGTTTTACCAACTGTTCGGCCGCCCAGATCGCTCCCTCGGCAAAAATTCTCCGGTCATGTGCTTCATGTTTTAACCAAACAGACTCCGATTCCGTTTTCACCTGCAGCTGATGGATCCCTTTAACATCACCCCTTCGCTCGGATGTAATTTCTGCCTTTTTTCCGAGCCATTCTTGCCATGACAAGGCCGTACCACTCGGTGCATCCTTTTTTTGAGTATGATGAATTTCATGAATCTGAAATGAGGGCTTGTTCAAAACGGAGGAGTTCTTGCCAATCACATTTAAACACCGGCGAGCAATATTCATTCCCAGGCTAAAATTTGAAGCATGAAGCCACTTAACATCTTTTTCCTTGAGCCGGCGATCCAGATCATCCGGCCATTCGTAACCGGTGGTGGCCCAGGCAGCAGGAATTTTTGAATCAATAAGCGGATTTATCAATTCTTCCACTGCAGCAGCCGGCACAAATAAAACAGCTGCATCCGCTTTTTGAAGCACTTGGGAAGTTGGTTTTTTAGAAGAATCAAAAGGGCCGATTATTTGATTCTTGCCCAGCAGTTCAACAACCTTTCTCCCGGTTTTTCCGGTTCCGATAACGGCAAATTTCATGGTATTTGTGTTCAGGAACCTGCGAAAAACCAGCCTGTCATTCTGAGCGAAGGCCATTTGATTTTTAATAGCCGTAGTCGAAGAATGACACTTTGCGTTTTTTTCACTGGCTCCTTTTAATATTGACAGAAGTAACAAGTATAACCTTTTACAAATCTATTTTCATACTATTTGCGCTTCATTAAAAATTTAATGAGATTCAGCTTAATATTTTTTAAACAGAATATCATCTATGTACTCCCTGATTGCAGCCCCTGTTTTTACCAACGAT
The DNA here is from genome assembly GCA_036381435.1 of Balneolaceae bacterium. Taxonomy (GTDB): domain Bacteria; phylum Bacteroidota; class Rhodothermia; order Balneolales; family Balneolaceae; genus Fodinibius. Next base: position 15,560 of record DASVCW010000027.1, on the reverse strand, counting down.
GCCGTTGTGTTAGGCCTTTTACTGCTTACGCTGGCCGTCATTTTTATCACTTCGAGCAGTGATAATCCTACTTTAAAAAAGTTTTATACTTTCGTTCCGGCTCTTCTTCTCTGTTATTTTGTGCCGTCTATTTTTAATTCCATGGGGCTGATATCGGGTGAAGAATCCAACCTTTATTTCGTAGCCTCCCGCTATTTACTGCCGGCAAGTTTGGTGCTTCTTACCTTAAGTATTGACTTCAAGGGCATTATCGGCCTGGGGCCAAAAGCTATTATCATGTTTTTAGCAGGAACGCTGGGAATCATCATCGGCGGACCGCTGGCCATTCTGCTTGTCGGATATTTTGCCCCCGAAATGCTTGGAGGAGTCGGCCCGGATGCTCTGTGGCGCGGGCTTTCAACCATCGCGGGAAGCTGGATTGGCGGCGGAGCGAATCAGGCTGCCATGTATGAAATTTTTGATCCCAGTGCCGAACTTTTTTCTGTTATGGTAACGGTTGATGTTATCGTGGCTAATTTATGGCTGGCCTTTCTTTTATATGGAGCTGGAATTTCAGATCGCATTGACAGATGGTTTAATGCAGATGCTTCACGTATTAAGGAATTGCGTGAAAAGATTGAAGATTATAAATCAAGCATTGCCAAAATTCCAACCCTGACCGATATCACCAGTATTGTAGCTGTGGCTTTTGTTATTACAGGCATTGCACATTTCGGGGCTGATCTCATCGCTCCCTGGATTAGAGAAAACGCGCCTTACCTCAGCCAGTTAAACCTCGATTCAAGATTCTTTTGGATCATCCTCATTGCTACAGCCGGTGGAATCCTGCTTTCATTTACAAGAGCAAGAGAGCTTGAAGGCGCGGGAGCTTCGAAGTTCGGCAGCCTCTTTTTATATGTGCTTGTAGCTACCATCGGGATGAAGATGAATGTGCTGGCCATTTTCGACAGCCCGGGTATGTTTCTGATCGGCTTCTTTTGGATTATTATTCATGTCGTTGTCCTTATTACCGTCGCGAAAATCATTGATGCGCCCTTTTTCTTCACCGCTGTGGGAAGCCAGGCCAATATTGGCGGTGCGGCTTCGGCTCCGATTGTAGCATCCGCTTTTCATCCCTCACTGGCGCCTGTAGGAGTTTTGCTTGCGGTTTTAGGTTATGCCATTGGAACATACGGCGCTTATATTTGTGGACTGGTCATGAAATTTTTGAGCTGACGAGGACAAACGTGAGATGTGAGACGTGAAACATATCTCGCTCATCAACCTAACCCGGCTTTTTGATTAAATTGGATAGCATAGCAAAAACGTGGTTTAACTGATCTTCTAAAGCTTCGTTTTCATCCTGTAAGTAATTCAATTGTATGGCGATTTCCAATTGAGTATCAACTTCCACGAGTGAAGATCGGGCAATTTCATAAAACCTTTTCCTTTCTTTTGCTGATGAGCGGGAAGCACCTTCCGCAATATTTGACGGAATTGAAACCACTGCCCTTTGCAGTTGTGAAGTCAGTCCATACATTTCAGTTTTAGGAAACTTTTCAGTAATTCTGTAAATATTTGCCGTTAATTCTATTGCTAATTTCCATACCTTCAATTTCTTGTGCTTTAGTTTAATCATATTGTCTTCTTTAATTAATTATCGTTCTTAAGTAAGACCCTTTTCAAATCAAATCCTTACAAAATTTTTTATAAAATTAGCAGTATGAGTTCTAAGACGACAAATGAAAATCCTAGAAGAAATTCGTCTCACATCTCACCTCTCACGTTTGCCTTGTCGTCCCGTGCCAAAATCCTTATCTTTGAACGCTAAAAATTCAAAGAATCCTCCACTCTCCATCCCATGCGCATTCTAAAATTTGTTGGTGCTTTTCTGGGCACGCTCCTCCTTATCCTTTTGCTCACCTTCGGCTTTAATACGAAAGCCCTTTTTGTTCTTTTCGAAAACAGTGATGACCTGCAGGAAGGCCAGGAATGGGTTGCCAGAACCACTTCTTTAAAAACCCTGACTGATTATATCGGTCTCCATCCGGAGCGCGTGGCAGTAGTTTCCCGTTCCGCCGTCAATCCCGACACAAGCATTCGTTATTCGGCTGATGTGCCTCATACCATGGGTACTCTTTCTAACTTTTTTCTCATCACCACTTATGCCCGGCTGGTTGAAGAAAATTTAATCAACCCAAACGAGCTTATTCCGCTTTCTGAAACTGGCCGTTTTCAGCTACCTTATATCGACCATTCGCATCATGAAACTGTCAAAGCGGTTTTGGCTGATCAAGGTGTTCTCACTCCTCAAAATAAAGTACCGCTCGAAAACCTGGTGCAGTCGGCTATTATTTATAATGACCTGGCCATTTCCGATTTTTTATATTACAAACTGGGTATTGAAGCCATTCGCGAAACCTACCGCTTACTAAATATCCAAAGTACCGACTTACCGCTTCCTTTTTCCGGTTTATACATTACACTGAGTCCCGCCCTGCACAATGCTTCGTTCGATACACATTTTGCTTCTTTAAGAAAATTATCGGAAAAGGCTTTTCGCGATAAGGTACTGGTTGCTACCAAAAAATATTTGCAGAATAAACCGTTTCACCGGAAAGTCAATGCCGTTTTCAATGAACAGCAGGGACTGGGAATCCAGTTCAAACAGCGGCGTGATGTATTAGCGCTATTCCCAAAATCCACGGCAGGCGAACTTTCCCGGTTGGTGCTCGCGGTTCAGCAAGAAAAACTTATCTCACCGGCCATTTCACAGCGGGTTTGGGAATTACTGGACTGGCCTTTCGAGCGGCAAAACATCAATAGTGAATTTAAATACTATGGAGCCCTTTACGACAGTCGTTTAGGACTTTTAGCGGGCATTGATTTTGGAGCCTCTACTTATTCGGGTGAACCTTTTGCACAAGCCGTGTTTTTTGATTCACTGCAAGTAGCGTTTTGGTTTCATATGAGTAGTAATTTGATGCACCAGGACTACCAGCGGCGGCTTATGTGGGACCCCGCTTTGCGTTCGGCAACTCTTCAGGAAATCAGCAAATAATTTAGGGATAATCTTAGATCAGGCGGGATACGAAATACGCAATATTGAATACATTATTTTTTATCTTTAAAGACACTAACTATACAACTTCCTTCTCTCATGAATCGCTATAAATTCCTGTATCTTGTCTGGCTTATTCCTGCCAGTTTTTTGTTTCTGATTTTACATCAGGCAGCTGTTTACTACAGTGCCGTTGATACCTATAAAAATGGCACCAGTTATACAGCCGAAGTGATCGATTTTGAAATAAAACAGGTGGCAGCCCAAACCCACGGATATATTGTATTTCGTTTTGAAACACACAGCGGTGAAGAAATTCAACAAAAGTTATCCTTGCCTATAGAAATGGCCGGAAGGTTGCAGGGATCGCGAATAGTTCCTGTTCGATACATGCCTGATGCTTTTCAGGAAATTATTATTATGCAGACCTATGATGTACAAAAAGATCTGGTACTGACAAACATTGCGATGGCTTCTGTGGGATTTTTAGCCACCCTTTTCCTCGCCATTTGGACAAGCAGGTATGCCAACAGAAAACGGCGAAAGGGTGATAAAAAAGTGGTTATCGAACGAGTAGATTGATTTATGAGTACATCAAAATCAGCCAAAGGCACACTCTTTCTTATTCCTAACACTCTGGGTAAAACGCCCGAGAATAACACTATTCCTGATTATGTTTTAAATATTATTCGTAAGCTGGATGTGCTGATTGTTGAAAATATTCAGACAACCGTTCGATACCTGCAGTGGGTGAATGATACTATCCCCGAATATGAAATTGAGTTTTTACTGCTTAATAAAAAGACGCCGGTTCAGGAGATCGCTTCTTTCTTAAATCCTCTTAAAAAAGGTAAAAATGCGGGACTTATTTCAGAAGCAGGATGTCCTGCTGTAGCTGACCCCGGTGCTGAACTTGTTAAAATGGCTCATGCTCAAAATATTAAAGTATCGCCCCTGGTAGGCCCTTCTTCTATCCTTTTGGCTTTGATGGCATCAGGATTTAACGGACAACAGTTTAGCTTTCACGGTTATTTGCCTATTGAAGAAAAAAAACGTAAGAAAGCGATTCAGGATTTAGAGCAGGAATCAAAATCTCATCATCGCACTCAGATTTTTATGGAAGCTCCGCACCGTAATGATGCCATCCTAAAAGATGTCATAAAGTATTGTCGGCCGAACACCCGCTTTTGCACGGCTACCAATTTAACACTGCCGGATGAAACCATCATCTCAAAACCGGTTTCTGAATGGCAAAAAAACTCCGGCCTTTCCATTCATAAAAAACCGACTATTTTTCTGTTGCAAGCTTGATTCACCTATCTTGTTATCTTGTTCCATCGCTCTGCAGTGGAACATCCCGATCCCCCCACTACCTACCATCTCATTCGCACGCATGGCAGAGCGACAGTGCGAGATAACGGAAATCTTCTGCCGGGGATTTAGGGTAAATAAAAAAAGCCCACTCCATACAGAGCAGGCTTTTCTCTTCAATTTGTCATTCTAAATTTTAAACCCTTCAGGCTCCCGCACTTTCTAAAGTGTGAACGATATCATCGTAATGGTGATACCTCGCCTGATCTTTTGCCGACCATCCACGATTATCAAAAACACCCACATCGCTGTGATGTTTAATGAGTAGTTGTACAATTCGATGATGGCCGTTGCTCGAAGCCCAATACAAAGCACTTGTACCGCGATTATCGCGGGCATTAACATTGGCTCCATGATCAACCAGCAATTGTACAATTTCTGTGTGGCCGTGTTTTGCAGCCTTCATTAAGGCTGTCCGATCATATTCATCACTCTTATTTACATAAGCAGGATTGTCGATATGCTTTTTAACCGTTTCTATGTCTCCGTTTTCCGATGCTTCCAGGAAGCTATTTTCCTCCATAAGCAAACCTCTTTTTAATGAATTACAATTGATGTATTTAAAGTGTAATTGATTCTAAATTCATAGTCAACTTAAATTAAATTAAGCTTTAAAATAATTTAATCCGGCAATAAAGCAATGGGCAGGAACATTTTAATATAAAGTGCTTTCTGCTTTTTATTCTTGTCAAAATATTACTTAATTTCATTCAAAATTTACTTTTAATACTTTCCATAAGAGGTTGAACGTTCAGCATTTAATTTATTTACGTTTTTCTCAATTTCACCTGCGACTTTTGCGGCCGCTGCTGGTGATTAGTCTCTTCCTTTTTGGCTTCATTCCTTCAATTCAGGCACAGCAAAACTCTCTTCAAAGAGTGTCTGTTGCTACTCGTGATGACGGTAAAGGCCAAGTCCTCCGTTTTCACTTAACACAGACAGTTGATTCATTTCGGGTTTACCAGCACGAAGTTCACCTCATTCAGCTATCCCTTTATGATGAACTGCTGGATACCACTGCCATCCAGCTGCCCGAAGATTCCCCTATCTTCGATGAGATAAGTTTTTACGACATACCTTTTGGCATTGGCGTTGATATCTATGTAAGTGAGGGTAGTTTTTTTAAAAGTGATGCCTACCGTGATGCTAAAAGTAACGATTTACTGCTGGGCCTCACTGAAACTGACAAGACCGAACTTGAGTATTTGACCGAAGGGCTGGAACCAATTATCTGGTCAAGATTTACGGTTACTGAAGAAAACCTTTTAGCAGGCGGCTCTGAGACCGATAAAACCACCTTTGCGGCCAGTATGGGCTATCAAAAGGTGAAAAGTAAAATGCAGTTTGATGTAGTTGTTTTAGATGCCGGACATGGGGGGTATGATCCCGGTTCTATCGGTTATAATGGAGTTATAGAAAAAGAAATTGCCCTTGCCATCACCAAAAAAGTAGGCGGCTATATCAACGAATATTTGCCCGAAGTAGAAGTCGTTTACACTCGTGACGGTGATGAATATGTCGGCCTTAAAGAACGCGGAAGCATTGCTAATCGGCATGAGGGTGATCTTTTTGTTTCGATACACTGTAATTCAAACAGGTCTTCCCAGCCTTATGGAACAGATGTTTTTTTCCTGGGATTGGAACGCAGTCAAACAGCACTGGAAGTTATGAAACGGGAAAATACCGTTGTAAGTCCAAATGATGATTCAGAACAACAAAAGTTGACTCCCCAGGAGCTGTTAGTTTATGAATTGGCCAACAGCGGCTATATCGCCACCAGCGAACGAATAGCGGGGATGATTGAATATCAGCTTGACGAACGCGCCAAGCGACATTCCCGCGGAGTGAAACAAGCTCGTTTTGTGGTTCTGTATCATGCCTCAATGCCGGCCGTTCTTATTGAAACCGGTTTTATCAGTAATCCCAGCGAAGCCCGTTATCTCAGTTCCGAATACGGACAAAGTATTATTGCTTCTGCCATTTTTCGGGCTATCCGAAATTACAAAGAAGACTATGAGAAAAGTCAGCATTTCACCACAAATTAAACTCTTCTTTTGAATCCATTAATTATTGGCGTTGCGGGAGGAAGCGGTTCCGGAAAAACAACTGTAGTTCGGCATATCATCAATGCGATCGGCAAAGAAAATATTTTGCTCTTGCAGCACGATTTTTATTACCGGAACCTCAAGCATCTCCCCTTTGAAGAACGTTCCACTCAGAATTTTGATCATCCCGCTTCACTCGAAACAGAACTAATGATTCGCCATATCAAGGCGCTGAAAGAAGGCTACCAGGTTGAAGTTCCTGATTACGATTTCACCAGACACCTTCGTAAAGAAGAAACGAAGCTGGTTCAGCCCAAACAGATTATCCTGGTTGACGGCATCCTTATTTTCACTGAAAAGGAACTGCGAAAGCAGATGGACATCAAGCTGTATGTTGACACTGAAGATGATGTAAGGCTGATGCGCCGTATTCAACGCGATATTGTGGAGCGCGAACGAAGTCTTGAAAATGTACTTACCCAGTACGAAAAGTTCGTACGCCCCATGCATCTGGAATTTGTGGAACCCACCAAGCGGTATGCCGATATCATTATCCCCCGCGGAGGTGAAAACCGAGTGGCACTGGATATGGTCAATGCTTTAATTCAGGATCGCTTGAAGTAATAAATTCAAAGTGTTTTGAGATAAGGAGAAGGAGAAGGAGAAGGAAAAATTTCTCAGCCAGCTGGCGAAGAAACTTCTTTTGGAAACCATTTTTATCTCCAATTCACATTAGATTAAGTTATTAAGGGTAGAGTTGTTTTCAGTATCTTAATATCATTCAAAACAGTATTGCTATGAATTTAGACTCAAAAATCGCCATTGTCACCGGTGCCAGCAGCGGAATGGGAGAGCATTTCAGCCGTAAGTTGGTTGAAAAGGGCGCTACCGTATATGGGCTCGCAAGAACTGCTTCAAAACTGGACAACCTTCACCGCGAGCTGGGTAAGCAGTTTATTCCGGTTTCGATGGACATCACCCGTAACCAAAATATTAAGAAATGGGTTGATAAAACCTTCGATGATGATCACTTGCCCGATATTTTAATCAATAATGCCGGACTGGCAACATTCAAAAACATAGATGAACTTTCTCTGAAAGACTGGGAAAGCATGATCAGTACGAACCTTTCAGGGACTTTTTATATGTGCCGAAAGATTGCCCCGCTGATGAAACAAAATGACGCCGTTTGCCATATTGTAAATATCGCTTCCATCGCGGGGAAAGTAGGCAGGCCTACAATGTCAGGCTACAATGCTTCAAAATTCGGAGTACGTGGCTTTAGCGAAGCTCTGTTTCAGGAGTTGCGGTATGACGGTATCAAAGTCAGTTGTTTTTATCCGGGTTCTACGGCCACCGACTTCTTCGATGAACCCCATTCAAATATGATGCAGCCTGAAGATGTCGCTCAAGTGCTCATCAACGTTCTGGAAACGCCCGACAATTTTCTCATTAACGACATCACTATGCGACCCCTAAACCCCAAACGTCCGGAAGAACAATAGCTATGCGTTTTTGTCTAATAATACTCTTGCTGCTGTCCCTGAACAGCTGTAAACAAACTCCGGAAGAACCCGACCGCTTAATATCCGAAAAGAAGTACATAAATCTACTGGTTGAACTCCAGCTGGTACGGTCTTTTTCAGAAGTGGCAGCAAAAGACAGCCTTTCTGCCGATTCATTAGTCCAAGAAGTGTTTCATAAATACGAGATTTCGCGACAGGTATTTGAACAAAGCCACAAATACTATGAAAAATTTCCCGAGCAGCAAAAAGAACGCATCAACCGGGCTATCGAGCTTTTAAAGCTGGACCAGCTGAGAAATGATACTACTCAAACTATACCACCTGATAGCCTTAGATAAGAAACTATGTCATCCTAAACTTTCGGATCTGTAGAATCGCCCTTTTAAACTGGCGCGAGCGTCCGCTCGTGCCTTTTATGTTGAAAATGGGCACAATAGGCACAAGCGAGATGCTTGCGCCAGTACGGAGCTGGATCAGGTACGCAATGATACCACTCAGACCGCGCCTTCTGATAGACTTGAGTAAATGAGGGTTCGGGCCCTTTTGAATTCAGTATTTAAAATTCCTACTCCTTCCAAAAATACTTATCCGCTTCGGCGACTACTTTTTCTTCTCTAATCAAATAGCCGAGGGACTGTTTAGTACGCGATTCACTCCAGCCAAACTGTCCGCACAGTTCATAAAAAGTTTTAGGCTCCTCAGACAGTGATACTTTTATCTGCTGAATGTCTGAATCTGACAGGTATAAATTCCCACCATTTTTTAAGCAATTATCGCAGTGGCCGCAGGGCAAGACATTTTCTTCTCCAAAATAACGACGAATAAATACTTCACGGCAATTTTCGGTCTCGATATACTGCTTCATGTATTCCAATTTTTTCAGCAGACTATTCCGATACTTTTCCAGTTCTTTCTTGCTCAGTCTTAATGATGATTGCCGTTCTTCAATCAGCCGGAAAAGCGGCTGTTCACCGATGATTTCATATTTGATTAAATGGTCGTGATCCTGAAGCACCTGTAAGCCTTTTTTAACAGCATTGGGCGATACATTCAGTTTACGACGAATGTAGCCGAAATCCAGGTATTTCACCTTCTCAAACGCCTGATTCCCGAACTGGCGGAGCAAAACATCTACAAAAGCCGCTTTCTGCTGGTTTTTTGAATGATCAATCTGTTCCCGTACGTAGTCTTGATGAGCGATGAACTGAAGACCAATTTGCGGGGTGATGTTTTCAATAAGCTGGATTACACCGACATGATTTAAGACTTTGAGTGATGAATGAACGATGCGGGAAGGAAGGCCTGACCTTTTTTTCAGTGCTTTTATCGAAACTTCCCGGGTGGCCTCCATCTCCGCTCCCACCGCTAATTCCAGACTGTCACACAATACATCGTAGACAAGCTGTAGCTGCTCCTTTTCGGGATAAGAATCTTTAATCCGCTTTTCCGCAACGATCGCGTCTGCGGATTTATAAAGCAACAGTGGATAACTTTCCTCGCCGTCACGTCCTGCCCGTCCCGCCTCCTGGTAATAAGATTCCAGTGAATATGGCATTTGATAGTGAATCACGTACCGACAATCCGCTTTGTCAATTCCCATTCCAAAAGCATTCGTTGCCGCCACCAGCGGTAAGGTTCCATCAATCCATTCTTGCTGAATCTGTTTTCTCACAGAACTGTCAATCCCGGCATGGTAGGCTTTTGTTTTTATGCCAAGATTTCTTTCAATTTTATCGGAAAGTTCGGTGCAATTCCTGCGTGTTCCGCCGTAAATCAGACCTGACCCCTCTCGTGCCGCTTTTTTGACCGCCCGCAATAATTTCTCATCCTTTTTAGGGGTTTCTACAACCCACCATTTCAAATTGGGGCGCTCAAATCCTTTTGAAATAACAGCCGCTCCATCAAACTCCAGATTTTTTTGAATGTCATCTCGTACCTCAGGCGTTGCCGTAGCGGTCAGGGCAATCCATGTAATTTCATCAGCTACGGATTCAAATGCGGGACGAATTTTGCGATAATCGGGACGAAAATCGTGTCCCCATTCAGAGATGCAATGTGCTTCGTCAATGGCAACAAGATCGATATTTAAATCCGGCAATTCCGCTTGCCAGAGATGGGTATTCAATCGCTCGGGAGCGCAATATAGTAAGTCGTACATTCCATTGCGGGCGTTCACCAGCCGCTGCTCCACTTCCCGGGTTGAAATAGTGCTGTTGATGAACGTAGCTGAAATATCTCGCTTTTTTAGCTGTTGGACCTGATCCTGCATCAGGGCGATAAGGGGCGAAATGACTACCGTCAGTCCCTCTAAAACCGTAGCCGGAATTTGATAGCACAGCGATTTTCCGCCACCTGTAGGAAAAAGCACCATTGTATCCTTTCCATTCAGCACAGATTGAATTGCTTCATCCTGTCCCGGCCGAAAGGAATCGTAACCCCAGTATTTTTGCAGGTTTTGTTGGGCTTTTTTGAATAACGCATCATCCATAAGGGATGGAATCTAAGACAAGGGCGGGCTTTGTGCAACAGGTATTAGGATGAACAGCACGCGGAGCCGCAAAGACGCGAAGGTCTGGGGGCATAGCTTCTCTGCACCTTTGCGTGAGTTTAAAGATACTTATTCTTCAAATAATGCTTGTAATCTTCTTCTTTAAGATTTGAATCTTTCAAAATACCAATTAAGGATGAAGTAATAGGTGATAATTCTTGAAATGAAAAAGATTCAACGTTATTAAGCTGCTGCTCAACATGATCAAGAAGCGAAATACTCTTTTCACAGCTGACTGAAGGGAAGTCTTCATGAAACTCATCTAAAGCTTGCCCGGCTTTTAAATACTCAAAAAAAGTCTTAACAGGGACACGAGTTCCCTTAAAAACGGGAGTTCCTCCTAGAACTTCTTTATTGCGAGAAATTATTTTATTAAAATTTTTCGTAGTCATGTATTTAAAATATCCAATATCTTTCTAACATTAAACAGACATTATAGCGTTCTAACTAAACGGGGCATCCTTCCTTACTCAAACCCGATTTACTCTAAAACCTCGCAAGCTTCCAAAACATTACCATCGGGATCAAAAAACCGAAAAAATATTACTCCATCACCCTCCATCAGCTCATCAACTTTGACTCCTTTTTTTGCTAATTGGTCATGAGTTTTCTGAGCATCTTCTACTGAAAAAATAGGATAGCATCCGGATACTGTGGCAGGCACTAACTTTTCGTTTGATTTTATTTGCCGGATAGTTAGAGAAGAGTCATTACTGATGCTTAGAACAACAAGCTTTTCTTCTTTCATCAAAAAACGAAGAAGTTAGCCCAAGCTTTTCTTCATGCCATTTTTTAGCTTCGAGAATATTACTGACCCGAAGAATTGTTGTATCTAAACGTTTAAACATAGCTTTTAATAGTTTAATAAAAAATGCCAGCCACTTCAAAAGTGACTGGCATTAAATAAACATCATTTATAAGATCTATACTCCTTCCCCCGCGAAAGTCGCCTTCATATAATTTCGGCGCATTTCGGCAATTCCGGAGATAGAAATTCCTACGGGACAAACAGCTTCGCATTCGGCGTAGTTTGAACAATCTCCGAAGCCTTCTTCTTCCATTTGGTCAACCATAGCCACCGTTCGTTTCAAGCGTTCCGGTTCACCCTGGGGAAGGCGATTCAGATGAGCCAGTTTGGCTCCGGTAAAGAGTGAGGCAGATGAATTCGGGCAAGCTGCCACACAGGCTCCGCAACCGATACAGGTTGCGTAATCAAAAGCGGTATCGGCATCTGTTTTATTTACGGGAATAGAATTTGCTTCGGGCGCAGAACCCGTTTTCACGGAAACATATCCGCCCGCTTCAATAATACGGTCGAAGGCCGTACGATCTACGACTAAATCTTTAATTACGGGAAAGGCCCTTGCACGGAATGGCTCAACAACGATGGTATCACCATCACTATAATTGCGCATGTGAAGCTGGCAGGAACAGGTCAAAGCTTTGGGGCCGTGCGCCTGACCGTTGATCATCAGATCACAGGAGCCGCAGATACCTTCGCGGCAATCATAATCGAATTCGACCGGCTCTTCTTTTCCTTCCGCAACAATCTGCTCGTTAAGTACATCAAGCATTTCCAGAAAGGACATATGCTCATTCACACTGTCAACGGTATAATCAACAAGTTTTCCCGGTTGATCAGGTCCCGCTTGCCGCCAGATTTTTAAATAAATGGTAAATGTATCAGCCATAGCTTAAATTTTAAATGGAACACAGATGACGCGGATGGCACGAATATCCACAGAAACAAATAATATATTTTGTACAAATCTGCCCAATCTGTGTTATCCGCGTTCTATTTATAACTTCGGGTTTTCAGTTCTACGAATTCAAATTCCAGGTTCTCTTTGTGAAGCTCTTCCTGAAGCTGTCCGTTTACGCCCTTGTATTCCCAGGCTGCCACATAAGAGAAATCTTCATCATTTCGGATTGCTTCACCTTCTTCGGTCTGATGCTCTTCGCGCAGGTGGCATCCGGCGGACTCATCACGCTGCAATGCATCTTCAGCCATTAATTCTGCCAGCTCAAGGAAATCAGCTACACGTCCGGCAAATTCTAAATACTTATTGTAATTCGCGGCTTCACCCGGCACCCGCACATTTTGCCAGAACTCTTCACGCAAAGCTCGAATTTCTTCAATCGCTTGTTTCAGGCCTTCAGCATTTCGTGAGATTCCTACTTTATCCCACATAATCTGTCCCAGCTCACGATGGAAATCAACCACGCTTCGGCTGCCTTTCACATTCAACAGTTTATCAATGCCCGCTTGAGCATTTTGGGCAGCTTCGTTGAAGGCTTCATGATCTTTGCTGACCTCTTCCATTTCGGTACCGGCTAAATAATTTCCGATAGTATACGGGATGATGAAATAACCGTCTGAAAGACCTTGCATGAGGGCACTTGCTCCAAGGCGGTTGGCTCCGTGATCGGAGAAATTCGCTTCACCCGCTATAAATAATCCCGGAATATTGCTCATCAGATTGTAATCTACCCAAAGACCGCCCATAGTGTAGTGAACGGCAGGGAAGATGCGCATCGGCACTTCATAGGGGTTGTCTCCGGTAATATTTTGATACATATCGAAGAGGTTACCATATTTTTCAGAAATGGTTTTTTCGCCGTCACGCTTGATGGCGTCACGGAAATCAAGATAAACCGCTTTGCCGGTTGAGCCGACGCCCATGCCTTCGTCCGTAACTATTTTGGCATTACGGGAAGCCACATCACGCGGAACAAGGTTTCCAAAAGCGGGATATTTTTCTTCAAGGTAGTAATAGCGTTCTTCATCGGGAATGTCGTTCGGATGACGATCATCCCCTTTCTTTTTCGGCACCCAAACACGTCCGTCATTTCGAAGACTTTCACTCATCAAGGTGAGCTTAGACTGGTAATCACCTGAAACAGGAATGCAGGTAGGGTGAATCTGGACGTAACACGGATTCGCAAAAGTCGCTCCGCGTTTGTGACAGCGCCAGGCGGCGGTTACATTCGAATTTTTCGCGTTGGTCGAGAGGTAAAAAACATTTCCGTATCCGCCGGTACATAAAACAACAGCATCGGCCATCCACCGCTTAATTTCACCTGAAATTAAATCACGAGTGATGATACCACGGGCTTTTCCGTTAACGGTAACCAAATCGAGCATTTCATGGCGAGTATGCATTTCAATTTTACCTTCATGAACCTGGCGCATCATCGCCTGGTAAGCACCGAGCAATAGCTGCTGACCTGTTTGTCCACGGGCGTAAAAGGTACGCGAAACCTGGGCACCACCGAAAGACCGGTTGGCAAGCAATCCACCGTATTCGCGAGCAAAAGGAACTCCCTGTGCTACTGCCTGATCAATAATTTCATTCGAGATCTGCGCCAAACGATATGTATTGGATTCACGCGAGCGATAATCACCGCCTTTGATGGTATCATAAAAAAGTCCCCAAATGGAATCACCATCATTCGGATAATTCTTGGCCGCGTTAATGCCGCCCTGAGCCGCGATACTGTGAGCCCTTCGCGCGGAATCCTGAATGCAAAAGCTTTTTACATTGTAGCCCAGTTCGGCAAGGCTCGCAGCTGCAGATCCGCCCGCAAGGCCGGTTCCCACCACAATAATTTCACGCTTACGCTTATTATTTGGAGAAACCAGTTTAATATGTTCTAGGTGATTGGACCATTTTTCTTCAAGCGGCCCTGAAGGAACTTTGGAATCTAAGTTCATAGCAAAAATAATAGTTAATTTATGGAACGCGGATGAAGCTGATAGAGCGGATAATTAATCAGTTCAATCCGTTCGTCTATGTTCAATATGAAATTAAAGCTCCTTGTCCACCCGTGAAATAAATGTAGAGCGGGATAAAGAGAAAACCTACCGCCAGCAGTATGGCAAAAATAATGCTGATGGAATAAAATATATTCGAAAACTTACGGCGCTTCATTGAGAGCGAAGTAAAAGCGCTCCACATGCCATCAGCAACGTGAAAACCCAGCAAAATCATTACAAAAGTGTAACCGAAGGCATACCAGGGATTCTGAAAAGTATCGATAACCAGTGTTTTAAGGTCACGCATTTGCTGTCCGGCAACCGTTATCATTTCTGTTGCACCAAACTTAAACGTCTTAAGATGAAGCACCAGAAATATCAGCAAGACAATACCGGTAAAAATGGCTGAAACCGATGACCAGTTAATATGACTGGGACCGCCCTTGCTTTCGAAATCATTGTACTTCGTTGGTTTTGCCTTACGGCGTTTTAACCAAATGGAAATACCCAGCCAGGCGTGCAAAATGAAAGCAAATGCCAGGCCTGCTTCGAGGACGTATAAAATCCATCCAAGGCTTTCGAGATTATAAGTGTATAAATTAAAAGCATTGGTATCGCTGAACAGTTGGAGATTGCCCAGTAAATGAAGGATAATAAAAATAATAAGTCCAATTCCGGTTATCCCTGTTAATACCTTTCTACCAACTTGAGACTGAAGCGCTTTTAGAAGTGATGGCATTGCCGTTATAAATTTTTTAAATCGATTTTGTTAATTTTTTTTGGCATATAGCTGATATAAAAAATACCCCTTTCAAGGGTTGGAAGATCAGGTGTTTTACCCAAAAAGGCAAGGATGATGAAACTGGTTTCCTTCATCTAATCTTATTCAGAGATATTCTAAATAGGGGCTAATCGGGGAGAGACACTTGCGTCCCGTTACGCCTCCTGTAGGTCGGGCATCTTGCCCGACAGGAATAAACATTAAAACGATTAGGATTTTAGAACCTGAAGAATCTTCTTATATCAAGAATATACTGTGCAAAATTTGACGGTGATTTAGTCTTTCCCGGACGGGCAGGATACCTGTCCTACAATTTCCCTGCTGATTTATTTTCCGCTTAAAACCAGGTTGTTCTCACGACTTCATCACCCGGCACAATTTGATCTACCACATCCATTCCATCAATCACTTCGCCGAATCGTGTGTAGTTCCCATTTAGATGAGGGCTCCACTGGTGCATGATGAAATATTGGCTGCCTTCGGTATCGGTTC
>DASVCW010000026.1:0-98901 GCA_036381435.1 Balneolaceae bacterium | reverse complement strand
GTAGTTAGAGGCTTTTGCCAGTTCAGTCAGGTTGAATGATAGAGCAAGAATAATAATAACTACTGCCATCAAAACTGTTGACCAAATTGGTGTACGATATTTTGGGTGAACGTGATGGAAAATTTCAGGTGCCATTCTTTTTTCAGCCATGCCGTACAGCACTCTTGATCCCATCACGATTTGAGCAAGCACGCCGTTGATTAAAGCAATAAGTGCGATAAAACTGATGATCTTCGCATAACCGGCTCCCTCTGTTCTGAGCAGGGCTGCCAGCGGCGCTTCGCTTTCCGCTAAATTTATCGGTGCCAAGCTACCGATAGTAGCAATGACCAGATATAAAACGGCGATAATAGCAAGTGAAATCCAAATCCCTTTTGGCATATTTTGCTGGGGATTTTTGACCTCCTCAGCCACGTTCACCATATCCTCAAAACCAATAAAAGTATAGAATGCCAGAAAAGCGGCGGGGATAATTGCGCTCCAGTCAGCAAGTGAAAATGAAGGGATAAATTCATTCAATCGTTCCGGCACTGTTGAAAGGACATCACCCGTTATAAAAATAACAAACAGCAAGCCTCCCACTTCAAGAATGGTGATTATCATCATCGTAACTGCCGATTCCGTAATGCCCCAGGCAGCAATTCCACCAAGAATAATAACTACCGCCGTCATGATAAACCAGGGCGGAAGTTCTGCGAAAACGTGGACATAGCCTACATAACCGTTTACAGCAGTAGCTGTCGAAACAATTCCCGAAAGTACAATCAGCCATCCGATCGCTGCAGAAAGTACAGGCTTGTTAAAAGCCTGATGTACGAAATTCATTTCGCCCGCGCTTTTGGGAATACGGGCAGAAAGTTCTCCAAAAGACAACCCTGAAAATAAGGCGACCACCGCGGCCACAATAAAAGCTGCGGGAGTGAGCAAACCCGCTTCTCCCACAACTTCGCCCAGTAAAATATAAATGCCAAGCCCCAGCATGGTCCCCACACCATAAAAAATAAGCAGGGGAAGTGAGAGGCTTCGTTTTAGGGAAACGGAAGAGCTTGGTTCTTTTTGCATCTATAGTAAAATCAGTTAAAAAGAATTTTAATGGCCACTCAAAAACAGAAATGATAAATAACATGAGTTCGAGATAAGATCTAAATTCCACTCGGTGTCATTTCGACCGGAGTCCCGGTGATTTTTCGGGACGAAGCGGAGAAATCTCATCCGTCTTGAACATGGTTGGCAGCCATAATATGAGAAACTGCCAAGACATAATGATGAGATCCCTTATCTAGAATTCACGTTAAATATCTTTTAGTGCTTCCGTGCTTTATTCCATAGGAATTCCTATGGGAGTGGCAGTAACAAAAACTACAAGACTGAAGCTGCTTTCCAAAAATTAATCTCTTACCGGACGTCCATACTTTTCCATAATCGATAATACCTTTTCAACCGAAAGCTCCCTAATTGTATGTCCATCGCGCCCCGTCATTGTTTCGGCATGGAATAGTGAATTAATGATAGCTTCTTCCGTGGCTTCAATCACTGCCATGAACAGCGGGGACATTGCCTCATTTCTCAAAACTTTAGTTTGACGAATAGCACTGTCGGACTGATAAGGAATACGAACCGCCTCGGCCGTGGAAAAAGCAATTACATAATCACCGCTGCCGTTGGAGGCGATACCACCGGTTTTAGCCAGCCCGAAGATGGCACGTTTTGCCAAGCGTTCGAGGTTGCGGGAATTCAGCGGAGCATCGGTAGCTACAATAATCATACAGGAACCGTCGGGAGTTGAGTTCAACTCATCATTTAAATAATACTTACCAAGCTCTTCCCCAATCGGTACGCCTGCAATTTGCAGAACGCCTCCGAAATTGGTTTGTACCAACACGCCTACCGTATAACCGCCTAAGTTTTCGGGTAACTTTCGGGATGATGTCCCGATGCCGCCTTTAAAACCAAAGGCAATCGTTCCGTTACCCGCGCCGACATTTCCCTGTTCAACCGGTCCTGATTTTGCTGACTGAATCGCGGCCAGCACATCCTGTTTCGTTACATGACGCCCACGAATGTCATTCAAATATCCGTCATTCGTCTCACCCACCACCGGATTTACGGATCGTACGTTTGAATTTTCTTCAAACTGAAAAGTGTAGTCGATAAGTGCATTAGCAGCGGTGGGAACACTCAGGGTATTGGTGAGAATGATGGGCGTTTCAATATTTCCCAGTTCTTCGATCTGGGTAGTGCCCATTAGTTTTCCGAATCCATTGCCCACATAAACAGCAGCAGGCACTTTTTGCTGAAAGACATTCCCGGGATGAGGAATAATCGCCGTAACACCGGTTCGAACGTTGTCTCCTTCGATAATGGTTTGATGTCCCACTCTCACCCCTTCCACATCGGTAATGGCATTTAGCGGGCCGGGTTCAAGAACGCCAATTTCGATGCCGTAACTTCTAATGTTTTTATCCTGGGCTGAAAGGGCAGTTGTACAAAAATGGAACAGAAGTACAAAGGAGATGACGCATTTAACTGAATTCATAGAAATCTTAGCTACGTTCTTTTTTCTTCGAAGGTATAGTTTGTTCATTGATATAATTGTTTTCATCATGTTGATCCAGCAATTTGGCAGACTGCTTATCATCATCTTTTACAGGCACTGGGCGAAATCGCCTTGTGATAATCGTCTGTAGTTGTTCCATCGTATCTTTTAACTGCTGCCGGACTTTGTCTTTTTTGCGTTTATTCCACCGCCTGAAAAATTCACCGGCAAAAGCAGAGATTATTGCGAAAAAGAGGGGGGCAGGCTCTCCTTCTACAAACATGATGGCAACCATAAAAGCGGCTAAAAGCCAAAGCAGAAGGGCGGGGGTTAAAAAAGCTTTATCATAAGTTTTCAGGCCTTTTTTAACATGAATGGTTGTTTGGCCCTTGCCGGAACTAATTTCTACACGGGTTGATTTCTGGGTATCCAGAATTTTAGTAACTCCTTGTGGTTGTGCTTCCCAGATAATGCCGTCGGGTCGCCGCCGTACTTTTCCCGGTAAATTGAACTCGTATTCAATGATAGACCGAAGTTCAGCCCAGGTACGTTTATCAAGTTCACCTTTTGCAAAGCCTACAACTTCTATCTCTGAGTTGCTACCGGTATCTAAAAAGAGCGGCTCTTTGACGGGG
The DNA here is from genome assembly GCA_036381435.1 of Balneolaceae bacterium. Lineage (GTDB taxonomy): Bacteria > Bacteroidota > Rhodothermia > Balneolales > Balneolaceae > Fodinibius. The sequence continues at coordinate 95,730 of DASVCW010000026.1, read as the reverse complement.
ATGCCTTCATACTCAAGAACAGCTTCGCGTACAAAATCGGTAGAAACCCCTGCCTGGCGTGCAATTTCCTCTATTTCTTCAAGTGACAGTGATGCCTCTTCTTTGCCAGCTTGTCTCTCCCGGCTGCGTTCCTGAAGTTCTGCCGCTCGTGAAAGTATAGCTTTGATGTCACGTTTACTGTAATTGCCCATTTTATTCTTTCTGATTACCGGTTGACTATAAAATAGAAAAAATGAGCAATTATTCATTCACAACTTCACTCTTAAAACGTTTGGTGATGAGACGAACGCCGCGTTTAAAGGTGAAGTAGTACCACATCCATTCTACAAAAACGCGGAAGCGGTTGCGAAAACCTATAATGAATAAAATGTGAACGACTGACCAAAGCAACCAGGCAATAATGCCGCTGAATTTGAATCCCCGAATATCAGCCACAGCTTTTGCCCGTCCGATGGTAGCCATTGTTCCTTTATCCGTATAATGAAAGGCCTTTCTTTTTCTGCCCCTGAGCTCATATTTAATCAACTTTGCCACAAACTCACCTTGTTGCAACGCTACGGGGGCAAGGGCAGGAAGTGGATTTCCATTTTTGTCTGTTTTATGAGCGGCATCGCCAATCACAAAAATACAATCATTGCCTGGTATTGAAAGATCGTCTCCAACCTTAACCCGCCCCGACTTATCTTGTTCAGCGTTCAAAGTTGACAAAAGCGGAGAAGCCACTACGCCGGCAGCCCAGATAATATTCGGTGTTTCAATGGTGCCTTCTTTAAAAGAAACCTGATGTTTACCGATGTCGGTTACCGGAGTGTTTAAGAGCACCCGAACACCCATATTTTCGAGCGTTTCTCTGGCTTTTTCTGAAAGTTTTCGGGGATAGCCATTTAAAATACCGGGACCGGCTTCTACAAGAAAGACTCTTGTTTCATTTTTGCTGAAAGTACGATAGTCCCGCATCATATTTCGCTTGGCAATTTCGCCAATGGCACCGGCCATTTCTACGCCTGTCGGTCCGCCACCTATAATAACGTACGTTAAATAAGGCTCGCGCAAAGTGGGATCATCAAGCTGTTCAGCTTCTTCAAGTGAGAGCAGAATACGTTCGCGAACTCGCAGTCCGTCAGCAATGGACTTAAGTCCGGGTGCAAAGTCTTCCCATTCATCATTCCCGAAATAGTTGTACTGTGATCCGGGAGCAACGATCAAATAATCAAAGTTAATTTGCCGGCCGTTTTTCAGCTCCACATAATTTTCTTGCCGATTTATATTAACAGCATGCCCCATGATTACCTTCATGCCACGTTTACCTAAAACGGCGCGAATGGGAATGGCAATATCGCCCGGCGACATAGCAGCAGTGGCTACTTGATAAAGTAAGGGCTGGAAGAGATGATAGTTGGTTTTATCGATAAGCGTAACATCTACATCGGCTTTTTTAAGCTTTTTCGCGGCTGAAATTCCGCCGAATCCACCGCCAATAATGACTACGTGTTTTCGCGGCATCATTTTTAAGGCTTAAGTTTTAAGCTTTGAGCTTCAAGAGAAGCTACCAGCTTTTTCACCTTGCAACATCAACTGCTAACTTTCCATTTCCAACTATTTAACACCCAACCTCCAACCTCTAATCTCTAATTCATCTTGGCTTTGGTCTGTATCAGCAACTCCTCAATTTCGCTTTTTGAAACGTGATAGTGCTCATTACAAAAGTGACAGACCAATTCCTGGCCTTCATCACTGATTTCTTTAAGATCTTTATAACCAAGCATAGCCAGGGCATTGAGGAAGCGGTCGCGACTGCAACGGCAAAAGAAATCAACCGGCTGGCGGTCGAGCTCTTTCACTTTGTTAGGAGCCATCGCTTTTTTCATGATATCATCAATATAATAGCCTTCATCCAACAGCTTACTGATGGAATCGAATTGAAGCATCTTCTGCTGAAGTTTTTCGATCATTCCTTCGGGAGCATCAGGCATGCGCTGAATTAAAAGACCGCCTGCTTCCGTGATTTCACCCTGATCGCCAATTCCCACATCCAAAAGAATGGCTGAAGGAATTTGTTCGGATTGAAGCATATAATATGCTAAATCGCCGGTAATGTTTCCTTTTGCCAGCTCGATGCTGCTGGTTCTCGGCTCGGCCCTGTTATAGAGCGTTTTGGAAACAGTCAAAATTCCCAAACCAAGTCCGTCTTTTAAGCTGGTATCAGATTTACTGTAATTAAGTTTAGCCTTCGGATTTTGAACATAACCTCGAATTTCACCCACCCGGTTAGCCTCCGCGACGAGAAGTCCTACAGGTCCGTCTCCTTCAATGCGCAACTTGAGCCGTTCTTCGCCTTTAAGTTCGGATGCCATTAGCATAGTACCAGTTAAAGCCCGCCCGAGTAAAACGGTGTTTAGCAAAGACAGATTATGCTTTTCGCGAGCGGCTTTTACGACATCTGTTGTTTTTACTACTGATATTTTGAGATTGCCGTCTGTGCTGATGCCTTTAATAAGGCGATCTTTCTGGAAAAATTCTTCTTTGGAAACCATAAAAAGTTATTTTTGCCTTTCTGCTATCATTCAACAAAAAAGACGGCACAACAATTTGAGCCGCCTTTGATTACTATAAAACCCTGAGAGTCTATCCCGGAACCGCATCCTACTTCCATATCGAGTTCAGTATTCACTTCAGCAAATATTGAAAAGCCCTCAGGGTTTCTTAGATGATGTTCATCTTAAGCATTGTTTTTATATAACTCACCAATATGACCTGAAAAGGTGCTTTTGGAAGTATAAATCTGATGAATTTGGCCGACTTTCCTAATACGCTCTTCAGCTAAAATGTTGGATGCTACAAAAGTTGGCGTACTATTCTCCTCAGAATAATTGAGGATATCTAAAATAGTATCGTAAATTTTAGCTGCTTTTCCTCGAGCTCGTTCTTCATTAAAGCCTTCAAGTTCGCTGGCTACATTGATTAATCCACCTGCATTGATCACGTAATCAGGAGCATAAAGAATACTGCGATCAAGCAGCATCTGGCCGTGCTTATTTTCTTCATCAAGAATGTTATTAGCTGAACCGGCAATGATATCACAATTTAAATGGGGAATGGTATCATCATTCACCACACCGCCAAGGGCACAAGGACTAAAAATATCAACATCCAGCCCGTAAATGCTATCGGGAGCAACGACCTCTGCCCCGACTTCCGCAGCCAGTTTGTTAACTTTATCATCATAAATATCACAAATAAAAAGCTTCGCTCCTTCATCACTCAACAAATGAGCCAAATGAGAGCTTACGTGTCCCGCGCCCTGAATAGAAATTCGTTTCCCTTTCAAAGAGTCAGAGCCATACGCCTTTTTAGCACAGGCTTTCATACCCATATAGGTTCCGTAAGCTGTTACAGGTGAAGGATCTCCACTGCCGCCGGTTGCTTTCGGCAGGCCGGTAACATACTTGGTTTCCATGCTAACCCACTCCATATTTTCAACGTTGATGCCCACATCCTCAGCGGTGATATAACGACCGCCCAAACTGTCAACATAACGGCCGAAAGCCCTGAACAGACTTTCATTTTTTTCTTTCCGCGGATCACCGATGATGACTGCCTTACCACCGCCTAAATTTAGGCCCGAGATGGCTGCTTTGTAAGTCATCCCGCGAGAAAGACGAAGCACATCACGAATGGCTTCCTGCTCATTGTTATAGGGCCACATTCGAACGCCCCCGAGAGCCGGGCCAAGGGTGGTATTATGGACGGCAATAATGGCTTTCAGCCCGATTTCAGGCTCCGAACAGATAACTATTTGCTCGTGATCGTAACTTTGCAACTGGCTGAATAAGGGAAAATCATCACTAATGTCGGCCATCTTCTTTTTTGTTATGGTAGATTGCATGGTAAAAGGGTTTAATCTTAAAATTTATTTCACAAAAATTTTTCAAGCAGCCTCGCTTTCGATGATATTCGTCTTAATTACGTCAGTTTGCCAATTATATTGCTACTTGCGTCTTTGATACTCCAGAGGTTTGCTGCGATGTGAATCAGATAGCTCTCTAAGATAAGCAAAATTGGGGTATTTTAGAAGTACTCTTACTGCTTTAAAACATCACCCCGCAATATTTATTGAACAACTTTGTCTTTGAAATTGTATTTTAATACCCAGTATTACAAGATGAGGGAAGTTTGAATTACACTGTTGAAAAGGCAGGCTGAATGGGTAGCGGTTTGATCGCCGTTAGGCTATTTATGACAAAAAAGAAAAAAACGGGGAAATATGGCTTTTCGATGGGTATATGTAAAACCGGAATGCGAAGAAACCGTACCACTGCTTCAAAAGCAACTCGGGGTTTCCGAAAAAGTAGCCCACTTGCTTTCGCTGAGGGGCATTAATTCGTATGATAAAGCAAAATCTTTTTTTCGTCCCGATCTGAATCAGGTACACGATCCTTTTTTGATGAAGGATATGGGCAAAGCCACCGAACGCCTGGCTAAAGCCATTCGCGAGGGACAAAAAATCTTGGTTTACGGCGATTATGACGTAGACGGAACTACCGCCACTTCCATTCTCTATATTTTTTTAAAGGAATTCGGCGTGGATGTGGATTTTTATATCCCTCACCGTTTTAAAGAGGGCTATGGCATCAATATCGAAGGAATTCAATATGCCGCGGACATCAATGCCGGTTTAATCATTTCGGTGGATTGCGGCATCACGGCTATCGAGGAGACCCAAAAAGCCAAAGAGCAGGGTATTGACCTGATCATTTGTGATCACCATAACGTGGGTGATGTCATTCCCGATGCCGTGGCTGTACTTGACCCCAAACGAAACGACTGCCAATACCCCTTTGATGGGCTTTCGGGAGCGGGAGTCGGCTTTAAATTAGTGCAGGGAACCATTCAAAAGCTGGGGCTTAATGATAAAGTAGCCTATAAATTTTTAGACCTGGTTGCCATCTCCATCGCTTCCGATATCGTACCCATTGAGGATGAAAACCGCATTTTAATGCGTGAGGGCCTTCGCCGTATAAATGAAAAACCACGCCCCGGCATTAAAGCCCTGATGGATCTCATCAATCTCCAGGCCGGTTCTATAACCACGTCGAATATCGTTTTCTCCATAGGTCCGCGAATCAATGCGGCGGGACGCATGGGTGATGCGAGCAAAGCCGTTCTGCTGCTCATTTCCGAAACCAAAGGGGAAGCTAAATCACGTGCTCATGAGCTGGAAGGTATTAACATCGCCCGCCGTGAAAAAGATATGCAGACGATGGAAGAGGCCCAGGCAATGGTTGATAAAAGCTTTAACCTGGATAACATTTCATCCATGGTTCTTCATCACCCCGATTGGCACCTTGGAGTGATCGGTATTGTAGCCTCACGCCTGGTTGATACCTATGGACGTCCCACCATCATGCTCAGCACGGTTGATGATGAAATCAAAGGTTCAGCGCGCAGCATTAAGGGTTTTAATATTTATGATGCCTTTAAGGAATGTGAAGATTTGCTCGAGCAATTCGGCGGACATGAATTCGCGGCGGGGCTGACCATCAAAAAAGAAAACATCGAAGAATTCCGGCAGCGTATTGATGAAATAGCCGCACAAAACTTAACCGAACAGGATTTTAAGCCCGAGCTGCAAATTGACTGTGACTTGGACCTGAGTGATGTGAATATGCGCTTCTGGAAACTGCTAAGCCAGTTTGAACCCTACGGGCCGGGCAACCTGCAACCTATTTTCGTAAGTCGGGATATACGCGTAGTAGGCGTGCCAAGCATCGTAGGCTCGGGACATTTAAAATTAAAAGTTGCTCAAAACGGCTCGGGGGTGTTTGATGTTATTGGCTTTAACATGCACGAGTACTTACCCTTGATTCGCAATGGGCAGGAGCAAAAATTGAATATCGCCTACTCGCTCGAAGAAAATTACTGGAACGGACGCTGTACCTTGCAGATTCGGCTGAGAGATATTCAATTACAGTAAAAGGGAATTTTTGTAAAATCTATGTCATCCTGTAGGAATGACACGTTGGTAGAAAATATAATAAGCTTCTTAGTATCCCTTAGGGACATGATGTTGCGGGAAGCTAACTCTCTTGCCATTCCGCACCTAACGGCACGGCAGCAGGAGGCGATATATTTTCTACCAATAGATTACTCCTAACGGGGCAAAAATGAAAACCTAACTGGTAAACGCGTTAATAAGTATATAAGAAGATCCGAGAGCAGATGCTGATCTCGAAAGCTTTCGGGACAGCATGATATATTAAGGTTTTTTGCAAGTACCAAAAAACTGGAAAAACAGAAATTTAACCTTTTTATAAAGCTGAAAAGCTTTTATATTTGGCAACTCAAAAAGGGACTGTAGCTCAGTCGGTAGAGCACACGACTGAAAATCGTGGTGTCGGCGGTTCGATTCCGCCCGGTCCCACCAAAAGCCTTGCAACGTTAGTTGCAGGGCTTTTTTTGTGAATACCTATCTTAAATCCCCTGTTTCTTGCCTTTTCTCATCTTTTTTCTAAATTAGAAGCTCAATCAAAAGAGGAGAGATTTTTCATGCCTTATAATCGCAAAAAGCATAATCGCCGGTCCATCCGCCTTCAGGGCTATGATTATTCATCCCCAGGGCAATATTTTGTAACAATCTGCACTCAAAACCGAGAATGTTTATTGGGTAAAATAAAGGGTTGTGCCGTTTCTTTAAACGAAATGGGTAGTATCGCAGAAAAATTCTGGCAGAAAATACCTAAACGATATGAAAATGTTGAATTGGATAGCCATATAGTTATGCCCAATCATTTTCATGGTATTGTCAAAATTAATGACGGCCACGTGGGGGTGATTCATGAATCGCCCCTACGTGGTAGAAAATACGATGATTTGCGAGAAACTGATCCTGAACAGTATCGAAAGAAGCGGCGAAATATGTTGCTGCCCAAAATCATTGGATGGTATAAAATGAATGTTTCAAAAAGGATTAATCAAATTCAGGGCACGCCTGGGGAAAAGGTTTGGCAGCGCAATTACTACGAACATATCATCAGAGATGATCAATCACTGGAACGTATTCGATATTACATTATCAATAATCCTGCTCGTTGGGAAGAAGATCAAAATAATCCACAAAATTTTTAATCCCTCACGACTAAAACCTACCTCTTCCCAAACTCCAGAGCCTCCAGCTTTACCATTTTTCGGAGGCCGTTAATCTCGCCTTTTTTGAGATAGCGCCATCGTCCCATTTTTACGTTTTTGAGCGTCAATCCTGCGTATTCCACCCGCTTTAATTTGGTCACTTCCGTTCCAAAATACTCAACCATTCGTCGCACCAGCCGGTTTCGTCCTTCAAAAATGGAAAGTATAAATCCCTCCGGCGTGGATGACAAGCTATGAGCCTTAGCCGGACCGTCTTCGAGTTTGATGCCCTGCCTTAACTGTTGCAGTTCTTCCTCTTTCAAGTGCCGTTTGGCCTCCACTTCATACGTTTTCCGCACCTTGTAGCTGGGATGCATGAGGCGGTTAGCCAGATCACCATCATTCGTTAGCAGAAGCAGGCCCATGGTATGGCGATCCAGCCGCCCCACGGGATAAACACGCTTTCCGGTGGCATCTTCGATTTTATCCATCACGGTGTCGCGGTTGCGGGGGTCGTCCGTAGTCGTAATGGTGTCTTTGGGTTTGTTCAGCAAGATATAGACGAATTTCTCTAAGCTGAGATGCTGTCCTTCCACCACCACTTTGTCGGTTCGCTGGACTTTAAAGCCCATTTGGGTGACCACTTCATCATTCACTTCAACCTTGCCGGCCGCGATGTAATCATCAGCGTCGCGGCGGGAGCAAAATCCGCAGTGGGCAATATACTTATTCAGCCGGATTTCTTCGTCTTTGCTGTAATTCTGATCAATCTCGTGGGGCGCTCGTTTTTTCTTTTTATTTCTACTCCTCTTCTTCTTTCGTCGATCCATTTTTTGTATTTCCTTTTGTATCTGAATTTCCATTTTTCGATTCTTCATCATTCAACCGCAGCTCTTTGGCGGTGAACTCATCCACGCCGGGAATTTCGTCCTCATCCATTTTTTCTACAGCTTCGATAAGTGAAAGTGTTTTTTTAGCCGATTCTTCATCCTCCAGCTTATCATGCAGCTCTTCAAGTTCAAGCTGACGGTCGAACAAAAACTGGCGATGCTCAGCCATGTCATCATCTTTGAGAATTTCCTCAATTTCACGTGGCTTCGGCAATTCATCAATTGAATTGATGCCAAAATGCTTTAAAAAATGCTTGCTGGTTTTATAAAGCAGCGGTTTTCCCGGAGCGTCCAGCCGGCCGGAGACTTCAATCAGTACTTTTTCAAGAAGTTGGCGCAAAATATAACCCGAATCAACACCGCGAATATCATCCACTTCGGGCTTGGTAATCGGCTGCTTATAAGCCACAATCGCCAGGGTTTCGATGGCCGATTGTGTCAGCTTTCGATACGCTTTTTCGTGCTGAAAAATACTGAGCCATGGCTCATACCGCTTTTTGGTGGCAAAAGTATATCCGCCTGCCACTAATTCAATTTCAAAGGCCAGCCCGTTTTCTTCATACCGTTGGTTTAATTTTTCAACAAAGGGTCCTATAGCATCGGTTTCCAAACCAAGCTGTTCTTCGCCTTTGGCAACAATTTCACAGATTTTTTCTTCTGAAATCGGTTCCGGACTCGTGAATATCAGCGATTCTATCACCGATGATAATCGCGTTCCGTCAACAAATTGGTAATCGTTCATAGTCTGTAGATGTACTAGTAACGTTGTAATTCTTTACGAATACCTTGAAAATCTTGTCATCCCCCTGCATCCTTCACAGATGGCAACAGCTAAAAAGGAGGCGCCATTTGTAGCTCGAAATTATGTCGAGAAGCGTAATTAAAGGAAATAGTTAATCGAGATAAATCTCGATCTACAATATTTTAGATTTATTTAAAGAACTAAAATAAGAAAAAATGTTAACTATCCTGATCACAGATTACGAAGAATCCGTCATCACCCTGAGGTTGGTAGAGTGGCATTAAGATATAGCCGTTCACTTCAGCTTCAATCTTGCCTTCATGGTCGGTAGCAAGCCATTCACCCTTTTTAATGCGTTGAAAATTTTTATAACCGGGACGCATTCTGAAGTTATCGCCCGGTTCAATAATATGCTGATAAACAAGCTCAGCCCTTTCCGGCAAATTCCGGGTGATGGATTTTAAATAGCTGTTATATTCATCGAAAGCCGGGACTTGTTTCGGATCAAGGCATCCGACGACGCAAAGCAGTACAAAAAGAGAGGCTTTAATGTTATAGCAACTCGATTCTTTATCGTGCTGGCCACCTTCTAATCCAAATGAAATGAGATTTTGCTTTTGGTAATAATTCAGAACCGTCCCCCGCAGCGTTTCTTCAATCCCAAAAACCATGGGCGAATAAAGCCTGGAAACCAGCTTGGTTTGTCGCTCATTATGGTTGGTAATCGAAAACATGGACCCATCAGCCGAAAAAGTATGCAGATCCGCCAAAATCGTTTTCGACTCCACCCGGTAGGTGATTTTGTCTAAAAGCTTCATCAGCTGCTTCACTTCCCGCCGTTCGCTCGATTTCAACTCCTCTTCGGGGGTGGTTTTTATGTTTTTAACGATGGCGGGATACCAAAGGCGATTCATGTCTTCATCAACATACCGCACGTTCTGTTGCAGAGCCTTCAAATTTGAACGGATTCCAAACAGCTTACCTCGAAACTTTGGTTGAAGGCCCTGAATTTCTTCAATTACATCCGAAACAGCATCGACCCCGGCGGATTCATTTCCGTGTACACCGCTTAACAGGATAATACATGGGCCATCCTCATCACCTTCAATAGTTCCGATCATCCGTTCATCGGCTGTTGAAGAAATTTTCGCTTCGTTGCGTCTATTCATTACTTTCATTATTCAACTGCAAAACTTTCAGCAACCTTTCGGCAATTTTGATATAATTTTGTTCGGTGATAATACCCACTAACTGATTATTCTTAACCACCGGCAAGCACCCGATTTCCTGGCTGTTCATAATTTCCATCGCTTCCATAATCGAAGCTTCGGGGTGAATGGTAAGCGGATTTTTGATCATCATATCCCCCACACATTCAGCCAGTTCCTCACCATTAATCGCGGCTTTACTGTAAGCATCGAACATCATGCGCAAAGTAACCAGGCCCACTAAATGCTTTTTTTCATCTTCAACCGCTACATAACGAATACCACGCCAGTCAACCAAATTCGCCACAAATTCTAAAATGTCGTCTTTTTGGACGGTGAAGAGATCAGTGGTCATAAATTCTTCAACAATCAGATCGGAAGGTTGCCAGTGCTTAAGGTCTTCCATCCTCACGCGCCCCCACTTGTGCACCGGCTCTCCCTTCTTTTGATTTTTGATCATCGCCGTTGTGATGGCCGTCAGGGTTTGCTCTTTCGACTTATTTTCTTTTATGAGTCCGGCATAATTATTAAGCAGCCAGTGTGACGGCGTTTGCCCCGAAAGAACACGCTGCTCAATCAGATCAAGATAAGCGTTAATGTCACTGTTGTTAATTTTTGCTTCCTGAAGGCCTTCCCTTGCGACAGGCAGTAATTCATTAGTGATTAGCTCCACGGCATTCACCCGTCGGTCGTCAAACCATCGAAATTTGGTATCAAGTCCCAACTTAGCGGCCGCGAAAAAGTTCATCCGCACATTGTCGAAATCCATCTCTTCGCTAACTTCGGGGTGATAGTCGTCCATCTTATTCATCAAACCCAGCCAAAAGGCGAAATTGGCAATTTCATCAGTAATCGTTGGTCCCGAGGGGAAAATGCGATTTTCAATGCGCAGGTGGGCCTGTCCGTTTGTGATTCCATAGCAGGGACGATTCCAGCGGTAAATAGTGCCGTTATGAACCTGAAGCGCTTTAAGAGCCGGCGGTTTACCTTCATCCAGCAATTGCTCCACATCTTCGTTCACATCTGAACTAAGCATCACCCTGTAACGCGCCGCATCTTCCTGGAAAATCTCCAAAATACTCTTTTTAACCCACTCATTACCGAAAGTTACCCGCGGACTGCTGTCTCTCAGGTGGTCGCCCACCGTTCGGGTATCGACCGATTGCTGAAACAGGGCAATACGCGTTTCATTCCAAAGGCGCTTGCCAAAAAGGATGGGGGAACCTACCGCACAAGCCAGGAGCGGGGCTGAAATAAGCTGAGCAATGTTATACTTTTTTACAAACTCATCAGGCCCCACTTGCAGGTGCATTTGAAAGCTGGTGTTACTGGCCTCCAACAGGGGTGAATCGAATTTCATCAGCAACTCATCCATCCCCTGAATGTTCAGGTCGAAATCTTCGCCCCGTGTTTTTTTAATGGCTTGGCTCAATGCACGATATCGTTGTAAAGGCGTCATATTCTTAAGGTCAACATCAACCTTACGTATAGTTGGTAAAATACCCGTTAGCAAGATATTTCCGCCTAATCTTTCCGCCGCCGTCCGTACCTTATCCACTTTTGCCTGCAGATTCGCCTCCATCACCGTCAAACAGTCCGCTTTAAATTCGAGCGGGGGCATGTTGATCTCGAGATTGAATTTCGCGAGTTCGGTGGTAAAAGCTTCATCAGAGCTCTGCAGCTTATCCAGAATTTCCATAGCCCGCGGCCAGGCTTTTGCCTGTTTATCGACCAAGTAAAGCTCTTGTTCAGCCCCGATCCGGATAGGATTTGTCTCAAACCAGTTTCCATCATTAAGCATGCGATCCAGCGCGCGTATGTCTTTCAGCACATACTTCATAAAGCGCTGAACTTCTTCCTGGCTGTCGGCAATTTTTACCCGGGATTCACCCATAAGTACCTGTAATTGATTTTTAACGGTTTTTTTCGCTGTAAAAAATTAATTATACAGGATTTAACCCAATTATGAAAAACAACGAATAACAGAACCTAAAAATTTCTGATGAAATCAGTTTCATTTTCTGGTGGTAGATTGAGGCGAGTAGCGTAAGTTCGAGATAAGGAAATATAATCTATTCGTCAAAAAAAGCCCGAATGGGCTTTAATATGAATAGCACCGGATGAAATCCGGTGATTTAAAAAAATATGCCTCCACAACCCCAAAGGGGTTGAATTAATAAGGGAGCATACGTAATGTTCAATCCGCCAGCTGGCGGAGTTGTCTGTCATGTTATCTTTTAACCCCGAATTATGCCTTTGGCACATTCGGGGCTATTCACTTTTAATCCCTTCGGGATTCTAAACAAAGATAAAAATGCCTTATACCCATATCAAAGAGCGATAACCGAGGGATCTCATCCGTACTGAACCAGCTTCGCGTCCTATTATAGCTAGCAGTCATGTTCCAAGACAGAAGAGATTTCTCCGCTTCATCCGATAAAAAACATCAGGACTTCGGTCGAAATGACAACGGAAGGACTTAGATTTCTTTCGAACTAACGTTCAATCAAGAGCACCCTCAAATATTTCCATCAAATTTTCGAAAATAGAATGAGTTCCCTCCACCTGCTTTAAATTATAAAAAGAACGCAAATCAAAGATTGATGTGCCGGTTTCAGAATACAGAGATGAATTTCCCTTTTGCTCATCAAAAAGCAGGTCGAGATTTACTTCAAGCACACCTTCATTTTGATGATTTTGATTAAAAATAGCCACTAAACGGCTTCCTCCGAAAGGCGTATTTACGGTGGTGAGCGCAACTTTTCGTTTTTTTGAAAAGGATTTTAAGCGATAGTAATGGTTGAGATTGAGATCGGTGAGGCCTTGGATGAAGTTTAAAAAACGAATCTCACTATTTTCGCAGTTGAACCAAATTTGGGACAAGTTTTTTTCAACCCATTTTCTTAAATCATGGTCCGCTTTCGCTCCTGCAAACCCGCGCTTTTGCCAATCCTCAAACCGGTAGTTTTGCTTTTTGGGGTTTTTGTCCAGCAACTTCGGGGGACTCTCTAATTCATTGATCTGCCCATCACTTATTTCGTACCAAAAATCCTTCACTCCGTTAGACATCATCACAAGAGGGGCACTTACTTGCCGATTGTAACGTGCTATTTGCTCGGCGGTCCGGCTGGAAATTGGAATATGCTCCGCTTTACATTCAATCAGAATCCGTGGTTCAAACTGCTGATCATAGCAAATAATATCCGTCCGCATCGCTGAATCACCCGGCTTTCCTATCGATTCTTCAGTTGAAATGCGATGTTTTGACCATCCCGCCGCTACCAGCGATTCGATAATTCGCAGCCGCACCCGTTCTTCTGGACGGTTTTTAAGCGCTTTGCGATGAATGGGATTCCAAAGCAGCTTTTGGCCGTCCCGCCAAACCACTTGTGGATAGGTATGTTCTACCATGCTTTTCATGAAGGCTAAATATAGCTTCAATTCAGATAAAATGTAGGACGGGCATCCTGCCCGTCAAAATGCAATGATTTAAGAATATTATTGCCAAGCAGGCGCTTGGAGTTACATTTAGCTTGTCGGGCAAGCTACCCGCCTACATAGATTTTTATTTTCAAGCTCAAAGAGGGTCGCACAGTAAAAAAAGATATAAAAAAGACCTGCCATGTTTTGAAAACATGGCAGGTCTTTACTTTAATTTCTAAGAAAGAACTCTTAGGCCTTGGCCAATTCTTTCTCATTGTCCATCTGGCGGTAAATAAGCATTTGCTGGCCGATGGAAACGACGTTGTAAATCAGGTAATAAAGACTGAGTCCGGCCGCGAAATTATTAAAAATAAAGAGCATCATGAAGGGGAAAATATACTTCAGCCCTTCCATATTAGGGCCGGCTCCGCCACCCTCGGGTCCCATGCCGCCCGTTAACTTGCTCTGGAAAAACATAGCTACGGTCATCAGTAATACGAATCCGGCAATTTGATCACCCAAAAAGGGAATGCTGAACGGAAGACTGAGAATGTAATCCGGTGCGGAAAGATCATTTGCCCATAAAAATTCCTGCTGACGAATCAGAATTGAATTCTGAAAGAAACGCCAAAGCGTAATCAAAATGGGTAACTGCAGCAAGTTGGGCAAACATCCGCCTAAAGGATTCACCCCGGCTTCTTTATAGAGTTTCATGGTAGCTTTTTGCTGCTGCTGGGGATCGTCTTCATACTTCTCCTTGATCTCCTGCATTTTGGGCTGCAACTCTTTCATCGCCGCCATACTGCGGTAACTTTTCTTGGTTAAAGGATACAGCACCAATTTCACGAGAATAGCAAACAGGATAATACCCAGCCCTATGCTCATAAAGTTTTCTATAAAACCGAAGTAAGGAATGATGATGTATTTTACGAGCGGGGCTGACATCCAGCGCAGCCAGGAATAACCTACATCAACCATATTGTAGGCATTATCGTGAAAATCCTTGAGCTCATTGTACAGCAAAGGCCCCAAATACATGCGAAAAGAAAGAGTGCCCTGCGGAGATATTTCAGTAGTTATATAAGATTGATAATGGTGATCGGTAGAAGATTCTTCGGCTGCCCCTGTTTGTTCGCCAATAAGAATAGCTCTGTGCGTAGGGTTTTCTGTTTTAATAATCTGGGCAAAAAACTTGGTACGTGTAGAAACCCAATCAATCGTTCCGTTATAGGTTTCTTCTTCCCGGCCCGGCTCACTCAGGGCAAGCTGCAGCATTTCTCCACCAGTATAAACATAGGCTGATGAATAGGTAGCTTCTGCGGCTTCGGTTTTTTCTGTAGCGTTAAGTTCCGGTTCCCAGCCGAAATCAACCGCACCACCGGCAATAGCTTGTTCAAGCCCTTCAAATTGAACGTCTAAACCAATTTCATAGGTACCGGCGTTAAAAGTATAGGTATAAACAAGACGTCTGGAATCACTGATATTGAGTGCATATTTAAGCACTCCCGTTTCTCCTTCTTCAAGATAAAGAGAATCTGCCGGGGTGATTTGCTCAAAAACCAGTTCATCAGTTTCAACATTGAAATTCTGAGTAGTCAAAAAGCCTAAGCTATAGGCCGATTGAAGTGTGTCTTCAATCATCCGGATAGGCTTATGGTCCCAGGTTTCGTACTCCTGGAGGATGATTTGCGAGGGACCGGCACCGAGATTAGTAAATACTGCCCGGTAAAGAGGAGTTTCTACAACAACTTCAGAAGTATCAGAAACGCTGGCTGATGAGAACATGCCCATCGTCGGAGGCTGTTCCTGATCATCATCCTCCTGTAAGGTTTGTCCTTCAGAAGGCTCTTCTCCCATACCATCAACGGGAGCCTGCAAGGTATCACGGGCTTGCCTTTCGGCTTGAGCCGCAATTAAACTATCCTGTCGGGCTTGTTCGGCCCGGCGCTGTTTAAGTTCCTGTTCTGTTGGCATGGAAAACCAGGCCCATGCTAACATCACAAATAAAATTAATACTAATCCGGTTACGGTATTACGATCCAAGAGAAATCCTCAATTAAATTTGTTTTGATTTTGAATGGGGTTCAGGCACGGGGTCGTAGCCGCCGTCACTCCACGGATGGCATCGAATTATGCGTTTTGCGGTAAGCCAAATTCCTTTTAAAGCTCCATGCTTTTGTAATGCCTCGACACTGTATTGGCTGCATGTGGGGTGATAGCGGCAGCTGTCGGGCATCCAGGGAGAAATAACCAGTTGGTAAAATCGTACAAGTCCTATAAAAAGATATTTCATACGGCGGGAAGCTGTTCACGAATTTGTTCAAGCAAGTTTATTACATCTTGCTCTGCATCGGCAAATGCGAGATCAACAGTTTTGGCCATGAATGCACCGTGAAAGGTAATATTAGCTTTTCTCAGGGGCGCGGAAAGCAGGTGTTGATGAAGCCTGTAAGCTTCTTTGAGAAGCCGCTTTGTTCTGTTGCGTTTATTAGCTTTACCCAGTTTCTTTTTCACGATAAATGCCATCTGGCAGCCAAAAGAAGAATCATCAACAATTTTAAAACGTAAATTGATGTTCTTACTACGACAGAACTGAGCATCATTTTCAAAAAGGCGATCGAAGTTTTTTCGCCCCCGCAGAATTTTTGCCCTGGGCAGGCTAAAATCATTCTTTGAAATATGGCTACTTCGGTCCTTTTTTGTCACTGACAGTTAAACTATGTCGGCCTTTAGCGCGACGACTTTTTATAACCTTTTTACCGTTTTTACTGCTGTTACGCTTTCGGAAACCGTGCTTGTTTTTGCGCTTGCGTTTGCTTGGTTGATACGTTCTTTTCATCACTAATTAAATTTTGGAAACTTCAATTCTTAAATAGACCCACAAGGTAAAAATAAATTTAGACAATAAGAACCACAATTTATGGGTTATATTTGTTACAAAAGATGGTCAAAATCAACAAAAATTGGCTAAACATTTTAATTAATTTGAACAGACACCATCTAAAGTGTAACTTTCATCATTCATAAAAATTATACGAGGCAACAAATTCTTTATGCTCGACAAAGTAAGCAACATCTTAACCGGCATCTTTGGCACCAAAAGTGAACGCGATTTAAAAATTATATGGCCTATTGTCGATGAAATTAATAGCCATTATGAAAAAATGGAATCGCTTTCGGATGAAGAGCTCAAACAAAAGACTGTCTCTTTCCGCCAAAAAATTAACGATGCCGTTACCAAAATTGATGATAAAATTACATCAATAAAAGAAGTTTTGAACAGTAACGATGAGCTTTCGGTTGACCGTCGTCGTGAGCTGGCTGAAGAACTGGATGACCTCCGGCAAGAGCAGACCGATACGATCGAAGATATTTTAGACGAAATTCTGCCCGAAGCCTATGCGGTAATGAAAGAAACCTGCCGTCGTTTTGTAGGCAAAAAGTGGAAAGTGGGCGGCAGCGTGACCGAGTGGAATATGATTCCCTATGATGTGCAGCTTGCCGGAGCCATCGCCATGCACCAGGGTAAAATCGCGGAGATGAAAACGGGTGAAGGAAAAACTCTTGCTGCGCTCATGCCCGCTTACCTGAATGCCCTTAGCGGACGCGGTGTTCACGTCATCACCGTAAACAATTACCTGGCTACTCGTGATGCTGAATGGAACGAACCACTCTTCAATTTTCACGGCCTTGAAGTAGATTGTGTAGACCTTTACGATCCCAACACCGAGCAGCGACGAAAAGCTTACCGGGCGGACGTTACTTACGGAACCAACAATGAATTTGGTTTTGATTACCTGCGCGATAACATGGTAATCGGCGCCGAACAACTGGTACAGCGCGACCACAACTTCG
Organism: Balneolaceae bacterium; assembly: GCA_036381435.1. Taxonomy (GTDB): domain Bacteria; phylum Bacteroidota; class Rhodothermia; order Balneolales; family Balneolaceae; genus Fodinibius. The sequence goes on along the minus strand of DASVCW010000026.1, from coordinate 78,487 downwards.
CTATCGTTGATGAGATTGATTCCATTCTTGTTGATGAAGCCCGTACGCCGCTCATCATCTCAGGCCCCGTACCTGAAGATACCCAGTCTCAAAAATATGAAGAGCTTAAACCACGGATTGAATCGCTGGTTAATGCGCAGAAAAAACTGGTAGCGGCACTGGTGAAGGAAGGCCAGGCAGAGATGAAAAAGGGAAATGAAGAGAAAGCGGGACTTGCCCTGTTTCGCGCCCAGCGTGGATTCCCCAAAAACAAGCAGTTCCGTAAGATGATGCAGATTCCGCAAAATCAAAAGCTGGTTCAAAAAACCGAAGCTTTTTATTTGCAGGATAACGCCCGCCGCCTTCCCGAAGCCGATGAATATCTCTATTACTCGGTGGATATGAAGATGAATAGCCTGGAAATGACCGAAAAGGGACGCGAATTCATCACCCGTGCCGATGAGGATGAAGAGTTTTTCATCATTCCCGATCTGGGTACGGAAACTACCGTTATCGACGAGAAAATTGATGAACTGCGGGAAGAAAAAATCGCTGCAGTTAAAGAAAATGATGAATTCAGCGACGAGTATAAAGAGAAGAAAATTAAGGAAGCCAAACAGGAAATTGCCCAGGAGCGTGAAAAACGGTTCAGCGAGTTGCACCGCCTGTTTGCCGAACGAAGTGATCGTATTCACACCATCAACCAGCTGCTGAAAGCCTATACCCTGTTCGAGCGTGAAGAAGAATACATCGTGCAGGACGGCAAGGTGCAGATTGTTGATGAGCATACCGGACGTGTACTTTCGGGGCGTCGCTATTCCGACGGACTTCACCAAGCTATCGAGGCCAAAGAAAAGGTGAAGGTTGAAGCGGCTACGCAAACTTACGCGACCATCACTCTGCAAAATTACTTCCGGATGTATAATAAACTTTCTGGAATGACCGGAACGGCCGCGACTGAAGAAGGCGAATTTAAGGAAATTTATGATTTGGATGTGGTTATTATCCCCACCAATGAACCGGTAATACGCGAGGATAATGAAGATTTAGTTTTCCGCACGAAACGTGAAAAGTATAATGCCGCGATTGATAAAATTCGTAATTATCATGAAAGCGGCCAGCCGGTTTTGGTCGGTACCACCAGCGTGGATGTTTCGGAAACGATCAGCCGAATGTTGAAGCGGCAGGATATTCCGCACAATGTATTGAATGCCAAACAACATGCTCGTGAAAGTGAGATTGTAGCCGCTGCCGGTCAGCCGGGCGCCGTTACAGTTGCCACCAACATGGCAGGACGCGGAACCGATATCAAGCTGGCGCCAGGTGTTAAAGAAAAAGGCGGTCTGGCTATTTTAGGAACGGAACGTCATGAATCCCGCCGGATTGACTTGCAGCTTCGCGGACGTTCCGGTCGTCAGGGCGATCCCGGAGCATCTGAATTTTATGTTTCGCTCGAAGACGATTTGATGCAGCTTTTCGGCTCTGACCGCGTAGCTAATGTAATGGACCGTCTCAACTTCGAAGAGGGCGAAGTCATCACCCATTCTTGGATTACCAAATCACTGGGACGGGCACAGTCGAAAGTAGAACAAAACAATTTCAGCATTCGTAAAAAGCAGCTGGAGTATGATGATGTACTCAATAACCAGCGTGAAGTGATTTATGCCCGCCGAAAGCACGCTCTTTCGGGTGATGAGCTTCGCAGCGATATTTATGATATGCTCGAAGACCTGGTAGAAAGCGTTGTTGAAACGCACTTTCCACAGGGTGAATTAGAAGAGTTGCGCGATACCATCCTTCGATTTTTAGCCGTCGATATTGACCTGGACATTGACCAGATGGCTGATATGGGTGAAGATATGCTCATTGAGCACATTATCAAGCGTGCTTATGAAGTGTATCGTCAAAAAGAAAAGTTGATTTCCGAGCCGCTTCATCAAGTGGTTAAAAACATTCAAAATTCTGATGCCGAAAATAAACCATCCAAAATCCAGGTTATTTTTACTGACGGCATCCGTCGCATGCGCGTGATCGTTGATGTAGAAAACGCCATTGAAAATGAAGGCCACGAAGTAGCGCGGGCACTTGAACGAAGCGCCGTTCTTTCCATTATTGATGATAAATGGATGGATCACTTACGCGAACTTGATTCGGTGAAAGAAGGTATCGGGCTGCGGGCTTACGGGCAAAAAGACCCCCTTCTGGAGTACAAACGCGAAGCTTTCGAAATGTTCAAGCAGCTGCTTGATGAAATCAACCGCGAAGCCATTTCGCTGATCTGGAAAGCTATTCCTGAAATGCAGGCCGATCAGGCGCGACTAAAACAGGCTCCCGAAGAACGTGCCAAAGTAGACATGAATCGCGCAAAAACCCAGCATTCTGATGCCACCAATATGGGCTTCAAAGCCGGCGCACAGCAACAAAACGGCCCCGACGGATCGGGGCAACAACAACGCAGCGATCAAAAACCTCAGCCGGTTACGGTTGAAGAAGAGCCGGGCCGCAATGATCATGTCAAAATTCAAAACATGAGCACCGGCGAAGTGATCGACATCAAATGGAAAAAAGCCAAGCGCATGATCGAAAAAGACAGCTGGGTGCTGATTGAGAAGTGATCTGTAAAAGACATGCCAAGTTTTCAAAAACTTGGCATGTCGCGTCGTTCTAAAGCTGGCGCAAGCGTCGCGCTTGTGCCTTTTTCCGCATGTGATGCCTATTGACGGGCAAGATGCCCGTCCTACAAATTTCGTTTATACCCTATCTGATATAATCACTCCTGATATTGCTATTTTATACCCGAAGTGGTATAATATATTTTTTAAAAGTTATTTTATACCCGATGAGGTATAGATATGGAAATGAGCACTTACGAGTTAATCGATTTTGTTAAATCTCGCAGGGAGCAGCTTGGCCTTACCCAGAAAGAGCTATCAGAGCGAGCAGGTGTCGGCCTTCGCTTTATACGAGATTTAGAACAGGGAAAAGAAAGCCTTCGCCTGGATAAGGTAAATCAGGTTTTGGCCCTGTTTGGTCATAAAATGGGTCCTATATCAATAAAGGATCGTGATGAGTTATAGAACAGCACATATTTTTGTTGATGAACAACGAGCGGGAATCCTGGAAGAGACGGAAGAAGGATATCGTTTTCAGTATAGGGATGAATATCTGAATAAAAGGGATACTGAGCCTGTGAGTTTGACATTGCCTAAACGAAAAGAGGCCTATGAATCAAACATTCTGTTCCCTTTTTTTGACGGACTTATTCCGGAAGGATGGTTACTGAACGTGGTTGAGCAAACCTGGAAAGTTAATGCCAGGGATCGAATGGGCTTATTGCTGGTAAGTTGCAGAGATACAATCGGTAATGTTAGTATCAGGGATCCGGAGGAGCAGGAGAATGAGTAACCAATGCCTGATTTGTAGTGGGGAAGTTAATCAAGACTTTGAATATCACCCGGCGTGCGCACGGCAGCTGTTTGGCCGGGAAAGAACTCCCATTCTGGATTATGATGCAGGAGAACTTGCAGAACTTGCAGAACTTGCAAAGAAAGCAGTCAAACACCGGGTAACTGTTCCGGGAGTACAAGCCAAACTTTCTCTGGAGGTCAATAATCAATCTCAAGAAACCCCCAAACTAACTATTGTGGGACTTTGGGGACGATTTATACTAAAACCTTCATCTAATAAATGGCCTCAACTTCCTGAAAACGAACATTGCACATTGATGATGGCCGAAGCAGTCGGCATCGAAACCGTACCTTATGGATTGATTCGGTTGAAATCCGGCGAACTGGCCTTCATAACCAGACGTATTGATCGTAAAGAGGATGGCAGCAAAGTAGCGATGGAAGATATGGCACAGCTTACCAAGCGCTTGACCGAAGATAAATATAAAGGGTCTCATGAACAGATTGCAAAAGTTATAAAGCGATATTCTTCAAATCCGCTGTTTGATGTTGTTAGATTTTTCGAACTAATACTTTTTTGCTACTTAACCGGCAATGCAGATATGCACTTGAAGAATTTTTCATTACTTAAAGATCAAGAGCTGGGATGGAAACTTGCCCCGGCTTACGACTTGCTTTCGACTCGTTTGCTCATCCCGGAAAAAGCTGATCCGGAGGAGTTAGCCCTGACTTTGAATGGAAAGAAAAGTAATTTTACCAAAAACGTATTTAAGATTTTTGGCCAAAACATTGGACTGACTGTTAAGCAGATAGAAAATTTATTTAAAAAGCTTGAAAGGAAATTGCCAGATTTAAAAAATGTGGTTAAAAGCTCATTTTTAAGTGATGAAATGAAAGATGGCTACTTGTCCATTATTGAAAGCAGGTATGATAATTTATATAGCTAAATTCCAACAAAAATAATATGTTGTAAAACTTCTTTTCACCCTTGCCCATCTCATAAATCCTTTCTTTATTGTGAAATTGGTACAATTAATTAATTACATGAATATGAAATTTTTTACGAAGCTTTTATTCTTCCTCCTTTTTGTTCCTTTTGTTGCATTAGCCCAAACGGGACTTGATACGCTCAGCCTTAAAACTATTTTTTATGAACCGCTTTTAGCCGGTAACCGGCCTGATTTTGTTTCCTTCTCGCCCGATTTAGCATATGTTTATTATCAGGCTAATGATTCCTCCATGGCCAATGAAGAGTACCTGTGGGTAACTTTAAACGGCTCCGACCGAGCGCCCGGTCCTGATAAGTACGAGCGAGGATTCAGCCTTTCACCGGATGGGAAAAAAATAGTTTATGAAGATGATGGCGATATCTGGATTGCCAATCCCGATTTTACCAACAAAAGGCAGCTTATCGAGTCTGATCTTTCTGAATATAATGCCACCTGGTCACCCGACAGCCGCCGGATTGCTTTTGTCCAGGAGGGCGATGTCTGGATGATAAATGTCCGTAATTCAAAACTTACCCAGATCACTTCAAAAAAGGATGACGAACCGGGCTATAGTATTGCCGATTGGGCCGGGAATGATAAGCTCATGCTTGTTCAGTGGGATACTTCTGATTATAAAAAGTATTATTTTCCGGAGTACATAGGCCACTATGTAGAGCCCGGAGTTACCCATCGTGGCGTTGCTACTCAGCTAATTTCAGTGGCTTATCTTGATTCATTGGAGATTGATCGCCTGTACAAGCATAAGGGTTATACGAATATCAGCGTAAGTTCGGACGGACGATATTTAGCGATTGATCTTATCGACCCGCCCATGAAGCATCGCGAAATCAAAGTTTTTGATGTTAAAAAGGGTGAATGGACAACGGTTTTCAAAGATTCTACCGATGGCTGGTTCTACGGTACCAATTTGGCCTTTGCGCCTGAAGGCAGCAAGCTGATGTTTCAATCTGAAAAAGGAGGCTGGAATCAAATTTATACCGTCAATGCTGATGGCCGTGACTTAGAACAGCATACCAAAGGGCGGTTTGAAGTGCCCTGGGTTGAATGGACCGGGGCCAATACTATGGTTTTCACATCTACCAAAGTCGATCCCGGAGAACGCCATGTTTACACTTTAAATATCGAAAACGGAGACATCAACAGGCTGACTACCAGGCCCGGTTACCGGCAGGATTTTGAACTCAGTCGCAATAACCGCTACCTCGTTTATGAATACACCTATTTTAATGAGCCTTTTGAACTGTACGCGCTTGATCTTGAAAACCCCGAAAAGGAAACCCGGTTGACATATACTATTCCTGAACGTTTCAAACAAATAGACTGGCAAAAGAAAGATTATTTCCGGTTCACCACTCGCGATGGCGAAACCAAAGTTTCCATGTCCGTTTTAAAACCGCTTGATATGCAGCCGGGCAAAAAATATCCTGTTGTTGTTTTTGTGCACGGCGCGGGCTCGTTGCAAAATGTATATAAAGGCTGGTCGAACAGTTACTATCGTGAGTACATGTTTCACCAGTTTTTGACGGCAAACGGTTACTATGTGATGCAAGTGGATTACCGCCATAGTACAGGGTACGGGCGGGAGTTTCGGGATGATGTGACCAACTGGATGGGCAAGTATGAAACCCACGATATTGTAGATGGCATTAAGTATTTAGCCGAGCATTATACCAGGGCCGATACCAGCCGGGTAGGTGTTTACGGCGGTAGTTACGGAGGGTTCATGGCTCTTTACGCAACCAGCGTAGCGCCGGAATATTTCGATGCTGCTGCCGCCCTTCGCGCCGTTACCAACTGGGAAAATTATTACCATACCAATCCCTGGTACACTATGCCGCGTTTAGGCAAGCCCGAAACCGACTCCCTGAATTACGCCCGAAGTTCACCCATCACTTATGTTGATCAATTAAGACAACCGGTGCTCATTCTCCACGGTCTTATGGACAATAATGTGGGATTTCAAGACGCAGCTCAGTATATTCATGAACTCATTCAGGCTGGCAACAAGGAGTTTGAAATGATGATGTATCCCTCACAACGCCACAGTTTTCAGGACCCTGATGCTTGGTATGATGAGTATTCAAGAATCTACGAGTTCTTTAATGAGCATTTAAAAAATTCTGGGAGCTATAGCAATTAGATTCAGTAGCTTTAAAACCAGAAGAAATGTCCCCCTTCCGCCGAAGGCGTGCCTATGGCAGAAGGGGGCGCGGGGGGATGAACTGGAATGACGTGAATCAAGATGACCTTAAGCAAATTCTCCTACTTCTAAACCGTTTAAAGTATTTTCATTTTTAAATGACCTGGATAATTTCAGCGGTACTAATCTTTATCGCGGCACTTTTTATTGCCGATATGCTAATTGCCGCACCGAAATATAAAGACAACAACTCCAATCATTTCGATGGCAAATGTTTTGTCAACCCTGATGATGCCGGAAACCACCATTACCTGGAAGTTTTAAAATGGTGGTTTTCCAAGAATGATAAGGGGGAATGGCCCAAAATTGCTCAAGGGGACTTGCCGAAGTTTAGACTTCCTGAGAAAAGAGTCTCTTTAGGTGATCTGCATGTGACCTTTATCAATCATGCCACTTTTTTAATTCAGGTTGATGGCCTGAATATTCTTACCGACCCTATCTGGAGTGATCGGGCCAGCCCTTACAACTGGATCGGCCCGAAGCGCCAGCACCCGCCGGGACTCAAATTCGAAGACCTGCCACCTATCGACCTGGTGCTGATCAGCCATAACCATTACGATCATCTCGACCTGAAAACCGTCCGGCAACTGCACCGGGAGCACAATCCACAATTTGTGGTGCCACTCGGTGTTGAACAGTTTTTGGATGAACACGATGTCACCCTAAATACTCACCTGGACTGGTGGGATGAATACCGTTTTAATGATAAATTATCGCTCACTGCCGTCCCCGCCCGCCATTTTTCGGGGCGTGGTTTGTTTGACCGTAACAAAACCCTTTGGTGCGGTTATGTATTGCACACTTCGAAGGGCAACATTTATTTTGCCGGAGATACAGGCTATGGATCATTCTTTAAAGAAATCGGCCAACGGTTTGGACCGATGAAGACTTCATTTATTCCCATTGGCGCTTATCTGCCACGATGGTTTATGGAAGCGATTCATATTTCACCTGAAGAAGCCCTGCAAGTACATAAAGACGTGCAATCCCAAAAAAGCTTTGCCATGCACTTCGGCACCTTCCCCATGGCTGATGATGGTATGCACGATGCTGCTGAAGCTCTTCGAAAAATATTGAATGCAGATGAAACAGGGGGTGAATTTAAAGTTCTAAAAGAAGGTGAAACAAAAGTTGTTGAATCTTCAAAACAAATTTCCACGGTAGGGAAGTAAAATTTTAAGTCCCTACCTCGATTCAACAAATACCCCCCCAAAAAATTTTATCACGAAATAAAGCTTCACTTTTTGTAGATTTATGCTTTGTTTGTAATGAATGATCTACAGCTCCAACCAGAGCATCTATGGCCGATAACTACCGCGCGTTAACCCGTACATACCGACCCACATCTTTTGATGATATTGTTTCGCAGCAGCATGTTAGCGATACGCTTAAAAATGCCATCAAACAAAACCGGCTGGCACATGCTTATATGTTTTGCGGTCCGCGCGGGGTGGGTAAAACCACGATGGCACGGGTGCTGGCACGTACATTGAATGAAATTGACGAAGAGGTCAGTGGAGAATCCCTCACCCAGACCTTAAACATTATCGAAATTGATGCCGCTTCAAACAACGGCGTTGATGACATCCGCGATCTCCGCGAGCGCGTGCGCATTCCCCCGCAAAACGGGCGCTTCAAAATTTACATTATTGATGAAGTCCATATGCTCAGCAAGTCGGCTTTCAACGCTCTGCTGAAAACGCTTGAAGAACCGCCCGATCATGTAATTTTCATCTTCGCCACCACCGAGCCGCACAAAGTACTGCCCACCATTTTAAGCCGTGTACAGCGCTTTGATTTTAAGCGAATCAGTGTTGATGAGATCGTAGAACGGCTTAGAAAGGTAGCGGGTGATGAAAATATCAGCATTGATGATGAGTCCCTCCATGTAATTGCTAAAAAAGCCGATGGTGCTTTGCGTGATGCACTCGGGCTGATGGATCAGGCTATTGCTTTCTGCGGTGACAATATTCAGCATGAAGAATTGTTGCGCGCGCTGAATGTAGTGAGTACCGAGCGAATGTTCGATTTCATGCAGGCTGTGGAGCAGCATGATGCAAACCAGGGACTTGAACTTATCCATTCACTATTGCAGGAAGGCTATGATATCCAAGAATATTTGGTGGGATTAACAGAACATCTGCGCAATCTGTATGTGGCCAAAAGTTCGGAAAAAATGTATTTGATTGAAGCATCACCCGAAACCAAAAAGCGATATAAAAAAGCATCCGAAGCATTTTCTGAAGATGACCTGATGCGCATGCTTCACATCGTGAGCGAAGCGCAGTACAAAATCAAAGAAGCCCACCAGCCGAAAATACAGTTTGAGATCACGCTGCTGAAGCTCATCCACATGGAGCGTACCCAAAAGCTGAATAAGCTGCTGGGCGAACTTGAGCAGTTAAAAAAAAAGTTTAGTAATCAGCCGGGACTAAAACTGACGAAAGAAGCTCAAAGTCAGGCAGCTTCTGTAACAAAAAATGGGAATGAACCAGAACCGGATCAACCTTCGGAAAATGAAATTGCCAGCCAATTTAAAAACGGTTTAGAAAACGGATCACCCGAAGCAAAACCATCTTCTACCAGCGAAAATGAAGTTACTGAAGAGGTAGCTGTTGAAGAACCGGATTCTGGCGATGAGTTTACTCAACTGTTCGGGCAATCATCATTGAATAAAAAACCGGCGGCAAATGGCAGTGCTCCAAAAATGGAAGCAGCGGTCCGGGCAGAAAATACATCACCAAAAAGGGCACCGAAAGATGTTTCTCTGAATGAAATTAAAGAATGCTGGGACGATTATATTGAAGAACTGCGCCAAGAGGTGCAGCAGATGTTATACTTTCAAATGCAGCGGGTGGATCCCATCAAACTGAAAAACGGTGATTTGCTATTGCGCTGTAATGATGAATTCGCGAAGAAAACGGTTGAAGAAAACAAGCGGCGACTGGGCAAAATCCTGGAGCATAAGATAGACGCCTTTTTGCATTTTAATTGTGTGGTTCAGAAGGATGAGTCGACGGTTGAAGAGTCTAAAAGTCCCTATGAGCGGTTTAAGGATTTGCAGGAGCGTGATCCCACAATTAAAAAACTGGTGGAACTTTTTGGGGCAGAACTGGACTATAACTTAAATAGGTGATACCCCTAAAATCCCCTAAAGGGGACTTGCTGTTGCCTGAATTAAAGAATGAAGCCTTATTTTACAGGAATCAATTTTTAAAAGGAAATTATCTTTGAAAAAGGTTGATTCCAAAGTCCCCTTTAGGGGATCTAGGGCTGAAAAAGGAGATTTTTTAATCGTTAAACGTGGTTAAATTAATCCAAAAACAATGAACGGAAGTGGCATTTCGTTTAGATTATGAATCCTATTAAATAAAAAGACTATTATGAATAAAAATATGGCCGATATGTTCGGAAAGTTTTCCGAACTGCAATCAAAAATGGAAGATGCAAAGAAAGAGCTTCAGAAGGTGGAAGTTGAAGCGGAAGCCGGCGGCGGCATGGTGAAAGTAAAAGCCAACGGAGAACGAAAAATTCTAAGTATCAAACTGGATAAGGATGTTATTGATGACGAGGATTCTGAAATGCTCGAAGATTTGGTGGTTGCCGGCGTGAACAAGGCGCTGGACAAGGCCGAAGAAGCGGCTCAGAAAAAGATGCAGGATACCTACAAGGACTTAATTCCCGGCGGCGGTATTCCCGGCATGGACATGAGCAAGCTGGGCTTTTAATTAATTATGAATGTTGCCCCGAAAGCTTTAGGGATTGAATTACGACCAGCAATTCAAAATTCAAAACTCATAATTCAAAATTTTTAATGAAGGGAACTTCTGAAATTTTAGAGCAGGCAATTGAACAGTTGGCTAAATTGCCGGGAACCGGGCGAAAATCGGCCCGGCGCATTGCTCTTTATTTACTTAAACAAAATAATGAATCGGTTTTTAAGCTGGCCGATGCGTTGGTGAATCTTAAAAAATCAATCACCCGTTGCTCAACCTGCGGGGTGATTAGTGACAGCGATCCGTGCCCTATATGTACCAATGTGAAGCGCAGTACGGGGGATATTTGTGTGGTTGAAGAATCGCAGGATGTGTTTCTGATTGAAAAAACAAACGAATTCCGCGGGCGATACCATGTACTTGGCGGAGTCATTTCACCCCTCGATAATATCGGTCCCGATGATGTACGTATCAAACAGCTTATGCAACGCGTTAATGATGAAAATGAGCCCGTCAGCGAAGTGATCCTGGCGCTTAATCCTGATTCCGAGGGTGAAGCTACGGCTTACTATATCAACAAGCTGCTTAAACCTTTTGATGAGATTAAAGTTACCCGCATCGCTTACGGCATCCCCATGGGAACTGAACTCGAGTTTATTGATGAAGCAACCCTCAGCCGCGCTTTCGCGAGCAGAAATACCTTTTGATCGCTGATTATGCTGATTTATCTGGTTGCACTGATTATTTTCGCCTTTGGCGAAAAGGTTTCCCCCTTTTTAAAAGGGGGCGCAGAGGGATTTCCCCAGGAGAAGATTTTTTAAGTTGCTTCAATCTCTATTTTCCATAAAAACTTGACTAAACGCAAAGTGTCTACCCGTGCTTTCACCGCAAAGCGATGTAGCAAGAAAAACGATTTCTTTTAAATAATCACTAACCAAAAAATAACATTATGAAAATACGAAATGTGCTTTTAGCACTGCTTTTCGTGGGTATAAGCTATTCCGCTAACGCTCAGGGCCAAAACTACTGGCAGCAGCAGGTAGAATATGTCATGGAAATTGACGTAAATGCTGAAGATCATCAATATTCCGGTACGCAAGAATTAACTTACTACAACAATTCACCCGATACGCTTCATCGCGTTTTCTACCATCTGTATTTCAACGCCTTTCAGCCGGGTAGCATGATGGATGTTCGCTCCCGGACTATAGCCGATCCCGACAGTCGTGTTCGTGACCGCATTTTTCATCTGCCTAAAGATGAAATCGGCTATCATCACATCAACAAGCTAACACAAAACGGAGAGCCCGTTGAATATTTTGTGGACGGGACGATTCTGGAAGTTGCGCTGAATGAGCCCATATTGCCGGGCGAGAGCGCCGTTTTTTATATGGAATTTGAAAGCCAGGTACCGCGGCAAATTCGTCGTTCCGGATGGATGAATAAAGAGGGTGTGGAGTTCTCCATGACGCAGTGGTATCCAAAAATGGCTGCTTATGATGAGGACGGCTGGCATCCGAATCCCTATGTCGGACGCGAATTTTATGGTATTTTTGGTACTTTCGATGTGAAAATCACTATTGATTCTTCTTATGTGTTAGGAGCAACAGGCTATCTGCAAAATGCTGAAGAAATCGGTCACGGATATGCCGAAGAATATGATCGTCCCGATTCCGAAACACTGACATGGCACTGGAAAGCGGAGAATGTACATGACTTTATGTGGGCTGCCGATCCTGATTATGTGCATACCACGGCCCAGGTACCCAACGGACCCACTCTTCACTTTTTATACCAAGCTGATACTGTAGCAGTTAATGCTGAACGATATTCGCAAGAACAATTGCTCTCTAACTGGGAAAAACTGCCTGAATATACTGTTAAAGCTTTTCAATTTGTGAGCGAACATTTCGGAAAGTATCCCTATGACAAGTTTAGTGTTATTCAGGGCGGCGACGGCGGTATGGAATATCCTATGGGGACGCTTATCACCGGAAACCGCTCTTTGGGCAGTCTGGTAGGTGTTACCGTTCATGAATTCATTCACAACTGGTATTATGGCGTTCTTGCAACTAACGAAAGTCGCTATGCATGGATGGATGAGGGCTATACCACTTACGCTTCAGCCCTGACTATGGATTATCTATTCAATAACGGCCAAAGTGAACGTCCTCATCGCGGCTCCTATCAGGCCTATTTTAATATTGTTGAAGACGATATGGAAGAAGCTCTCGAGACGCATGCCGATCATTTCCATACGAATCGCGCCTACGGTGCATCTTACTTTAAAGGCGCTGTATTTTTGAACCAACTGCGCTACATCATCGGCAATGAGACATTTGACCACGGAATGAAGCGCTATTTTGAGCTGTGGAAGTTCAAGCATCCCGATGGTCGTGACTTTTTGCAGGTGATGGAAGAGGAGTCAGATATGATTCTGGACTGGTATTACCAGTACTTCATCGAAACAACCAAGACCATTGATTACGGAATTAGTGCTGTCATCAGCAACGACAACAGTACTTTTGTTACACTAGAGCGTTACAATTTAATGCCGATGCCCATCGACCTAATGGTAACCTATGATGACGGCAGCAAAGAACTGTTTTATATGCCGCTGCGCATCATGCGTAATGAAAAGAGTTTTTCAGCCTACTCGGGCGTCGAAACTACAGTCAAACCTGACTGGCCTTGGGTAAGCCCCACTTATACGCTTGAAATCGGCAGGCCGGCTTCACAAATACAATCTATTGAAATTGATCCCACTCAGCGTCTGGCTGATATCAACCGGGAAAATAACATGATTGTAATGGATGAATTCATGCAGCAATATTCTGCTACTAAATAGTCTGGCTGGCAATAAGTTGATTATTTAAAGCAGCCACCCTGCGCCCCTCCTTTAATAGGAGGGGCTTTTTTCCCTTTCTCAAGGGGAGGTGCAAAGCCTGTCCAAAAGCTATGGGAGAGGGTTGCCGTATTTTTAAAAGATATTTTTGCTTATCCAGCCTTTTCTTAAATTTTAAGTCTCACGAAAACTTTTTGTGAGACTTATTTTTTTTCACATCGTCTTTACATTCACCTCCTAATTTTGGCGCCGCTGTAATTTTTTACAGCTCTTAAAATTCTTTCTGTCTTAAACCCTTTACCTTGAAAAGCACTTTAGAGTGCGCAAACAAATTTAGCAGTAAACCATTTTCTATGTCCTCTCCTAAACGCAACAATTACGATCAGCAAGCAATCGAAGCCCACAAAAAATATGGCGGGAAGTTGCAGGTTGACTCCAAAATGCCCCTCGAAAGCTGTGAAGACTTGAGTATCGCCTACACACCGGGAGTAGCCGCGCCATGTCGTCAAATCCATAGTGATAATAAAAAAGCTTACGATTATACCTGGAAAAGTAATTCCGTTGCAGTGATTACCGACGGCTCTGCTGTACTTGGGTTAGGTAATATTGGCCCCGAAGCTGCTCTGCCGGTGATGGAAGGAAAGTGTGTGCTGTTCAAAAAGTTTGCCGGTGTTGATGCGGTTCCTGTTGTGCTCGATACCCAGGATAAGGATGAAATTATTTCAGCCATCAAAGCCATTGCCCGGACTTACGGCGGCATCAATCTGGAAGATATTTGTGCGCCCAAATGTTTTGAAATTGAAGAAACGCTGAAAAAAGAACTTCCCATTCCGGTGATGCATGACGACCAGCATGGAACCGCCATTGTAACGCTGGCGGGAATGATCAATGCTATGCGCGTGACGGGACGAAAAATGAGCAACCTGAAAATTGTAATCAACGGCTCGGGGGCTGCAGGTGTGGCTATCGTGAAACTGTTGCAGCATGTGGGCGTTCGTGAAGTGATTATGTGCGATAGCCGCGGCGTCATTTATCGGGGACGTGATGAACTGAATCCCGTTAAAAAAGAAATGGCTGAGCTCACCAACCGAGGCCTTTTAAAAGGTTCATTAAGTGATGCGCTTGTTGATGCGGATGTATTCATTGGCGTTTCCGTCCCCGGAGTGCTCAAGAAAGAGATGGTTCAGAAGATGAAGAAGAATCCCATTATCTTTGCGATGGCTAATCCCATTCCCGAAATTATGCCGGATGAAGCCCGTGAAGCCGGAGCGCAGATCATCGCAACCGGACGTTCAGATTTCCCGAATCAAATCAACAATGTGCTGGCTTTTCCGGGGCTTTTTCGCGGTGCACTTGATGCCCGTACATCAGGTTTTACTTACGAAATGTATGTAGCAGCTGCTTATGCCATTGCAAACTGTGTTGAAAATCCCACTCCCGAAGAAATTATTCCCGGCCCTTTTGATGACAAAGTAGCCCGCCAAGTTGCCCAAACCGTGGTTGATGTCTGCAAAGAAAATAAGAAGTTGGCTGTTTAACAGACGGCAGAAGTGAAACGCGAGACGATGTAGTCCACTTCTCAAGTGGCCTACATCTTTACTCTTAACTCTCATTATCTCAGAGTTAGTTATAAACTTCTTCACCAAACTTTTAAAAGAAGAAAGTGGGAACTGCTTATTTATTGACAATGATATTTCCCTTTTTCATTGATCTATACTCTCAGAATATTGCTGTTGCGAATATTTGAGCTTCAATGCTTATCCTTCTGTAAACCATCTGATTGAATGGTAGAATAATTAATCTTTAGAACACCTTGTTTACGGATTATTTCTTGAATGTCCGTTACAATGCCTATTGTAGCATTCTGATGTACTTTTAAATAGAGGATGGTTTTTTCCGGGTCTAATGGCATTTCAGAAAACTGTGATTCAAAATCAGAAAATTGAATAGGTTCGCCGTTGAGCTTAATAGTATCGGAGCTGCTTACTTCCAGAATTATGGTTTCAACTTTTTTATCCTTTTCAATACTAGTCGGTTCACAGCCAAATGTGATACCAAGAATTATAAATAGTGGAATTATTGCAGCTGTCTTAAAGAATGAACGTGAGCTTGAATTATTTTGAGACATCATCTTAAACCTCTTTTTTGTGATTTTAAAATTAAGAGTAGAACTCAGATAGCGGGCAGGTTTAGCTATCCGCATATTTAATAGCAGCGTCTGATAATCCGCAATATCCGTCCCTCCTGATATAACCTTATTGTCTGCTATAAATTCGTGATTGAACTGAATTGCTGTTTTATAAAAATATAGTACCGGATTAAACCAGAATATGGTTTTCAAGAATTCCAAGACGAGGATATCAAATGAATGGTGTTCTCTCGCATGAGTTAGTTCATGAATCAGTACCTCTTCACCAATCTTTCCATTTTCATACTGCTCCCTGCTTACATATATCGTTTTCCAGAAGGTGTGGGGGACTACTTTATCATCCAGTAGAATTATTTTATGACCTTTGAAAAAGGTGGAAGGATTGCTTCTGGTCCGCTGATGCATCGAATACAAGTGCCGAAGCATGCGGACAAACAAGAGAAGCACGACTAAACTATACAAACAAAAAAGCGTTAAATATATCCCCTCAGTATTTAAATCTGGTATTTCATTACTTTTTGCTGCCGGATCGGCTAACTGTTGTATCAGTATTTCAGAATTGCTTTCCGGACTTAACAAAAAATCTGCTACTCCAATAGGCATAAATGGTACCGTCAAAGAAAAAAGAAGGCTGACCATCAGATACCAACGATTAATCTGATATATCTTTTCCTGCGCCAAGAAGACGTGATAGAAAAGGAGTAATAACCCCATACATATCGTTGAGTATATCAGATAAGAAATCATTGCTCTCTTTTTTTAAGCTCATCGTCGATAATTTTCTGAAGCTCTTCCAGTTCTTCATCCGACAGATCAGTCTCTCTCGTAAAAAAAGAAGCAAACGTTGATGGAGAATCATTGAAGTATTTTTTGATCAGGCTATTTATGTGTCGCGAGAAATAGTCCGTTTTTTTTACGAGTGGATAATATCTGCGAGATCGCCCCATCTGCTCATAATCTATGTATCCTTTCTCTTTCATTCGCTTCAGCAGAGTCGCTACTGTACTGCTAGCCGGCTTCGGCTGGGGATATTTTTCAATCAGGTCATTCAGGAATGCCTTTTCGACTTCCCAGATGTATTGCATTAATTGTTCTTCGGATTTAGGTAGCTTCATAATACATTCTACAATATTAGAACTATTTCTATAAATGTAGAAATAAAAATCGAAAATGTAAACTAATTAACGTTGGGCGTCTCACCTTTCACGTTTTTAGATCTTTTTTGTAACAAATCACTTTCTAACCCCTCTTGTATATAAAGTGGTTTTAATGGCGCTTCGGAACAAAGATCGAAGAACGCCATTAAAGTCCTTAATCATTTAATACTTGTACACAAACGGGGTTACTATGCTTACTAATTCGGGAACGTTCACGAAATACATTATCTATATTCTGCTTTTTCCGGCACTTTTTCAGGAAGCATTTATTGAATTTGCATGGGCAGCAGGCGATCCACTTTTATTGATGAGTGCCAAGCGACTGTTTCTGCTGCTACCGGCATTCGCATTCATCTTAGGTTGCTGGATTACTATTCCGGCAATTTTAACAGTCATATTCCGGCAACAGCGTAAAGAGTTCATCATTTCACTCTTTATAACCTGGTGGGATTTAGGCAAAGCCATTGTCTCATTTTGGGGCGGCATTTTCCGCTTCCTGCTTTATCTGGTCATTGCCCTTCTTGAATTAGTGAAAGTTGTGGTACTGGGCATTTGGTCGGCCATTCAAATGATTGTCATCATGCCCTTCCGGCTGCTGGGACAAGCTTCAAAAAAAGTAGTCGGCTCAAACGTGCCATGGATAGCTGTTTTTCTAACGCTTTTCTGGGTGATTGTCGAAACGACCATCTTCACCTATGTAACCACGCCACTAGTGGTTGATACGCTTTCAAACATCACCGGCGAGCAGCTTCTGATGGGCTTCGTGCGCATTCCGCTCTTCACTTTCCTGTTCTTCATCGTTCTGGGAAGTTATGCCGTACTTTCCACCTTTGTTGATTCAGTAAAAGACAAAGACATCTCTCAAATTTTGGGCATTGGGGTGATTGAAATTATCGTGGTGTTTGTAGAAGTCATCTTTTTATACCGGGAATTTGTTGTGGCACTGGTACCTTGGTTTGCCCTTTATGCCGAAGACTTTTCCATCGGCATAGCCGGTGTTTTGGGTATTTCGGTATTTATGTGGTTCGGAATTCGCAGTATTTCGTGGTTCCTGTTTGCAGAGTATGGAACACCTACCATTATGAATGTTATTCAGGGTAAAGGGCTAAAAATGGAGCCAAAAACAGCGGCAAAAGCCGGAACGAAACAGGAATTTGATTTCACCAATGGCTTTATGGATACCATTAAGGATGATGTTGAATGGGTACAAGAGAAAGGAGAACAGTTGCTGGAGGCCTTTATGCTGCCGCCCCTGCAAGTTATTGCTGCGGCTATAAACTTTCTGACACTTCTTGTGAGCAGTACTCACCTGTTTGATTTGCCCTTCGATAATATTGATGACATCAAACAATCGAAGGTACTTATCGAAACGCTTTCAAAGAAAAGCGAACAGGTTAAAGCGGCACCCGCAGCAGATTGATACTCTGTTCAAATCTCTCTTTCTAAATAATTCAACAGATACATTATGAAAAACTATATAAGTAAGGCAGTCTTTCTAATTGCGATGGTGCTCATGAGCTTTTCGGCTGGATGTACGGTTGACGGCAAACCTGAACCTCGTCTCGCGATGTTTGTGGGGGTTGATATCAGTGGTTCATTCATCAATAGCGGTTATTTTGATGAATCACTCAGCTTTTTGTCCCACTATATTTATGCTCATCTGCATGGTATCGGTGGACTCGAAAAGCCGAAAGTGCTGTTCGTGAGTTCTATCGGCGGGGCTGAACCGGGAGAACCCAAAGCTTTTTATCCCATCCATATATTTGAAAACCGCTCGGTTGATGAAATTCATCAACGACTGAAAGAAATATTCCCTAAAGATAAGCAGAACGATTTTACCGACTTCAACGCTTTCTTTGAGCAAATCGCCTTAACCATCCGAAACAAAAGACTGGTGATGAGTCCAATTTCGGTGGTGATGGTCAGCGACGGGGTTCCTGATGTAACTAAAAACGGGGAAACGAATTTTAGAAGCATTGATTTGAGTCCGATTGAGCGCTTCTCGCGAAATATCACTATTCGGCTGCTCTATACTGATCCGGTTACCGGCCGGGCTTGGGAAACCGAAATTCCACGCAGACGCATCAAAATCTGGACTCAAAGTGCCACCGTAATGACTACCTGGAATGATTCTACCATCTACGTTCCCGGTAAACCTATTACCAAGCAAGAACAGTGGCTCGACTGGACCATAGATAATGTGGACTACGGTGTTCCCGCCCGCCGCGTTGATTAAAATTGGAACTGATGTAGTCCACTTGTTTAAGTGGCCTACATCTTTTTTGAATAAACCTGTTCTCACTGATTTAGAATTAAAATTGTACGGATACATGGCATGTCCGTATAAGTTTTTAGAAGAGTAAAGTGAAGTAATTTCCCAACTTTCCATATTTTTTGATATACTTAGACTCATTTTAAATAACGAATTGATATCAAAAAACTCATGTCACATTTTGGTTCCGGTTATAAGCAAATTATTGGCATCTTAAGTATTTTTTCTTGCATGATACTTCTGGTTCAGTGCACTTCTCAAACTCCTGAAACTCAAGAAACACAAACAGAAGGCGTTCAACGAGCCATGCCTGAAGTTCCCGAATTAGCGGATGCGATGGGACAACTTCAATATTACACTCATAAATACGCCCTTGCTGTTGATGCCGAAAACCATGAATTGGCCACCTTCTATTTTCATGAAGTGAGGGCCGCGGCCACCGGAATCAGGGAAAATATTCCAGGTTATGAAGGTTATGATATTTCACGCTTCATGGGCATATTTTTGGTACCCACACTTCAGCCTGTGGAGCTGGCATTGGCGAACAGAAACTGGGAGGAGGTCAGAAAACGAACTATCCAGATGGTGAATGCTTGCAACTCATGCCATAATGCTACAAGCCACGGCTTTATTCAGGTTACGCCCGGGTTTGATAAAAATCCTTATAACCAGGATTTTTCTGAGAATTGAACAGACGTGAAACGTGAAAAGAATTCATCAATCCCCGAACAGTAATCTTTCTTTGTGTTTCTCAGCGCTCTCTCCGTGGGAACTCTGTGACATCGAAAAGAATATTTTCTTTTAGCTACTCCTCTTTATTAAAAGGATTTCGTCCCCTTCTTATCAATCCTACAGCTAAAGAAAAAATAGCGGAACCTAAAATAGCCCAAATAACAGGAAAAGGTTCACCATTTATGGTGACGGGAAAAATGTAGGTGAGATCCATTAGTTTAGCCAGCCATTCGCCAATCAGAGCGCCTATAAAGCCCACGGCAATAGAGGCCAGACATCCGCCCATTGAATACCCTGCAATGCTTTGTCCAATAGCTCCACAGATAGCCGCAATAATTAAAAGCAAAATGAAATCCATTTTACCTCCTTTTAATTTATGTTTTCCAGAAGAACCGCATTTTCTAACGGTTTAATGACAACAGCGTCATTCTCTTCGAAAATTACACGATTATCGGTATGAACCAAATATTTTTCATCCCGAAGCTGCACGTGATAGGTAATGTCGTGGCCATAAAATTCCCGGGCAACTATGGTGCCCACTTTTTCAGGACTTTGATCTGTAGCTTTTTCGAGTGTTAAATGCTCGGGACGAATGGAACAAAGCACGCGGCCGCAGGCATCACAATTTAAACTCATTGTGCCAAGGCTGGTGCTTACTTCGGCACCACCGGTAGCCTCGGCATGAAAAAGGTTAGTACGTCCCAGAAATTGAGCTACAAATTTTGTTTTGGGATGATAATAGACTTCTTCGGGTGTTCCGATTTGCTCAATTTTGCCGTTATTCATCACTGCAATGCGATCGGCAAATGACAGGGCTTCTTCCTGATCATGCGTGACGAGCAAAGCACTCATGCCGGCTTTTTTGAGAATGCTACGCACTTCTTTTCGCATGTTATTACGAAGCATAGCGTCGAGATTGGAAAACGGTTCATCAAGCAGCACGAGTTTAGGTTTGGGGGCTATTGCCCGCGCCAGGGCCACACGCTGTTGCTGTCCGCCGGAAAGAGCTTCGGGGCTTCGGTCTTTGTAATCGCCCATGCCTGTTCGGCAAAGTACTTCTTCGGCATACACCTTGCGCTTGTATTTTGGGATACCGGTGAGACCAAAAGCAACATTGTCAAGAACATTCAGATGCGGGAAAAGGGCATAATCCTGAAAGACGAAGCCGATTCCTCGATCCTGAGGGGCTACATGGATATCAGGAGATTCGAGCAACTTGTCTTCCAATTTCACTTCACCCTTATCGGCGTGCTCAAAACCTGAGATAAGCCGCAGACAAGTAGTCTTTCCACATCCGCTGGGACCAAGCAGGGCAAAAATTTCATGTTCCTGCACCTCGAAATTAAGCGTATCGACCACCGGTCCACTTTCATCAAAGGCTTTCGTTAAATTTTTAACATTCAATAAGTTTTTCATGTTTGTTTCCATTCTTTAGAGAACAAAAATCCTACAAATAAGGAAGAAAATAATAAAATTGTTAAAGCGTAAGGAGCTGCCAGGGCAAACATCGCTTCACCCGTATATTCCCAAACATTAAGTGCCAGCGTATCGAACCCGATGGGTGACAATAAAAACGTAATGGAAAGTTCTTTCATTGCTGATAAAAAAACCAATGCAGTGGAGGCGATAATTCCCCCGCGCAATAAAGGGAAGGTAACTTTAAAGAATGATTTTATGGTTGAATAGCCCAGCGAACGGGCTGCTTCTTCGAGTTTGGGCGGCGCCTGGTATAATGAACTGCGTACAGGGCCGATTCCCTCAGCCAAAAAGTGAAGAGAATAGGCGATGATCAACAGCAAAAGCGATTGATATAAAGCCGTTGACACGTAGAGTGAGAAGAAAACGAAGGCAAGGGCGAAAGCGAGCGGCGGTGTGGCGTAACCGAGATAAGCAACCCGCTCAAGGGGATCACTTAGCTTGGTTTTGTATCGCACGCCGATATAAGCCAGCGGCAAGGCTAAAAAGGTGGTTAAAGCAGCAGCAGGTGCCGAAGCTTTCACAGAGTTGAGAAAGGCCTGAAACAAGTCACCAAAAACAGATGAAAAAGCAGTCTGATTTAACCAAAAAATGATAGAAGAAACCGGTAAGGCAATCGCGACGAGAAACAGAACGCCTACAAAAGTGTAAGCGGGGATAGTCCATCGGCCTAGTTTTAAGAAGGTTTTTGCGCGGGCTACCCCACGACTTAAGCGGTAGTAAATTGCTTTTTTCAGCAGCTTATATTCAAGAACTAAAGCTCCCGTTGTTAAAGCTAAAAGCATCAGCGCCAGCCAGGCAGCGTAAATACGATCGTAGGCAGCGATATATTGCAGGTAAAGGGCATAGCTGAAGGTTTCAAAACGCATCAGGGAAACGGTTCCGAAATCACCAATTACATGGAGGCTGATGAGCAATCCCCCCGCCAGGAATGCCGGTTTTAGCTGGGGCAGGATTACCTTAAAAAAAGTAGACCGGGCATCATGTCCCAATGAGCGTGATGCTTCTTCAATGGATGGATCTAAACCCAATAATGCGGTGCGCAGATTCAGATATAAATAAGGAAAAGTACAGATGGTCAAGACGATCAATGAACCGCTAAAGCCATTAATTCGGGGAAAATTCCAGTCAAACCAGGCATTAAAAGTGCCGTTGTACCCCCCGAGGCCTAACAAAGCATAAGCCATCACATAGCCGGGAATGGCGAGCGGCAAAACGCCGAGCAGAGTGATGAATCGCCGCCCCCATACTTTGCACCGAACTGAAAGATAAGCCAGCGGTAGAGCAATGAAGGCATCCAAAACTAAAACTCCCCCGGTTAGCAACAATGTATTGACCAGTAACCATAAGTTGCGCATCCGGAAAACGACATTGTTTAACATCTCGGGTGAAGCGCCAAATGCCCGGATAAGCAAATAAGCCAATGGCAGTAAAACGCCCACAGCAACGGTTGTCGCAAAAATCAGGAGATACCAGGGCGGAGATTTTCTATGTAATTGTGTGCCTATAATAATGCTTTAGATGGCTGTAAGGCGTGATTAATGTAGACTAAATCTAAATAGAAAGAGGCTTGATAGCAACCTTTTTAGCTGAAATAAATAGTACGGTTTAAGGTGTCAGGAGCTTCCCCAAGTGCCACCTTGAGCTTAAAAAACCTGTTAGATACCCTCCTCAAGAGGGATAAGTCCCCTTCGAGGGGCAGGGGATGACTCGCATAGAAAATTTATGAGCAAAAATAGCAGCAATTTCATCAAGTTTTTATTTTAATGCTAAACAGTTATTATAGCTGTAAATATATTTTTGTTTAATAAAACTGTGTATTGTACATTTTTATTAAACTTAGGGGTACTATTATTATTTCAATCAAAAACAATCATCCTATGAAACGAATAGTAATTTTTTTAGTGACGTCGGCTATTTCAATCAGTTTGTTAAATGCTTGTGGCCCGAGTGAAGAGGAAATCAGACAGCGTGAGCAAGCTCGACAGGATTCACTTGAGCAAGTCCGCCAGGTGCGGTTAGAACAGCAGCGCCAAGCAAGGTTGGAACAACAGCGCCAGGATAGTATTGCTGCTGCGAAACAACGGCAACGTGAACTGGAGGAACTAAACCGTATTGAATTCGCTCCCAGTGGTGCTTTTGCGGTTCAGGTGGGTGCGTGGCGTTCTCTTGATAAGGCAGAAATGCTGGCTCAAACATGGCAGGAACGAGGATATGAAAACGCTTATGTTGTAAAGTTCGGAAAAGAGGAAACCGGCAATATCTGGTTTCGGGTACGACTGGGACGTACAGCCACTCTGCAAATGGCCGAGAAGTTACAGGCTAAGCTTCAGCGGAATATGAATACCAACTCATGGATTTCAATGGCTAATGAAGGGGAACCTCAGAATGTTTAGGCTTTATGTTGTCTAATTATAAAGCACCGCGGATACTCATCCCGGTGCTTTTTTTGTTTAATAACGTATTTAGCTTCTGACTCTAAAGCAACACTGACAGGAACCCTCAGATCGCATCTTTCACGCTAACTGTGCTTTTTATAAACTACTATTATGGATGAACTCTGGAGCAGTATTCCCGGCCAGCTTTCAAAGCTGGATGATTTTTTGGCGGAACGGGAATCAAAGTCTGACTTGAAGCCTGATACCAATGCTAAAATTGTATGGAATTCTACATCTCCATATCAAAAAACAGATCTTTCAATTGTTTATCTTCACGGTTTCCGGGCATCGCGTCTTGAAGGATATCCTGTCCATCAAAAAATAGCGAAAAAGTTCGGCTATAATCTATTTTTAGCGCGTCTTGAAGAGCATGGGATGAATGCGGATTCACCCCTGTTGCATTTAACAGAAGAAAAGCTTCTTCATTCAGCCCGATTCGCCTTTGAAATAGGCCGGCGAATCGGAAAAAAAGTGATTTTAATGGGTACATCAACCGGTGCTTCTTTGGCTCTGTTTCTTGCAGCCCAGCAGCAGTTGAAGCAAGAAATTGAGGCTCTAATTCTCTATTCACCGCTTATCAATTTTTATGGTTCACGTGAAAAGTTGCTGACAAAAAGCTGGTTCCGGAAACTGCTCAAAATATTTCCGGGTGAAAATCATATTATGAAAAAGCATCAAAACACAGGGGTTGAAAACCAAATTTGGTATGACTCTTACGCCCTTCGGGGAGCTTTAGCATTGGGAGCTTTGGTGCAGCATCACATGAAGAAAGAATTATTTTCGAAAGTTCAATGTCCTGTGTTTGCCGGTTATTATTATAAAAATTTTTTTGAGCAGGACAATGTCGTTTCTGTTTCAGCCGTTAAAAAAATGAGGGAGGAACTTGGAACCCGCGCACAATTTTTAAGATTTACGAACTTTCCGCACGCACAAACGCACGTGATTTGTAGTTATTTTTTATCAAAATCTGTAGAAGAGGTTATTATAAAAACACGTGAATTTATTGAAATGGTTGTCTCACAAGCAACTACAGGCATTAATTAATCTTGCTCAACTTTATTCTAACCCAACTTTTTATTGTTAAAAATACTTGTGCTACTATCAAAAAATGATGTATATTGAAGTGCGCTCAAGTAGCGTCTCTCTTGATGAATAGTCAGGGCCTCACAACTGATACTTGTGAGGCCTTATTTTTTTGAACCCTTTCTCCCCCTTTTTCGTAAACTTGTCAGTTGAAAATCATCCCACAAAAGTTTATTCATTACCTCTTTTTTTACGTACCATGTTCATAAAATTTTTTATGTTTATAGCTAAATCATCGGGAACAGACTTCTAATATAAATTCGCTGTAATGAAAAACTTTAAAATCAATCACAAAAAGATAAACACTTTTGATGTACTGGAACTAAGCGGTGAGCTGGATGCTCATACGGCATCACAATTAGAAAATTCACTTAAAAAGCTGATCGACCGGGATCAACATCAAATTATTGTGAACTGCCGGAATCTTGATTATATCGCAAGTGCAGGACTTGGTGTGTTTATGGCCTATATCGAAGATGTACGAACGCTCGGAGGCGACATCAAATTAAGCAACATGAGTCCTAAGGTGTACAATGTGTTTGATCTGCTGGGATTCCCTACTCTCTACGATATCGTGCAGGAAGAGGCTGACGCCATCGCGAAATTTAAAACTGACGCAAACGAATAGAAACGACTTGCCAAAATCATTTAAAATATCGGTTAAGGCTTCTACTGCGCATCTGGCCCGCGTTCGCGATTTTGTAGCAGGACATGCTGTCGCCTGTGGCTGCAATGATGATGCTGTGGCAGATATTTGTCTGGCAGTAGACGAAGCGTATACGAATATCATCAAGCACGCTTATAAAGGTGATTCTAAAAAGTCAGTAGATATCAAACTCGGTTACGATGACAATGAATTTTGGGTATCACTGCTTGATACCGGAGGCTCTTTTGATCCCGAAAGCTACTCTAAGCCCGATATATGCAAAAAAATAAAGCAGCGAAAACGAGGCGGAGTGGGCGTATATCTGATTAAAGAGTTGATGGACCGTGTAGAATACAAAACCGAAGATTCGGTTAATGAAATCCGCATGACAAAAAAGAAATAACGTTTTGAAGCGCTTTCCCGATTTAGATGATGGCCGCCATTCTCGTTTTGAGCTAAAAACGTTGCTCGAAACATCCCGCCTGCTGGTCGAATCACACGACATGGATTTTGTGCTAAATAACCTGTTGCTCATCACTATGGGTAAATTAATGGTAACCAGAGGCATGGTCCTTATTTACCAGCCCGCAAGTGATAAGTACATTGTTTCAAAGTCAAAGGGCAGGAATTGCATTCCCGAGGGCGAAATTATCTCCTTTGATAATCCTGATGTTAAGAAAAAACCAGTTATTCAATGTGGCATTGATGATGTCGAAATGCCGGAAGTTATCAAGGGTGATAAAGAATGTACCTTTTTCAACCTGCAAACCAGCAATAACCACATCGGCTTTCTTTGTCTTGGTTCCAAGGGCAACAAAGAAGCCTTGAGTCGCCGTGAAATTGAATTTGTTGAAAGCCTGTCGATTATCTCTTCGGTTGCCATCGCTAATTCGCGCATGTTTACCGAGCTTCGCCGCATCAACCGAATGCTGGACAAAAAAGTGTATGAGTTAAACACACTGTTCGACCTCAGCAAAGATTTTAACATTATGGTTGATCGTGATGAGATTATTCGCATTTTCAAATTTGCCATGCTGGGGCAAATGCTGATCAGAAAGTTCTTTTTTGTTTTAAAGAGTGAAGGCCAAACCGAGGTAGTAGCAACAAGTGGTATTCAGGGAAAAATTTCATCCCAAAGCATTAATAAACTTTTTGAACTTGATCAGGATCTGATTGAAGTGAATGATGAACTGAACGGTGAAGTTCCCTTCCTTAAAAAAAATGACATTAAAGCTGTTATCGGGCTTCATTTTCAGAGTGAAAAGATTGCCTTGGTGGGCTTTGGTGCGCGTGCAAACAAAGAAGAATATACTACTTCGGACTACCATTTCCTGCGTTCGCTGGGTAATCTGGCGGTTCTTTCCATTCAAAAAACCTATTTGCTGGAAGCGCGGATTGAAAAAGAACGTATCGAAGAAGAGTTGGCTATTGCCAAAAGCATTCAACAAGGTTTACTGCCCGATCCCATCCCGGAATTCGGGAAGCTCGATATTTCAGCTAAAAATATCTCATCTTACCAAGTGGGCGGTGATTACTTTGATATTCTCAAAACCCCGGGCAATCAACTGCTTTTTGCTATTGGTGATGTAACCGGGAAAGGCATTCCTGCTTCACTCTTGATGGCCAACCTCCAAGCCATGTTACATGTACTGCTTCCTATTGATATCACCCTTAGCGAAGCCTCGGGACAGATTAACGACATTATTTACCAAAATACGCCCGCTGATAAGTTTATTACCTTTTTCTGGGGCATTTTTGATGATTTAAAATCGGAATTTCGTTTTGTAAATGCGGGACATAATCCCCCGGTTTGGTTTAAGGCAGGGTCGGATCACCCCGAAGAGTTAACCGAAGGCGGACTTATTTTGGGAGCCATGCCAACCATGACTCCTTACAAAGAACAGCGAATCAACCTTGAGTCCGATGATCTCCTGGTTTTTTACACGGATGGTGTCACAGAGGCTATGAATAAAGAGCAAACCGAAGAGTTCGGAGAACTGCGGCTGATAGAATGCATCAAAAAAAACCGGGGAAAATCAGCTCAGGAAATTCAACAGGCTATTATCGATGATGTTCAGTGGTTCTCCCGCGGTATTCAGTACGACGATATCACTTTGATTGTGGTCAAGGTTAATTGAGGCACAACTAATACATCGAAAAATAGAGATTGCTGAAAGCTGAATGCTTCCGTCAGTTAAACATCCCCAAAACTCCGGGGCCCAAACTCTTTTGCTCGTATTCGGCAAGTGCTACAATACTTTTATACGTTTTGTAGCGATTCTTAATCTCCTGCACATACTGAACAGTTTGAATACCGCGGCAGAAGCCATACCGCGCATTTTTATAATATTTGCGCTGCATCAGTTTAAGCAAAGCTTCGGCCACATTCTCCCATTCGTTGGGATTATCATTATGATCAATAGCCAAACGACGGGCATCGGCAATATGTCCGGGGCCGGCATTATAAGCACCTAAAGCAAAAGCCCATTGGTTGCTGCGATCCATATACGAATAGTGATCTAAATGCTCGGAAAGGATACGAACCCCCTCACGAATATTGATTTCCGGCTTATAAAGAAGTTTAGGTTTTGAAATCTCAGAATAGCGCGGAATAATCTGCATTAAGCCCATCGCCCCCGCCCAGCTTTTTGCTTTGGGATTAAATTTTGTTTCCTGAGCTATGATGGCAGTTATCATGAGCCAATCAAGCCCGGCAGAATCAGCTATGGATTTGACCAAATCGTCGTAAGGCGAAATGCCATCAAGCAGGGGTGATGTGGGATCGTAATAGTCGGCAATCTGTGGGCCTTTTTTGAAATACCGCTTCCGCAAAATGTTAAGAAAAGCAGACCGTTTGGGATCTTCGCCGGGATCGCCAAACCGAAAATGATCATACAAAAAGCGGTTTAGCTGGGTTTCAAGGGTAGAAGCGTTTTTACGAATAGCCCAGGCAATAGTATCATTTTCAGCAATCACAGGACCCTTCACCAAGCCCCCCATGTACCTGTTAGTGGCCTGAAGGAGGTTGTTATCTGCAACCGTAGCCATATAAAGGTTTTTCGAAATATCGAACAGCAGTGACTCGGTATCCTTTTCGTTCGGCACCACATGAATCGACAAATTCAACCCATTTTGCTGCAATTCCCTTAAACGATGATAGTAAGAGCTGTTTCTGCGAACGGTAATAGGAATACCCCTTTTTGCCACTTCTTTTATCGTTTCAGGGGGATTTTTAATCGCATCAGAAAATACCAGCACCTGGTCTACCAAATTATAAGGCCGGGTAAACTCCACATACTTTTTCCGCTCAGGAGTGATGGTATAATTGGCGGCGATAATATCTCCTTTTCCGCTATTCAACAGGTCATAAGGGTTCTCATCCGGCCCCACAATAACTATTTTGAGGGCTAAATCATGCTCTTCAGCAAACTTGCTAACCAGTTCATATTCAAATCCCCATTCAATACCCTGATGTAAAAAATAGGTGCTTGAACTGTACATGGTGATCATCCGAAGAACGCCGCTTTCTTTAATTTCAGCGTAGTCTCTCTCTATCGGCTCTGTAACTGAAACATTCAAATCTGCATTGTGAATGTTATCAACAAATTGATTGATATCCTGCTCGTTTATACATGCCGTAAGCATGAATGAAACAGAAATAATGCCCAGCGAAAGCCTTGATGTCTTCTCATTTAATCGCATAACTCCAAAATTTGGTTATCAAAATTTGATAAATCTATATGCAAATGAAATAAGCCTGTACCGTTGTTTTTAGTTGTGATCCAAGATAGGCAAAAAGAAGCAGATTATTGATTCTATGAACTTTTTCTAATGTTCGTTAAACCATTTGGTTTTCTTAAAAATACTTTTACTAAAAAACTGATTGCAAAGTAAAAAATCGGGTTTCACATTTAACTCCTGTCATCCCCCTCGGCCCCTTCAAAGGGGGGACGCATGCCCCGCTGATACCATCAGCAGCGGAGCATCGCTAACACTTATTTTTAGTACAGGGCCAATGAATTATTGCAAATAATTCATTTAACTCCCTCTTTAAAAGGCTGACAAAGAACAAACCCAGAGGGTCATCCTATCCCGAAAGCATTCGGGGATCAGGATCCGTAAACAGTTAAAGTTCCTAATTCTATAATGTTCGCTATAGATGCTGAAACAAGTTCAGCATGACACAGGATAAAAGGCGAAGAAAACATGTTGTAGACCTACAGGCGCTAACAGGTTGTTTTAAAACAAACCGTTCCCCGCATTCATTCAAAACTGTTACATTCGTAATGAAACCGAAATATTACGTGCCGACGCGCTTATGCCTGGGGAAAGAGTATTCCTCGTAGTTTGGCATAACCCTGTCATGGTTGAACGCAGCAAAACCTTACATTCCGGTTCCTGCTTCTTTTCGTCCTGTTCGTCTCCAGGTTAGGGCTACCCCCATAAGAATAACAATCATCGCTATGATCGAAGTGGTTGGCGGAAGCTCGGCGAAGAGGAAAAATGCCAGAATAGAGGCGAGAACCGGTTCAACTAAAACCAGGCTGGAAAGCAAAGTGGGTGAAACAAATTTTACGGCATAATTCATCGCTCCATGACCGATTATTTGCGGTCCGAAAGCCAAGCCAAAACCTGCCCAAACACCAATGGCAGTAATATTGGTCAAATCTTTGCCTAAACCAAGCGCAATGACAACACAAATAGCAGCAGCATAGAAGTAAATGGGAAAGACATAATCAATCCATTCGCGTTTTTGGCGCACTCGCTGGCCGATGAGCAAGTAAATTACGAAGATGAAGGCCGCGGTAAGGGCCAGAAAGTTTCCGAAAAGCGGGTCGGCGAAGGGCTGTTCAATTTGACTGTCGGAAATACCCAGCAGCAGAGAGCCTGAAAAAGCAAGGACAACTCCAATCCAGGTAGTTGTGGCAAAACTTCGCTTGAACCAAAGACGTTCAACCAAAATCATAATAATGGGGTGAACGGTCACCAGCACCGAAGCCGATGCAACTGAAGTATAATAAAGGGAAGCAATCCAGCAGGTGAAGTGAAGCCCCAGGCAAACTCCTGATAGGGCAATCCACAGGCGTTCTTTATTTTTGCCCGGTCGTTTTTCTTTGCTGCGCAGCCAAAGCCAGAACGGAAGCAGCATCAAAGCGGCAAAACCGGTTCGATAAACCACTAAAACGAGGGGTGATGTATCGGGAGCAAAGCGAACGAGAATGGGCGCAAAACCGAAAGAAGCTAATCCCGCGGCAAGTGCTGCAAAAACTGATACCTTTGAATACTGATCTGGCATAAATTTATGATTTAGCACTTAATTTCATAAAAAAAGTGTAATAATTTTGAAGAGAGAAGAATAGAGAAGTAGGCAGCAGGCTTCTTAGAGAGCTCAATATTTATATTGTGAAAGTGGAATTAATTTAATTTGTGTCTTTTTCTTTGAGGCCTAATTACTACCTTCTGCCGCCTGCCACTGCCTACTTTTAAATTAGCGGATTCGATCCATTGATTGAACCAGCTCAATATCATCTTTAATTTTCTTGCGGGCATAAAGCTGTAAAAGCAACGCTACAACCAAAAAACCTAAGCCAATGGTTTCATCCCATAAGAAAACACCGAATCCACCGAGTGAAATATAGATTCCCAAAGCGAATCCCAGCGCGATAACTTGTAAAATTAAAGAACGGGTGACCCAGCTTAATTGATTTTGACGGTTTCCATATAAAAAGATACATCCCAGCGGAGCCAGGGCGGCAAGTGTCAGAACAATGGCAAAACTTATTCCAATCCATTGCATGGGGTCATCCATAGCATGGCTGTAAAGCGCGTTGAAGAATATGCTTCCGTTAAAAAGAAAGGCTAAAAAAAGAAGTACCGATTGTATCCGCTGAATCACGATGTTGGGCTTTTGAAGAAGTTATTGGCTCTGGATTTTCAAATAAACTCAAAGATACCATTTTTTGCAGAGGAGGTCATCTAAAAAAGTGGGAATTGAGCGAGAAAATGTAGAACGGGTTGCTAACCGTCAAAAATAAATGGTGCAGAAATTACAGTTGTCGGGCAAGATGCCCGACCTATAATTAAAAACATGCCATGTTTAGAGGCAGCATTCACATCAAACCCTAACCGGCCCTTCTGTTTCGTGATGTTTCTTTTCTCCTTTTTTTCTTCCATTTTGTGCGGGAGCGGCCAAGATAATGCCGGGATTTTTATCATC
The DNA here is from genome assembly GCA_036381435.1 of Balneolaceae bacterium. Taxonomy (GTDB): domain Bacteria; phylum Bacteroidota; class Rhodothermia; order Balneolales; family Balneolaceae; genus Fodinibius. Next base: position 47,160 of record DASVCW010000026.1, on the reverse strand, counting down.
AAAGAAGAACAGATTCACATTATCGCGACCTTTTTCAAACAAATAATAAAGTACCGGTACCAGAATCAGGGTCAGGAAAGTTGCGAAAATGAGTCCGTTAATCACGGCAACAGCCATGGGAGCCCACCAGGCAGCCTGCTCTCCGCCCCAGTAAACGTATTCACCAATATTAGTGAAAAACTCGAGCGGAGTGCTGACCAGAGCAATGAAATCAAAATTGAAACCTATAGCTAATGGTACCAGCCCGAGAACGGTAGTTAAGGCGGTCAAAATTACGGGACGAAAACGCGTTTTACCAGCTTCAACCAGTGCTTCATAAAGGGGTACATTATCGCGAGTGCGAAGAATATCAATATAATCGATAAGCACAATGGCGTTGTTCACCACTACGCCTGCCAGCGAAATTACGCCGATTCCCGTCATAATAATCACAAACGGCATCTGAAAAATTGCCAGTCCAAAGAACACGCCCGCCGTTGACATGATGATGGAAGTCATCACAATAAACGGCTTGCTTATCGAATTGAATTGCGAAATGAGGATGAAAGCAATTAAAAAGAGCGCTACCAGGAAGGCCGATATCAAAAAGTCCATCGCTTCCTGCTGTTCTTCTTGCTGGCCGGTCCAGCTGGTGTCATAGCCCTGGGGTATTTGATTGGCAAGATAATCATCCAGCACCATTTGAACTTCCTGAAGCACGGCATTGGCGTTATAGTTTGATCGAACATCAGCCATTATTGTAACCACACGCTCCTGGTCTTTATGTTTGATGCCACCCGGAGCCTCGCGGATTTCCCATGAAGCTATACTGGAGAGCGGGATTTGACGTCCTTCATCTGTAATTACTAAATCCTGCAGTACGCTCAGATCATTCCTAAACTGCTCATCGAGCCGAACGGTGATGTCGTACTCTTCCTTTCCATCGCGAAACTGTGAGGCTTCAACCCCATTCACCGCCTGACGAATGGTACTGCCCACCATCTGGGTTGAAAGGCCGAAAACCGCAGCTTTTTCGCGATCTACATTAACAATAACCTGAGGGCGCGGTTCGGGAATGTCAGTCTCCAGTCCGTCAAGCTTGCTATACACGGGATCGTTCTGAAGAATTCGCAGGATTTCTGATGAAATTTCATTCAGCGTTTCCATGCTTTTACCGGAAATTTCCAAACTAACTGGTTTTCCCGATGGTGGCCCTTGCTGCTGTTCTTGTACCGTGATTTCCGCGCCGGCAACGCCTTTAGAAAAGTGGTTACGAACGTATTCAATAACGCCAAAACTGGTACCTTTCCGCTCTTCATAATCAACAAAATTCAGCACAATGGTTCCTTTGTGAGAAGAACTGCCCTCCGAACCTCCGGGGCCGGCAGTAATAGCTGCTCCGGCGGTGCTTAACACCGATTCAATATCTTCCGTATTTGGTACTTGCGGAATTTTGCTTTCAATCTCATCAACCACCGATTCGGTAAACTCAACATTGGTGCCTATGGGTGCTTCAATTTGAATATAAGCCTGGGCAGGAGGAATGTCTTCCGGAAAGAATTCAACACCGGGATTAAAAATTCCGAATATCACAAAGCTTGAGAATAAAATGACAACAGAAATGCCGATAATCGTTTTACCGTGATCCAGCGACCAGCGCAAAGTATCTTCATATTTTTGCAGCACTTTCTTGATTCCCCTGGTTTGCCACCAATCCCCAACAGGCTTCATCACAAATTTATTAAGCAACCACAGTAAGACGCCCGTTACAATTAACATCGTCCATGTAAGAAAATTACTAAACAGGCCAATGAGCAACAGAACAGTCGTAACCGAAGCTATAAAGTACTTCCCTTTTGCAGTCATTTTTGGTTTGTCGGAGCCTTCATCCTGTTCATTCGTCATAAACAGGGCACAAAGCACCGGGTTGATAACTAAGGCGACAAAAAGGGAACTGCTAAGCGTGATGATCAGCGTTTTGGGCAAAAAGCTCATAAATTCACCTACCACACCAGGCCAAAACAGCAGAGGAAAGAAGGCTGCAAGGGTGGTTAGCGTACCGGAAATAATAGGCACCGCCACTTCACCGGTACCTTTCTTAGCGGCAGTAAAATTATCATGTCCCTCTTCCAGATAACGATAAATATTTTCGACTACAACGATGGCGTTATCCACCAGCATACCGAGGGCAAGAATCAGCGAAAAGAGTACAATCATATTCATCGACATCCCCAAACCTTCGATGATGATGAAAGAAAGGAACATCGACATAGGAATGGCTACACCCACAAATGAGGCATTTCTTAAGCCAAGAAAAAATAACAGGATGCCGACCACCAGCAATAAGCCCGAAATAATGTTGTTTTCAAGACTGCTGACCATGCTTCTGATATATTCGCTTTGATCAGAGGTAACGGCAAATTCAGTAGTTGGCGGCAGGGTGGGAAGCGCTTCATCCAAAATGTCTTTAACGGCAGACGATGTTTCAAGAATATTTTCGCCGCTTCGTTTTACTACAGAAAGGGTAATTACGGGATCATTATTCAACTCCGCGTAGGTTTGGCGCTCTTTAAAACCAAAGGTGACCTCCGCCAAATCACGAAGATAAATGGGATTATCATTCGGAGCATCAACAATGATGTCTTCAATAGGTTGAACCGATTTATATTCGCCCGGTACGCGAAGCAGGAATTTTTTTATGCCTACTTCAATGCTTCCGCCCGGTACCGTAACATTTTCGCTTTGGATAGCGGCCACTAAATCACCAAAGCCCAAGCCATAATATTTTAGCTTGGCCAGGTTTACATCAACCTTCACTTCGCGTTCGAGTCCTCCGGCCAGATTCACTTCCAGTACGGACGGAATAGCCTCGATTTCATCCTGAATATCTTCAGCGACTTCCTTTAGCTGCACCAGGCCATACTGTCCCGAAATATTGACCTGCATAATCGGGAACTCGGAGAAATTAATTTCCTGAATGATAGGATCTTCGGCGTCCGCCGGCAGTTCGGGCTTTGCCAAATCCACTTTTTCACGCACCTTTTGCAAAGCATCGTCAATATTTACATCTGAATTGAATTCAAGGTTAATATTGGAATAACCTTCGGCCGAAGTGGATGTCATTTCTTTGACATCAGAAATACCGCTTAACTCTTCTTCGAGTGGCCGGGTAATCAGCGCTTCCATGTCTTCAGGGGAAGATCCGGGATAAGTAGTAATCACCATAATATTGGGTATGGTGATATCCGGCGATGCTTCTTTGGGAATTGACAGATAAGACTGAATACCTATAACGGCAACCAGCAATACTAAAACCAGCACGCTGATTCGGTTATCAATTGAAAAAGAAGACAGCCAGAAGTCTTTTTGATTCTTGCTGCGCTTATTTTTATTTGTCATTTCTTGATTATTCATTTCGGTCTTTTTAAATATTTCGCTGAGCAAGACTATTTTCATTCACAATGTTGATGCGCATACTGTCCTGCAAAAAGGCGGAACCCACAGTAATCAATTCATCTCCGGGCTTCAGTCCACCGGTAACAACCACACTATTTTTATAAGAAGCTCCCAAGCTGACGGGCTGCCTGAGCGCTATTTTATCGCCATCTTTGTTCGTACTGGCGACATACACCACTTTCCGGCCATCCCCCTGCTGGATGAATTCATTACTGATAACCACCAAGCTGTCTTCTTGCATAGTTCTTATTTTAACATTGGCAATCATATCCACCTTGTAATATTCGGATTCCCTCGGCAACTCGATGACAACCTCGAAAGTGCGTGCATCTTCACTAATACTTTTACCAACAAAAGAGATGGGCAGCTGCAGGGTATCGGCTGTAGCAAAATCGAACCAAACCTGAGCTATATCACCCTCAGAAACGACGTTGGCGTAGGCTGAAGGAACGCCGGTTGAAACCTCAAGCTGCTCTGTTCCGATCAAACGAACCAGTGTTGTTCCGGGAGCAGCCATTTCACCCTCCTCAAGAAGAATTTCCTCGACGGAAGCGCTGAACGGAGCATTAATCGTAGTTTTCTCAATACTGATTTTTACGGCTTCAAGCGCGGCTTTACTTTGCTCGTAGGTATATTTAGCATTCAAATAGTCGATCTCCGATCCGATTCCTTCCTGCTTGTACAGCCGCATCAGACGCTCATAATTTTCCTTGGCCTGAGCAGTAACCGCCTCCAGCCGCTCGCGCTCCTGGATTAACTGGGCATCGTCAATTTTGAGAATGGGCTCACCTTTTTCAACATGATCTCCCTGCTCCACAAAATAATTCAAGATTCTGCCCGAAACTTCGGATGAAATCTCCACATCATTCTCGGACTCCACGGTCCCCACCAGTTTCAGATAGCGCTCAAAGGGCTGAAGTTCAACCGTTTCCGTTTCCACATTCACTGTTTTTACCAGCTCCTGTTCCGGAGCCTGTTGTTGGCCTGAGCAGCCTGCTAAAACAGTAGCTAAAATTATTGCGATGATTATTTTCTGGGTCATGGTAATAGCTGTAATAGTTTTACTTATTCGTTAATATCAAGAATCTCTTTATCCACAAACGGAACCATTCCTATAGCCAGATCATACTGTGCTTTGGCTGCAAGATAGTTATACACCATTTGTGCGTAATTAGCTTCGGCTTCGCGCAGCTGCAGTTCCGCATTAATCACATCCAACTGTGAGCCTAAACCGTTTTCTAATCGCAGCCGTGCGCGCTCATAACCTTCCCGGGCAAGTTCTAAGGCTTCCCTGCGGGCCGGCGCGGTCTCAATAGCTTGGTTAACTGCTTCGCGGGCTGATTCAATTTCATTCTTTGCAGAGCGTATGGCCGCTCTTTTTTGTATCTCTAAATCTTTCTTTTCGATCTTCGCCATACTCAGGTTAGCGGTACGTTCAAAACCGTCAAAAATGGGCAAGCTAAGCGTAATACCTATTGTTTGTGACCTTGCCCGTGTATCAGGTGTACCAAAAAACATGGGCGCTCCGGGCTGAGCCGCTGCCCAGTTCAAATTATAGGTAGCTGACAAAGTGGGCAAAAAGCGACTTTTTATAGCTTTAATTCTTCTACCTTGAAGCTGATTCTGAGTATCCAGCACGCGTATATCGCCCCGCCGGTTTGCTGCTATTCCTAACACATTGCTCTTGGTTATATATTGGTAGGGCGTCATACTATTCACCCGTTTCAAATTTTGGTTCACTTCATTTACCGCCTGCTGGCTCGTAACGTTGTACTCGCTGAGGTTCCCTTTAACCGAAAAGTCTAGCGTCAGTGGTACACCCAGCACCATTTTTAGCTCACGGTAAGCCTGCTCAACAGCATACTTTGCCTGTGTTAACTGTGGCTCCTGGTTACTAAGCTGAACCTGAACCTGCAGTACAGCATACTGATCAATAAGTCCGGCTTCTTGGCGTGCGCGGTTTTCGGCAAGATTCTCCTTCAACCGTTCCACAATGGCCTGTTGCAGCTGAAGCTGTTCTTCAGCCACCAAAACATTGTAATATGCCAACCGGGTTTGAGTAACAATTTGCTGAGATGTGGCCCGCAAACCTTCTGCCTGAACTGCTTTGAGTAATTTTGAACTGCTAATCCCGACAATCGCTTCTCCTCTAAACAAAGTCTGACTGATCGAAATACCGCCCTGCCAGGTATTGTCCGTACCGAATTGCAGGGGGACTAGTTCTCCCTCCGGAGCATCCGGGTCAAAAAAGGTTGCCGGAACAAAGTTAACGGGAATTTCGAGGTTGCGAACATAGGTCATAGACCCCGTGATTTCAGGCAGCACTTCACTCCATGCCAGCTGCACCTGTTCATCGGCAGTTTGGACATTTAAGAGCGAGCGTTTAACCTGGGGATTATTAGCGAGGGCTACCTGAATGGCCTCCGATAATTTTAATACTTTCTTATTGACATCAATTTCAACGAAAGGTTCTGCTTCTTGAGCCGTCAAAGGCGGGGAAAATAACAGAATACCGAGAATTAAAGGGGCTACAGCTTTTGTACAAAAAGCCAAAGCCGTAGATGAAAACTTAAACATAGTATGATTATTATTCTTGTTTGTGATGATGTTTTTTTCAAGAATGAAGTGGGCTGTACGAGATCAGTCTTTGGTTGTTTCAATTTTTTTATGACTGGCGGTCATCCATTGCTTACGAGCTTTTTCAGTGGCAATTCCGGTTCCCACCAGCTTGAGGAAATTCTCAAATAATGAATCAGTTTTTATTTCCATTTCATCCAGTGCCTTAAAGTAGTGACCTACACCTTTCATATAACTTACCGTAGTAATTCCGCGGGTACTTGACCAGATAAGCACAGCCAGTTCTTTAGGATCATAGCTGTCGTCGATGGTACCATCCTGCATACCTATTTGCAGCGCACGTATCATAAAATTTATAGCTTCGCAGCGGTTGTCTTCGCAGCATTGAGCATACTCACTGTTTCGAAGCTCATCAACATCATTCATTGACTCATAGAACTGAAAAGCCTTAAAATAGCCGGGATTGCTGCGGACGAAATCAAGATATATTTCTCCTATTAACCGAATGAGCTCTATCCCCGTATGGTCGCCTGCAAAAATCCGGGCAAAACAGTCGTTCAAAATGTCAGACCCCCGTTGGGTTATAGCAAGATACAGTTCATTTTTATTTTTGAAGTACAGGTAAATTGTACCCTTGCTTAATTCAGCTTTTTCAGCAATTTCACTCATCGTGGATTGTTCTATTCCCTTGCCAAAAATAACCTCTTCGGCGGCATCTAAAATTTGTTCCCGCCGCTTTTCTTTTTCGCGTGCTTTTCGATCTTCAATTCCCATATTTTTTAATTAAAATGACTGATGGTCATTAAGTGACTGAAAGTTAATATTTCCTGAAACGACAAACAATGACTTTTGTTATAAAAGTTTTCTATGAAGATTATCAATAATTGGTTTGGAACCTTTTACCAAATTAATGCTACCTTCATTGCCTATTATTTTGATAAAGCTTAAAGCTATAAACCATTGCGTTTCTCCAAAAAATCGATCGTTGAAGTTTCCCTGTTTTTAGTTGCCATTATCTGGGGATTAAACCTTTCAGTCATTAAAACCAGTCTCACAGAACTTAAAGCGTTCCCCTTTAACGCCCTGCGGTTTATTTTTGCCACTGCATTGATGTGGACTGTTCTGCTTTGGAAAAGGCAGCAGTTCGCAATCCCAAAAAAAGATTGGATGCCCCTTTTGGGTTTAGCCTTACTTGGAAATCTTATTTATCAGGTGTTGTTCATTATAGGAGTCGACTTTACGCAAGCAGCAAATGCGGCCGTAATGCTGGGTACGATCCCCGTTTGGGTAGCTATTTTTTCACACTTTGGGAACTTTGAGAAAATGAATGCATACAAAAGCATTGGTGTTACTTTTGCTTTTCTGGGTATTGTAATCATTATGGCGGGTGGCAAGCAAGTATTTTCTTTTACTTCAAATACGGTAAAAGGTGATCTTATGATCATTCTTGCAGCTATGGTATTTGCAGGCTATACCATTCTTTCCAGATCTTTTTTAAAACGGTATACCCCTATACAATTTACAACTATTATGACCACCATAGGCTGTATTGCGCTTGTAATAATTGGCTTGCCTGGTTTAATGCAAACGGACTGGCAATCGGTTTCGTTTGTTGCTTATGGCGGCGCCATTTATAGCGGTTTACTAGCCATCGGAGCTGCTTTCTTAATCTGGAATTACGGACTGCAAACCGTAGGTGCCGTTTATACTTCGACCTTTCAAAACCTGGTACCTGTGCTGGGACTCTTTTTCGGCATTGTTTTACTGAATGAAAACCTCACGCTGCTTCAGTATCTGGGCTCGGCACTTGTTATTGCCGGAATTGTTTTGGCTCGATGGAAAGGTTACGCCGCAGAGCGACGTAACAAGGAGAAGGAGAGTGCTCGAATCCCATAGTTTTCCTCAGTAGCGCGAATTAATTCACGCGCTACTGAGGAAAACCTTCGCTATACAAAAAGTTCTTTCCATGTCGGGCAAGATGCCCGACCTACAGTTTCTCTACACCCTCGTTCCGCCACTCAACAAATATAAAATTGCCATTCGCACAGCTACCCCGTTTGTTACCTGGCTTAAAATAATCGAACGATCACTGTCAGCCACTTCACTCTCCATCTCCACCCCGCGGTTTACCGGTCCGGGATGCATAATGGTGAAATCAGGATATTTCTCCAGGTGCTCCATTTTTATTCCGAACGTTTGGTGATATTCACGAATACTGGGAAAAAGTTCTGTCCCGGTTCCCTGCCGCTCCAGTTGAATGCGCAAAGCCATGGCGACATCACACCAAGAGAGTGTTTCATCAAGGCTGAATGAAACATTAACACCTAATTCTTCTACAAAAGCAGGCATCAGGGTTTTAGGACCACAAATGGTAACGTTCGCCCCCAGTTTCAGCAAGCCGTTGATGTTCGAACGAACTACCCTGCTGTGATCGATATCACCGATAATCGCGATATTCTTCCCGGATAAATCGGGATAAATTTGTTGCATGGTGAACAAATCGAGCAAGGCCTGTGTGGGATGCTCGTGAGCGCCGTCACCGGCGTTGATAATGGCCGCATCAACACAGCGGGTGAGGAAATGCGGAACGCCGGGGCTTTTGTGGCGGACTACTACCATATCAATCTTCATCGAGCTGATATTTTGGATAGTATCTTTGAGCGATTCACCCTTATTTACGCTTGATGAACCGGCGGAAAAATTAACTACATCCGCACCCATGCGTTTTTGGGCAAGCTCAAAAGAAAGCCGGGTACGTGTGCTGTTTTCGTAAAAGAGGTTGACGATGGTTTTATCCCTCAAGGTAGGGACTTTGGGAACGGGGCGATCCAGAATTTCTCTAAAGTATTTGGCCTGCTCCAGCACATAAAGAATGTCTTCTTTGGAATAATCGTACAGTCCCAGCAGATGTTTATGAGTAAAATTATAATCTTTGTTTGTGATGTCCTTGCTCATATATCACCCCCGTTGCCGTTACTTTCAACAACATAAACAGCATCTTCGCCGTCCAGCTCTTTTACTTTCACCCGAACCTCTTCCTGAACGTGGGTGGGCATTTTTGTACCTACATAATCGGCACAAATTGGCAATTCCCGATGGCCGCGGTCAACCATACAGCAAAATTTTATGCTGCGGGGACGCCCATAACCCATGAGTGCATCCATTGCCGCACGTACGGTTCGTCCCGTGTAGAGCACATCATCAACCAGCACGATATTGCGGTCATATAAATCGAAGGGAATTTCTGTGACTTTAACCTGCGGCATTTTGAGCTTTGTGCGAAAGTCATCGCGGTAAAAAGTGACGTCAAGCACTCCAAAATCGGGCTTATAGCCGAACTGCTCTTCAATGATTTGAATGATGCGCCTGCCCATAAAAACCCCGCGGGTCTGCATGCCTATAACAGCTATTTTTTGGGGATCATCGTGCGGCTCCATGAACTGATGGGCGAATCGCAGATAGGTGCGATCTAAGTCCCGGGCTGACATTATCTTTACTTTATTCAAACGATTTTCCTCGTTCGGTCTTTTTAGAAAATGAATGTAGGCAATGCTGGCTAAGAACTCAATTGATTTTTTTATTCTTCAGTAAGTCGCAAGTTACAAAGCTGCGACATTTTTGCCTTTGCCATCCCCAATCCGCAGGCCAATCGCTGCCTTCCTCCAAGTAGACAGTTTTGCCCAAATTATTTAATAACCAATACCATTGAATGATTTAATACAAAAGGCGGTTGTGATATAAAACATCAAGAATATGTTACGTTTCCTGTTTGCCATACTTTTTTTGCTCTCAGCGGGGATGAATTCAGCTCAGTCACAAGAGAATTACTCAAGCATTCAGCCTTACTGGTCGCCCAATGGAGAACACATTGCTTTTGTATCTTCTATTAGCGGAAATTTCGAGATTTATGTCGTGAATCTTGACACCTATCAAATTCAAAATATGAGCCATCACCCCGCCGATGATTACTATCCTGCCTGGTCACCGGACGGCAATCATATCGCCTATTTTTCTGAACGTGAAAGCGAACGCAGTTATGAAATGAGCTATGAGGGTCAGGCAAATCAGTTGCCCATTAATTCGGCACGGGACGGAGACCTACCGTCATGGTCGCCCAACAGTCGTTATATCACCTATCATTCGCGTGAAGACGGTGATTTTGAAATATATTCCCGTCGCTATGATGGCGAAAATCTAAAAAGACTGACCTCTAATGATACCACCGATGTTTATCCGTTTTATTCTCCGGATGGCGAGAAAATCGTTTTTCTTTCAAAGAGGGACGGCAATATGGAAATTTATGTGATGGACAAAAACGGCAACAACCAGACACGGCTTACTTATTCAAGCTGGTCGTATGAAATAAATCCCACTTGGTCGCCTAACGGAAAGAAAATTGCTTTTGCATCTGACCGGAATAAAAACTTTGATATCTATGTGATGGATGCAGACGGAAGACACCAAAGACAACTTACCAACGACCTTGACTTTGATTTAGGGCCGATGTGGTCACCGGATGGAGAAAAACTTGTTTTTTCATCAAACCGACATGGCAGCTTCGATATTTTTACCATGAACGCGGACGGAACAAATTTAAAAAGGCTCACCAAAAATTCGGCGCGGGATCATTATGCTTCATGGTCGCCAAACGGAGAAAAAATTATTTTCATCTCTGATCGCTCCGGCACGAATGAAATTTTCATCATGAACAAAGACGGAAGTGAGTTGCGAAAAATTCAGATTGTGGAGTAGCAAATCTCATTTTGGAGCTCTAGGGTGCCAAACGCTTCACAAAGTGCCCGGCACCTGAATTTAACTGAATTTCTTGTCATTCATTTCTTATATTATGCCCCTAATTAATAGCCACTAAAACACAAAAACACGGAAATATATTTTTATTCCTTTTAATTCTTTAGTGCTTTCGTGTTTTAGTGGCAAAAATAAAATTATTAATCTTATAAATTGCTGTTATGAAAATTCATGAGTATCAAGCGAAAGAAATTTTAAAAGAATACAAGGTGCCCGTGCCGGCCGGCGTTTCGGCTACAAAGGTTGATGAAGCCGTGGAAGCCGCTAAAAAAATGAAAGAAGACAGAGCCACACTTTTTGTGGTTAAGGCACAAATCCATGCAGGTGGACGTGGGAAAGGGCGCACCAAAAACAGCAATGCAAAAGGCGTTATTCTTTGTAAAACGATTGATGAAGTGCGCGATGCCGCAGAATCCCTTTTAGGCGATACATTGGTTACCATTCAAACGGGTGATGAAGGACAGAAAATTCAGCGCATTTATGTAACCGACGGAGTAGATATTGAAAAAGAATTTTACCTCAGCATTCTTCTTGACCGCTCTAAAAGCAAAAATGTGATTATGGTTTCTTCCGAAGGCGGCGTTGAGATCGAAGAAGTAGCAGCAGAAACACCTGAAAAGATTATCAAAGAATGGATTGAACCGGGAATGCCTTTACAGCACAATCAGGCGCGCCGGCTGGCTTTTGCGCTTGGGTTTGAAGGCGACTCCTTCAAACAGGCGGTTAAACTGATCATGAAGTTGTACAATTGCTATGAAAAAACCGACGCCAACCTGGTTGAAGTGAATCCGCTTGTGCTCACCCCGCAAGGTGATGTAATTGCCCTCGACGCCAAAATGACTTTTGATGATAACGCCCTCTACCGCCACAAAGAAACTGCGGAGTTGCGTGATAAGTCGGAAGAAAATCCGGTTGAATTGGAAGCCTCGAAGTATGATTTGAATTACATTAAACTTGATGGCAATGTAGGCTGTATGGTGAACGGTGCGGGACTTGCTATGGCTACGATGGATATCATCAAACTTTCGGGCGGCGAACCGGCTAACTTCCTTGATGTGGGCGGTAGCGCCAATGTTGAAACCGTTAAAAATGGTTTCCGCATCATTCTTGAAGACAAAAATGTAAAAGCTATTTTGATTAACATCTTTGGCGGAATCGTACGCTGTGATCGTGTAGCAAATGGGGTGATTGAAGCGGTTAAAGATCCCGAAATTGCAGAAAAAGTTCAGAATGTGCCTATTATCGTGCGTCTGCAGGGTACTAATGCTGAGGAAGCAAAAGAGATCATCGACAACTCTGATCTGAATGTAATTTCGGCCGTATTGCTGAAAGAAGCTGCGGAAGAAGTTTCTAAGGTTCTGGCTGCGTAGAACAATTCGACAGACATGCCATGTTTCCAAAAACATGGCATGTCTTTTTTCTACTCTTTCTAAACCGCCTGCTTACTCAACATACTCCTACAGGCTTCATAATACTGTTCATACTGATTTACAACTTTACTCATCTCGAATTTTTTGGCTCTTTTTCGGGCATTTACCGCTAATTCTTCATGCAGCTTTTCATCTGATAAAATTTGTACTGCATGATTACCCATGCAATCGATATCATCCAAATCACACAAGTAACCTGTTTCGCCCTGGACGTTTACTTCCGGAAGTCCGCCGATATTGGAACTGATCACCGGAACGCCACAACTCATGGCTTCGAGAGCGGCAAGCCCGAAGGTTTCCGAACCGGAGGGAATCAAAAACAGATCGGCAATAGAAAGCACCTCCTCTACCCGGTCCTGCTTGCCCAAAAAACGGACCTGGTCGCAAATGCCGAGCTCACGGCATCGCTCTTCAGCCCGGTGGCGGTCGGGACCATCACCCACCAGCAGCAATTTTGCCTTGATGCCATTCTGTAACACCCGGCTAAAAACACTTACTACTTCAGGCACACGTTTTACCTCCCGGAAATTGGATACATGTACCACCACCTTTTCTCCCTCCGGGCAAATGGCCTTTTTAAAATGATTTTTATTCGATTTCTTGAACCGTTCGAGATCAATAAAGTTAGGGATCACTTCAATTTCCTTTTTGATATCAAAGCGCTCGTAGGTTTCATTTCGCAAATATTCCGAAACGGCGGTCACTCCATCACTCTGATTGATGGAAAAATCGACAATACTTTTATAGCTGGGGTCGCTGCCTACAATAGTGATATCGGTCCCGTGCAGGGTGGTAATAAGTGGTACATGAGCAGCTTTTTCGCCTAAAATCTGTTTTGCGAGATAAGCGCTGGTGGCATGAGGGACGGCATAATGCACATGAAGCACATCAATATTTTCGTATTCAATAAGGTGCGCCATCTGGTTGGCCAGTGCCAAATCATAAGGCGGATATTCAAACAAAGGGTAGGTGTTCATGTTGACTTCATGATAGGATACATTTGTTTGAAAAGTATTAAGCCGCGCAGGACGATCATAACTGAGCATGTGTACGTTATGGCCTCGCTTGCCGAGGCTTTTAGCCAATTCCGTGGCTACAACTCCGCTTCCGCCAAAAGTAGGGTAACAGACAATTCCTATATTCATGCTAATATTTCTTACGGTTTTTTTAAAGTCGAAATGGTTCAATAATCGCAAACAAAAAACTTCATCACCTAATTTCCGGTCCTCGAAAATCCATTTTCTTAACAAAAAATTTTGTTTTACCTAAAGTTACTGATTTATCAGCATTAAAAATTAAATCTTATAAAAATCGCGGTTAGCTGGAAAGGCATCAATCTGTTATATTGTAGTCTTTTGGAGCTTGTAATTCTCCCGAAGGGATGCCTTCGGCAATAATTAATAACTCATAATTCGTAATTGAAATGGCAGGTCATTCCAAATGGTCAAATATAAAGCATAAAAAAGCCCGGGAAGACAAAAAACGGGCAAAAGTATTTAATAAACATTTGCGGGAAATTACTGTTGCGGCACGTGAAGGCGGAGGTGATCCCAACATGAATGCACGTCTTAGCGTAGCCCTGAATAACGCCAAAAGTGACAATGTACCCAAAGACAATATCGAGCGGGCCATTAAAAAGGGCACCGGTGAGCTTGATGAGGGCGACGGACGTTATGAAGATGCTACCTATGAAGGCTACGGCCCGGGCGGAATCGCTTATTTTATTGAAGTGACTACCAATAATTATAACCGTACGGTGGGTGAAATTCGCCACATTTTTTCAAAGCAGGGAGGCAATCTCGGCACGGATGGTTCGGTCAGTTATTTATTTGAACAAAAAGGGATGATCCGGGTTAAAGCAGAAGATCATGACGAGGAGAAATTTATGCTGTATGCTATTGATGCCGGAGCGGAGGACATAGAAAACGATGAAGGATTCTTCCTGGTAACCACCGCCCGCGAAGCAATGTATGATGTGCGTAAGAACCTCGAAGAGCAGAATTTTGATATAGAATCGGCAGAATTGGTTCGCATCCCGATGACGGATGTCAAAGTTGACCCTGAAGTAGCCGAATCGAACTTGAAACTGATGGAAAACTTTGAAGATAATGATGATGTTTCCAATGTCTTCACCAATATGATGATGGATGAAGAAACCCTGGCCGTAGCAGAGCAATTAAGTTGAATTTACAATTTCGGCCAAAAGCAATACGTTAACTGGTTGAAGTTACTGTTTCATAAGTTATGGCTTGTTTTCCTTGTTGTCATTTCGACCGGAGGCCGCGTTTTTAGCGAACGGAGCGGAGAAATCAACTATGAAAATAGTTGGTAACTATAGTAAAAAGGAACTGCCGGTTCATAACGGATGAGATCTCTCGACTGCACCCCGAAAATTCATCGGGATTCTGCTCGAGATGACATAGATCGTTAAATGATTTATAATTTTCATGAAATATTTCCTTATCACATTACTAGGCTTTTTACTAATGGGTGCTTCGCTGGATGACGCTCGTAAAGCTAATGAGGCCTATAATAACGGCGATTATGAAAAGGCGATCAGCTTGTATAAAAAGGCGATTAACGATAATCCCGAAAACGCAAAGCTATATTTCAATCTTGGAAATGCTCTGGCTAAAGCCGGAAGGAGTGAAGCGGCCATTCGCACTTTGGAACAATTTAAAGCCATGGTGGATGATCCTAAACTGGATGCCAAGGCGGATTATAACATCGGTAACATTTACTCAAACACTAAAAAGTGGGGTAAGGCAGTAAAATCGTACAAAAAATCGCTTCGTTATATTGCTAAAGATCCCGATGCGAAACACAATTTTGAATTGGCGAAACAAAAAGAACAGCAACAAAAGAAAAAGAAGAAGCAGCAACAGCAGGGCAATAATCAACAGAACCAGAAAAACCGGGACCAGCAAAATTCTCAGCAGAATAAAAACGGCCAGAATAAGCAGAACCAACAACAGCAAAACCCACAGCAGAGCGGACAAAACCAGCAGCAAAATCCACAGCAGCAACAGCAACGTAATCAAATGAGTAAGGCTGAAGCCGAAAAAATTCTGAAAGCCCTGGAGCAAAAAGAGAAAGAACTGCTTAAACAATTCAAAAAAAGAAACGTTGAATCAACTCCAAATGCGAATGCGAAGGATTGGTAGGTTCTTTCACTTAGCGGGCTTTTTAGCAATGCTGCCGGTACTGCTTTCAGGGCAGGCTTTTGGTCAGTCTTCGATATCTGTTAATGCGAGTGTATCAGAAACAGCAATTTACTTCGGTGAGTACGTAAAGCTTTCGGTAAGTGTAAGTGGTGATTTTAGTAACGTTTCGCGGCCGGACCTCCCTGAATTTGAAGGATTTCGCCTGCTTAGTAATATACCATCCACTTCCCGCAGTTATCGCTTCATAAATGGCAAAAGCAGCACATCTTACACCTACAGTTACAGTCTGATTGCCCAGGAAGAAGGCAACTATAAAATTCCGCCTGTAAATATTACCATTGATGGTAAACAGTATGAAACTGATGCTATTGATGTAAAAGTAGTAAGCCGCAACACTTCGTCAGCAGATGAAAGTAGTCGTCCCGATATTTTTTTAGAGCTGCAGCTTTCTGATAAAAATCCGGTGATTGGCCAGCAGGTAATTGCCGATGTTGTATTATATTTTAAAGACGGAATTGAAGTCAATTCGTACCAACCCGTACCGGGATGGAAGGCGCAGGGTTTTTGGAAGGAAGAACTTGAATTACCGGGACGTCCTCAGGCACAGTCCACCATTATTGACGGAGTACGCTACCGAAAAGCCCGCTTGTTGAAATTTGCGCTTTTCCCTACTAAAGCCGGCACACTCCAGGTCAGTCCCTACGAAATTATTGTAGCTGTTCGATCTGAACCTTCCCGAAGCCCTTTCAGCAGCTTTTTTGGAGGATTCGGCAGTAACCAACGAAGAATTGAACTTGAAACCGAAGCGATTGAATTACAGGTTGAATCCTTGCCGCCCATTGAAGGCGCTGAGTACATTGGCGCCGTGGGGCATTTCGACATTACCCGAAACATAAGCACAAAAAATGCGGTTGCGGGTGAAACGATTGAAATTACCACCCGTATTGAAGGCACCGGCAATATTCCGTTGCTTCCCAAGCCGCAGTATGAATTGCCGGAGGGACTGGAGGTTTATGAGCCGCAGATGAACACCAATTTAAATCGCCGGGATGAGGTGATCAGCGGCACTAAAGTTTTTACGGATATTTTGATTGCACGTTCACCGGGCAGTTATTCCATCCCTGCAAAAGAAGTAGCTTATTTTGACCCTTCTGAAAATCAATATATCACCGAAACACTTCCCGCTTTGAATTTTGAGGTGAAACGAAACCTTGATGCCATAGCAACGGTTGAAAGCCCGGCCGCGCTGGATATAAATCCCGTTATGGGATTAGCAAACTGGGTGAGCCCACAAAGCACAAGACTACTTTCTTACTGGTGGTTTTGGGCCGGCATTGCGCTGCCGCTGCTGATTTTAGGAGTTGGGTATTGGCAAAAAACCTACAGACATAAAATGGTCAACAACCAAGGTTTCGCTCGTTCTCAAAAAGCATCGGGCAAGGCGGCCGAACGTTTGGATGAAGCGGTCTTGTTATCAGAAAAAGGTGAAATCAAACAAGCTTATAATATGCTGCAAAAGGCGATCACCGGTTTTATCAGCGACCGGCTTTCACTATCTCAGGCAGGACTTTCGAATGATGATTACATCAAGGCGCTTGAGCAGCAAAATATTGATAAAAATCTGGTCAAAAATGTACATATGCTGCTGGAAAAATGCGCTTCCATCAGCTATGCGCCTTCGACATCACACGAATATTTAAAATCTCATGTAGGGCTTGCCCAAAGCACACTCGACAAATTGAAAAAGGTACTTTAACTGTGGCTGTTTCTTCCTTTCAGAAAATAATAATAGCAATTTTCTTCGTACTCACCGGTACGATGGTTAGCTATGGACAGCAAAATCCACAAGCTTTGTTTGATCGCGCGAATCAGCAATTGGAATCGCGTCGCTACAAAAAGGCCATTTCTCTTTACAAAGATATCATTGCGCAAAATACCGTTTCGGGAGCTCTCTATTTGAATTTGGGCATCAGCTACCAGCGGATTGATTCGCTCGGAAAAGCCAAATTTTATTTTTTAAAAGCCGCTCAGTTCGATGCTATCGAAGATGAAGCAAAACAGGCACTCGAATATGTGGAAACACAATTTAGCCGTCAGTCAGCAGTACTACCGAAGCTTCCATGGGATGTAGCCACTCACTGGCTCCAAAATAATGTAGGAAGTTCTACCCTTTTAGCTCTCGGCATCATCCTGTTGAATATTGGTATTTTGATCTATATTGCTCACTGGTTCATCGGTTGGCATCCCCGGTTTCTCAGCATTGGCGGATATGTTATTATCAGTTTATCTATTTTACTTGTAGCCGGCGGATTTTACACTCAATATGTGGGCGATCGCTATAGTACAGCCGTAATGGTTACCGAAGAAGCACCGGTTTATGAAGAACCGAGAATTGAAGCGTCATTAGTCAGCCAGGCATTTGAAGGCTATACTTTCACCGTTGACCATTATAAAAGCGGCCCCTACCCGGGATGGAAATATGTTAGAATGAGCAACGGCCTTTACGGCTGGGTACCGGGCAGTGAAATCATGGTTTTGTAGCTTTAGCCATAGATTTGTACAGATTTAAACGAATTTTGAAAGCCGGGAGTTAGAAGCTAGAGGATGTAAGCTGCAAATTTGATAGCTGATCAATAAGAATATTTTATAATCTCAAAAATTAATTATGACCACCGTACAAGATTTTATTGATACAAATAAAGAACAGTTTAAAGAAGAGCTTTTTGAATTTTTGCGCATTCCGAGCATCAGCACGAGTTCTAAGCATAAGGGTGATGTCAGTGATGCTGCTAATTTCCTGGTTGACAAGCTCAAATCACTCGAGCTGGATCGTGCGGAGATATTTAAAACAGAGGGAAATCCTATTGTCTACGGTGAACTGATAACAGATGAATCGAAACCTACGGTACTGGTTTACGGGCACTATGATGTGCAGCCGCCCGATCCGCTGGATTTATGGGAAACGGCTCCCTTCGAGCCTACCGTTCGTAATGGTAATATTTACGCCCGTGGTGCCAGCGACGACAAGGGACAATCCTTCACTCATGTAAAAGCACTCGAAGCATATTTAAAATCCAATCATGATTTCCCTGCTAATGTAAAGTTCATTTTTGAGGGTGAAGAAGAAATCGGCTCACCCAACCTGGTACCTTTCATCGAAGAGCACAAAGAACTGCTCGAATGTGATATGGTGCTAATCTCTGATACCGCTATGTTCGCCGAAGATACGCCTTCGATCACCTATGGACTGCGTGGATTGGCTTATATGGAAATTGAAGTGACCGGTCCCAACCGTGATTTGCATTCAGGGGTTTACGGCGGCGCGGTTGAAAATCCCGCAAATGTGCTGTGTGAAATCATCGCGAAGCTTAAGAATGATGATGGCGTTATTCAAATTCCCGGCTTTTATGATGATGTAGCTGATCTCAGCGAAGAAGACCGCGAAGCCTACAAAAAGCTACCGTTCGATGAAGAAGGCTACAAAAAGAATTTAGGGTTAAAAGCGGTAAACGGCGAAAAAGGATACTCCACTTTGGAGCGTGCTTCCGCCCGTCCCACACTGGATGTGAATGGCTTATGGAGCGGCTACCAGGGAGAAGGTGCCAAAACGGTGTTGCCATCTAAAGCGGGGGCTAAGGTAAGTATGCGACTGGTTCCTGATCAGGACCCGAAAATAATTGCAAAGTTATTCCAGGCTCATGTAGAATCACTGGCCCCGGAAACGGTGAGTGTGAAAGTAACAGCACATCATGGCGGACATCCATCCATTACCGATTTATCTTTTTATGGATTAAAGGCGGCCGGAAAAGCCTTCGAAGAGGTTTATGGAAAAGAACCACTTTTCTCGCGTGAAGGAGGTTCCATTCCCATCGTTGCTGATTTTCAAAAGATTCTCGGCGTTCAGTCTATTTTAATGGGCTTTGGACTCAACAGTGATGCGATTCACTCTCCCAATGAAAAGTTCGCGCTAAAGGATTTTTATCGCGGTATCCAAACCTCGGCCAAGTTTTTTGAGTTGTTACCGGAGTATTCGTGAAACTGCCCCATCAGACGGCTGGTTTTGCCGTCCGATGGATAGGGAAAGAGAACTTTTTTCTTAACCATCTTTTACCTCTTCTAATTCGTCGGATGGCAAGCCGGCCATCTGACGAAATTAAACACTTTGCGGTATCTCTTTTCTGCCCCATATTATTTTGACGCCCTGCAAGTCAATTTTTGATTTGAGAAAAGCTATAGCCTCAGGGAAATCTTTATAAAGATTGGTGATGGAAACATTATGTCCGTTGCCGTAAATGGTGATGCCACCTGAGCCTACCTGTATCTTTTCTATGTCTTTATAGGAAATAGTTTTGGTGGAGAATCCTTCAATGGCCATCATATCCGCATTCAAAGTAACTTTCCTTTGAAAGAGAGAGTGGACAGCCATAATAACGGCTGTAACTACAATAGCACCAAAAGATGTTATAAACATAGCTGTAAGCGTTAATTCATGCTCTGTCAAAATTATCAGGACTATTGTAATGACTGCTACATTAAGCCCGAACATTAACAACCATCGTTTCCATCCCACTTTCAGTTCTATACTTTCCATAATGCTTAATGATTAGGTTATTGGTGGAAGGGCTTAGAAGCACCCCTAAATCCCCTAAAGGGACTTCAAACCACCGTCTTTTAAATTTTTGTTAGTATTACAACAAGTGTTCCCCTTTGAACCGGCCTCTATTCTCTAAACTTAGCAACAAAAAGTCCCCTTTAGGGGATTTAGGGGTGAATGAGGATAATTTAGAGAAAAGTAAGAGAAAAACAAGGTTTTAAAAATAGAGTAGCAAAAACACCAGGCACTTTTAAAGTACCATTTATTGAGAACCTACGTCTTATTGCTGCAGGGGGTGGATTCGAACCACCACGGTGAGGTTAGCCTTAGTACAAATAATCATAGTGATCGATACATTATACTCTGTTTATCCCGGTTTCACCACCCTCGGGACAGGAGGGCACGTCTGCCAATTCCATCACCCTGCATTTGCAAATAAATTATTACTAATAGTTTATTATTGAAAATAATATTTCATTCATGCTATTATTTTAGATAATAATTAAAATTATTGTACTTTTATTTCATATATCTAAAATTAATATCTTTTTTGAGCCTTAATTTTATTATTTCTTAAATGGAAAAATCTCTTGAACTGGACGATATCGACCGAAAAATCCTTTCTTTGCTCATGGAAGACGCAGATCTCCCCTACACCGAGATTGCCAAACGGGTATTCGTTTCGGGAGGTACTATTCACGTGCGGATGAAGAAAATGAAAGAGATGGGGATCGTTGAGGGGAGCCGCTTAAAGGTTAACTATAGCCGTATTGGATATGATGTTATGGCTTTTCTCGGCATCTATCTTGAAAAAAGTTCATTGTATGATGAAGCAGCAGAAGGGTTGAGCGAAATACCGGAAGTCATTAACGTCAACTACACAACCGGAAGTTACAGTATATTCGCTAAGCTTATTTGCAAAGATACCCAGCATCTGCGCCGCGTACTTCATGATAAAGTCCAAAAAGTAAGAGGAGTGCAAAGAACCGAAACCTTTATATCACTCGATGAAACTATAAACCGGACTATCGATCTTTTTGGAAAGGATTAGGAATCGCACAGGGAACAGCTGTCAGGCTCTCCAAGCGCTGACATCTATTTACAGTAATTCACCCGACTTCAAGTCATACTTAGTGGCATACTCTGTCTCATCAATTGTGGATTTAGGATTGTTATCTTCATCAACCACCACCACCTTAGGTTTAAAATCTTTGGCTTCTTTGGGACTCATCTCGGCATAAGAAATGATGATAACACGATCTCCAACCTGTGCTTTTCGCGCGGCTGCTCCATTCAAACAGCAAACCCGCGACCCCGCTTCGCCGGAAATGGTGTAGGTTTCAAGCCGCTCTCCATTGGTGATGTTTAAAACCTGAACCTTTTCGTAAGGCAGAATTCCCGCCTTATCAAGCAGCTCCTGGTCAATGGTGATACTTCCTTCATAATGAAGATCTGCTTCCGTAATCTTCATTTGATGCAATTTTGATTTGAACATCGTCAATTTCATAGACGCGACTGCTTTTCAAAAATAAGATTATCAATTAAACGAGTTCCACCCATATAAACAGCTCCCGCTAAAATATATTTTTCATTCGTTTTCATATCTTTTGCCGGAGCCATCTTATCGAACGAAAACAGGTTAAGATAATCAATTTTGAAACCTTTTGCTTCCAATTCCTTTTTCTGGTGATCTAAAAGAAGGGTGATATTTTTAGCGCCCTCAACTAAATGCTTTTCCAAATACCGGAGTGACCGGTACAAACCCGGAGCCAGTTTTCGCTGCTTATCATTCAAATAGGCGTTGCGGCTGCTGAGCGCTAGTCCATCACTTGCCCGTTTGATTTCACCCATCACCAGTTGCACCTCGTGGTTAAATTCTTTAACCATCTGTTGCAAAATGCGGAATTGCTGGATGTCTTTCTGCCCGAAAACAGCGAAATCGGGTTGAATAATGTTAAACAGCTTGTTCACTACCTTCACAATGCCTTCAAAAAAGCCGGGACGCGAACCTCCATCCATAAATTTATTCAGCTCTTCAACTTGAATGCCCAGGTACTGCCGGCCGGGATACATCATCTCATCGGTGGGACAAAAAACGGCTGTAACACCTGCCTCCTCACATTTTGCGAGATCATCCCGGAGGGTACGGGGATATTCCTCAAAATCTTCATCAGGTGCAAACTGGGCGGGATTAACATAAATGGAAACGACTACTTCATCCGAATGTTTTTTTGCCAGATCAATCAGGGATAAATGTCCCTCATGAATAGCGCCCATCGTGGGGACAAAACCTACAGATTTTCCATCCTTTTTGAGGGCTTTAACCTTTTCTCGAATTTCAGCAATGGTTTGAATTGCTTCCATAAATCAATTTTAATGGAACGCTGATGAGGCGGGTAAGGCAGATATTCACAGATATTTATATAAATCTGGCGAATATCCGTCTAATCAGTTTAATCCGCGTTCTATACCGCCCGGTCCATATCGAATTCTTCCAGAAGTTGCTTCACCCGGTTCAGGAACGCGCCCCCGTGAGCACCGTCAACAATGCGATGATCGTAACTCATAGACAGATACATCATGTGGCGGATGGCAATCACATCGCCTTCGGGAGTTTCACGAACCACCGGTCGTTTCTCAATCGCGCCGGTTCCGATAATGGCTACCTGTGGCTGATTAATGATAGGCGTTCCCATAAGGTTGCCAACGCTTCCGTAATTGGTGAGTGTAATGGTACCGCCCACAAGATCGTCGGGATTCAAATTTTTAGTTCTGGCTTTTTGTGCAAGGCCGTTAACTTCCTTAGCCAGTCCCACAAGATTTTTATCCTGTGCTTGTTTGATCACCGGCACAATGAGTCCACCCTGCCCGCCTTCGCCAAGTGCTACCGCCAGTCCAAAGTTGATATCCCGCTTCAGCAGAATTTCTTCCTTCTCCATATCCACTGAACTGTTAATCAGTGGAAACTCGCGAATTGCCTGGATGATCTGCTCAATGAAGAGCGGGGTAAAGGTTAATTTCATACCGGACCGTTCCTTGAACTTGGCTTTATTGGCCTGGCGCCAGCGCACAAGGTTTGTTACATCAACCTCAGAAAACGTGGTTACATGGGCGGATGTCTGCTTCGACCGCACCATGTGCTCGGCAATCATCTTGCGCATGCGATCCATTTTGACGACTTCCACATCTTTCGATGGAGACTGAACATCAAGTTCACCTGCGGAAATCTCTCCTTTTTTCTGGGTAGCGGGCTGTTGTTTGGGCTGAACGGCCGGCTGTTGTGTTTTTCCCGTTTTACGATTCTCAAGATAGTTCATAATATCTTGCTTGGCTACACGTCCGCCCTGACCGGAACCCTCAATGCTTTCAAGTTCTTCCTGAGAAATCCCTTCTTCTTTGGCGATAGACCGAACCAGCGGAGAATAAAACTTACCGTCACTGCCAATACGCTTCGGTTCCGTTCCACCCGAAGGTGCCCCGTTGGTATCAGCAACAGGTTGGGGTGATGGTTCCTGAGCCGGATCTTCTTTCTTCGGCTCCGCTTTTTGCTGTGGCTCTGCTGACGGAGCGGCGGCTCCTGTTGTGATAATCGCGATGGTTTGTCCAACTTCGACCGTATCGCCTTCATTCACCAAAATTTCTGCGAGCGTTCCCGCCTGGGGTGACGGAACTTCGGTATCTACTTTATCAGTCGAAATTTCGAGCAGCGTTTCGTCTTCTTCAATCTTGTCGCCTACCGATTTTGTCCATTCGATGACGGTACCTTCCATCACCGATTCGCCCATTTTCGGCATTTTTACCTCGATGCGTTCGCCCTGCGCCTCTGCAGCTTGTGGTTCGGGCTGCGGATCCGCAGCTTCTTCGGTCCGTTCGGGTTTTTCTTCTACAGATTCATTCGTGGCCTGAGCATCTTCTGTTTTTGGTGTTTCAACGGCCTCAGCATCGGTTTCGATAACGGCTATCGCTTGGCCAACTTCAATAGTGTCGCCTTCCTGAGCTAATATTTCAACGAGCGTTCCCGCCTGGGGTGATGGAACTTCGGTGTCCACTTTATCGGTGGCAATTTCAAGCAAGGTTTCGTCTTCTTCTACTTTTTCACCAACTTTTTTGGACCATTCAATGACAGTACCTTCCATCACTGATTCGCCCATTTGAGGCATTTCTACTTCAACTCTGGCCATCGTTAATCAATTAAATCATTAAAAATTAGACAAAATTTCCTTCGTAAAACGACTGTTTTTGCTGCTTACCAAACAGTCCTTCAAAGATCATAATAAATGCGATTAGATCAAAATGGTAGAAGTGAAGAATGAAGAATTAAAAATTAAGAATTATTTAGTGTTAGTAGAATGGAACTAAGGATCTTTTTTAATTCTTCACAATCATCAAGAAGTGAGTCAGCAAGTTTTTTCGAAATTAATTTGCTATCTCTTAGAAGCCTAAGCCAATAATGTGTTTCTCTGGCCTCTTTATAAGAAATGAAAATTTTAGCTCTAAAATCTTTCCTTGATTGTCCCCCGATAGCTTCTTCAATATTTGCACCAACAGAAGTGCCGCTTTTAAGGATCTGTTTCGACAAAACATATTCATTTTGATGATTAACCATCATTTGATTTAGTTTTATTATTCGAAGTGCAAAATTATAACTTTTATTTTGAATGATGTTCTCTTTACTCATTTTTTGCCTCTATTCTTAATTTTTCATTTTTAACTTTTAATTGACTGCTTTTTTCTGCGAAAATCTGTCTAATCCACGTTATCCGTGTTCTATGTAATTTTCCTTCCTCATTCGAAATTCCTTGTTGGATATTCAGCGGTTCATAATTCTGTGAAAATCTATCTAATCCGCGTTATCCGTGTTCTATTTGATCAAACCTTTTCCACGAAAACTGGTAAAACCGTCTCCTGCGATGATGATATGATCATCTACCGGAATACCGAGCAGTTTTCCTGATTCTGCGATGCGTTTGGTAAGCCGGATATCGGCCCGGGATTCTTTCTTATTACCGCTGGGATGATTGTGCAGCAGCAAAATGCTGTTGGCTTGATTCAATACTGCCTGGCGCAGCACTTCCGCAGGATCCACAATGGTTGCAGTTGAGCCGCCCGAGCTTATTCTTTTGTAACCCATCACGATTTTGGCATTGTTGAGGAAAGCTACGATGAACACTTCTTTTGTGAGATCACGCAACTTGGGTCCGAAATAAACCACGGCATCTTCGGGTGAAGTGATCTGAACCTGTTCGCCAAGACTTGCCACTTGAATACGGCGCGAAAGTTCAAAAACAGCTTCAAGGGTGATGGATTTCACCTTGCCCATACCGGGAATCACTTTCATATCCTGCCAGCCTTTGCGGGCAAGGTAACGCAAGCCGTCGAATTGGTCGAGCAACGCCCGGCCCGTTTGAATAACATTCATCTTGCGACTTCCGGTTCTCAACAAAATGGCCAGTAATTCGGCATCGGAAAGGCTTTCGGCTCCATAATTCATCAGCTTCTCGCGTGGCTGTTCATCCGGCTGCATCTCTTTCACGGTTCTGCGTAAAAAATCATTTGCTTCAAAGGTTTCTTGATCAGGCATAATCGTTTTTTTGTTTTTGTGGGTTTATAGTAAGACCCATGAGAGAGGCAATCCTTACAAAAAAATCAAACACAGATTAAACTGATTAACTGATTTCGCTGTTTAAGGCGATTGAACTGATTTCTTAGAAAAGCTAAAAATTATTCTATCTGTGAGAATCTGGCCAATCTGCTTCATCTGCGTTCCTTTTAACAACCTTTAAACTTAATGATCAGCATTTTATAAAAATTCGGCTGATTTTCAGCGAAACAAATCGGAGGATTTCCGTATGACGAAGTAAATCTATCACTTTACATTAAAAGTTTTTATGGCAAAAGTACCCTACATTTTTTTTCTAATTTCATTCTTGTTGATAAATCCCTTTCAGCAGCTTTGGGCGCAAACACAGGAGCCCTCAGCCGGTTATGCTTTTCAACCTTTAAAAATCAGTCAGGATTTTGAAATCAGCGGCACTTTAACAAATCCTGTTTGGCAGAAAGCACCTTCGGTGTTCATCAGGTATGAGTTTCAGCCCAACGATGAAAGTCTTGCGCCGGTTCGAACTGAAGTGAAAGTACTTTACAGTGAGGATTTTCTTTATGTTGGTTTTATAGCAAGCGACCCTCAGCCCGGGGAAATTCGCGCTCATATTTCTGACCGTGATAACAGCTTTAATGATGACTGGGTAGGGTTCATCTTTGATCCTTTTCAAAACAACCAGCAAGGATATGAACTTTTTGTCAATCCGCTTGGTATCCAAATGGACGGGATAATGACCAACAGCGGCGAGGATATGAATTTTGATATTCTTTGGTACTCAGCAGGGGGAGTTTCTGATTCAGGCTATACCACTGTCATGAAAATTCCTTTCAAAAGTCTCAATTTTCCAGATGAAAAAGTTCAGGACTGGTCAGTACAGTTTATTCGCAATTATCCCCGGAATAGCCGCCATGTTTTTACGTGGACGAACTCAACTCAAGACAATTCCTGTTTACTTTGCCAAAGTGGTGATTTAGTGAATTTACGCGGCTTAAAGAATACTGCTACCGTGGAATTGCTCCCCTATGCTATGAGCTATCAAAGCAGTTCAATAAATAATCCCTCTGAGCCTTCTTCCGGTTTGAATCATGATCCTATAGAGGCAAGGGTGGGCGGCAGTATTTCGTACTCCCCTTCATCGACCATGTCACTAAATGCTGTTATCAACCCTGATTTTAGTCAGGTTGAATCCGATGCCGCTCAAATTGGGGTGAATGAAACTTTTGCACTTTTTTATCCCGAAAAACGTCCCTTTTTTATGAGAGGAGCTAATTTATTTAGCACGGAAGAAAACCTGTTTTATTCCCGGATGATTAATCGTCCGCTCGCAGCCGGTAAATTTACCCAAAAAACGAGCAATTTCACTCTGGCTTTTCTAACGGCTTACGACAGAAACGCTCCTTTCATTGTTCCCGGGCTTTTTGGCAGTTCTTTAGTCAGGTCTGATATAAATGCCTACAGTAATGTGGCTCGTGGTAAATATAATTTAGGTTCCGAATCTTTCATCGGCGGCCTGTTAACTACCCGAAATCAAGACCAGGCTTTTAACTATGTGGGAAGTATCGATTGGGATATAAAGCTGGCCGATCATTACTATTTTGGTGGACAAGTGGGTTATTCCACAACCAAAGAATTAAATAACCTTGCCCTTTTTGATGAACAACGGACGCTGGGAAATACCAGTTTTGATGCTGCTTTTAACGGAGAACAATATGACGGGACATTGGTTACTGCTGAGGTTTCGCGTGAAGCCCAATATTATAATTTTGAATTTGTATATACTTCATTTTCACCCACGTTTCAAACACAAAGCGGGTTTATTAACAATGTTGACCGAAGACAATTCGGTTGGAGTCAAAGTGTTTCTTATTACCCGGATACCAAATGGTTGTCTCAAGGTTCTTTTAACGTAAGCGGGGACTGGATTTATGATTTTTCAGGACAGTTTATGGAGCGATATATATTTTTACGGCTTTCCAATACTCTCGCCGGCCAGACAAATCTTTCAATCAGTTTTTTACCGTTGAATGATGAACGTTTTCGCGGGGAATTCTTTACCGGAATGCATCGCATTATGGTTGACTTAAGTTCCCAGGCTCTGGATGCTCTTACTATCGGCGGTCATTATCAAACAGGTCGTTATGTGTATAGAACTGCTAATCCTGTAATGGGGCATGGTTATAATTTTTCAATTTCTGCCACCCTTGAGCCCACTTCTCGTTTTGAACTTTCATTAGATTATAACTACGCCACCCTGTCATCACTTGATGATTCAGAAACTTTTTACAGCGGTGACATCATACGGCTGAACAGTCAATTTAATTTTTCAAGAAAGCTCTTTGCCCGCTTCATCGCGCAGTACGATTCCTTTAGTGATCAGCTCCAATTGTACCCGTTGGTTTACTATAAGCTCAATCCATTTACTAAATTCTACATTGGTATGACCGATAACCTCAATCGGTACGATTCACCTATATATAACGGGTTCAAAGAAGTACAACGCCAGTTTTTTGTGAAGTTTCAGTATTTGATTCGCAGCTAAGCTGATGGAACGCGGGGGAAAGCGGATGTGACGGATTAGCGCTGATTGACACGAGTGAAAGCAAAAAAACTTTGTCAGGGGTTGGGAAATTGTCATTTTTAAAAAAAGCAGGAGGAGGAGTTTAACTCTGCTCGAAAACACTGTCAGGATTCGAAACCCACGAAACGCTGACAGGTTCCCCTTCTGCCTTTTCACTTTTGCCTTTTGCCGTCTGTCTTATACTCTAAAATATCTCCCGGTTGGCAATCTAATGCCTCACAAATCGCTTCAAGAGTAGAAAACCGAACAGCTTTGGCTTTACCCGTTTTTAAAATCGAGAGATTGGAAATAGTAACGCCCACCTCATCCGAAAGCTCGGTGAGCGACATGCCTCGTTTTACGAGAATGAGATCTAAATTCACTTTAATGGACATGCTACACCGTTAATTTTTGCTCCTGATAGATTTCATATCCCCTTTCAAATACGGTTGCCAGCGAGTAGATAAGCAACCCGACTAAAAAATACCCAAAGTTTAACCCTATCAGTAGAATTTGGAGTTCGAACTTCATTTCAACAATCGGATCAAAGGAAGCAGCAATAAAGCTGTATATCCAACTTAAGGGTTCTATCAATATTATAAGAATAGCTATGGTCTTGATTCGACAAACATTAGCCTTATTAAAAACAGTCTCGTGAACGGCCGTTTTGAGCAGCGCCCTTAGTTGATAAAGACCAAACAACATCAATCCAATAGCAATGCATATAAAAAGAGCCCATGCAATATAACTAGCAGGACTGTTCGAAATAATATAATTAAAGTCGATCATCACCTGCGCTGATTTCATTGCTAAATAACTTTTATCAATGGCATCAGGGAGTAACTCTGAAGTATCGACAGGAACGGTGACCCCAAAAACCATCTCCGGATTGTGGTTGCCCAAATAAATATTAAGCAAACCAAAGGGAACTATAATTGGAAACAAACATGATATGTACCATGAAATATTAACAATCAGATAGCAAATATAAGCCGCTGACTTTTTTCCTAAAGCGTCCATAATGCCTCCCTAAACCGTCAATTTTTGTTCTTTGTGAATTTCCGTTGCCTGACGAAATATCTCCGCTATCACCAGTACAATAAGCCCCATAATTAGATAGCTAATATCAAAATTTGGATAGGCAGCCTCGAGTGATTGAGCATCAACATAAGTTTCGAAATACCAGTAGCTGAGCCAGTGATAGCCATAAAGAAGGGGACTAATCAGCATAATCATAACGGCTATAACCTTTAGGTGTGAATGATTTTCATCTGCAAAAGGCTTTTCTCTCCAAAGGTTTCTGAGTACCTTTTTTAATTGAGATAATCCATATAAAATAAAACCAAGCCCCGCCATTTGAGCCAACGTAATTATACTAACCGGCCAGTTTAGGCCTTCTTGAAATATTGCCGGAAGGTAAGAAGTGGACACAAAATCTATGAACAGCACAGAACTCTCTTGCCCTGCAATTGTTAGTCTTTCAGAGAGTATGGCTCCGGAAAAATTTATGGGTAAATCAATTAGGACAAATGACACCCCTAAAAATTGAAAAATGAATGAAAGGGGTAGAAGGCATAGCATTACAGCCACCCCAGCCCACATAAGCTGCACCCAAAAGTTGATAAACGAAATAACTGACCATCTGCCTAATATTTTCATGTCTTCTCTAATTCGTTAGTATTCCTAACGAATTAAGGCAAAAATTAAATGATATACAATAAATATTTATTGTTTTTCGATAAAAACATAATCACTTTTTAGAGAATGTCTAAAAAAATGGCACGAGCGAGACGCTCGCGCCAGTCCATAGCACAAAAAAACCCTGACAGAATTCTGAACTCTGCCAGGGCTTTATCTTTTAAAGATGTAGGCCACTTTAAAAGTGGACTACATCAATCCGTCTGCCGCCTCACATTTTACGCTTGCACTAATCATCCCCCGGGCCACCCATCAGCGGTTCATTTAAGGCTCGAATACTGGCGTTCGGCAGCCCTTCGGGATAATTTTGCTTGCAAATCTCAAGTACCTCAAGCACCATTTCGAGGTGAAGCTGCTTAGAATTATCATAAAACTCCTGAGCTTCATTGCTCAGTTTAGGTTTACCATGCAGCGGCTTATCGCTCACACAAAGCAAGGTGGCATTGGGGATGCGATACCGGTAGCCATTAGTCGCCACCGTAGCCGATTCCATATCCACCGCGATGCTGCGACTCATGTGGATTTGCTCAACCGTGCGCTTCTTGATGAATTCCCAATTACGATTTGCCGTCGTATAAATAGTACCAAGCCGGTGATCGCGATTATATTTATCCAATACCTCTTTTAAATACACATTCAGTAAATAATTTGGGGTGATAGGAATATTCAGCGGCAAAATATCATCGAGCACGCCATCATCACGCATAAAACCGGTAGCGAGCACAAAATCACCGATTTCCTGGTGGTTCCGAAGCCCTCCGCAATGCCCGACCATAATCATCGCATCGGGACGCAGCACCGCTACGTGGTCAGTTATAGTTTTGGCGTTTGAAGGCCCCACGCCGATGTTGATCAGCGTTACGCCTTTATTATCATCCAGTTTGTGGTGATAGGCCGGCATCTGTACACCCTCACGACTTGGTTGAACGCAATCGGGAAAGCGCTCTTTAAACACACCCACATGCATATCATAATTAGTAAAAAGAATATACCGCTGGAAATCTTCCGGACGGGTTCCGGTATAATGCTCCAGCCGGTTCAGCGAAATATCAATGCGCTCGGGACTGAACAAAAACAACTTTTTTTGAGTGATATCCCAGCTGTCTTCATCCGTGTTATCGAGCAGTTGCGGGTCGTTCATAGTCAACCGTTCACGGGATGAAATAACCTTAATCACGGCCCCTTTTTCAGCCAGCTTTTTTAATTCACGGAGCAGATACCAACGGTAGGCTTTAGGCTTTGCAATTTCACCCGTAATGATAGGATTGTGTTTCGACCATGACCGCTTAACCAGCACTTTAGGGTATTCTCCTTTTTTATAAATCGATTCCATAATATCACAGGCTTCCTCAATCCTTTTGGTAATTTCAGCCTCAGAGTTAACATCTTCAGTATGGAATTCAAATCGTTCAGGCATAGTTGAAAACAATTATGGTTGATAGCTCGAAAATTGATAATTGAGATAAAATAAGGAAAGCGGACGTGAGATGTGAAACGTGAGACGAATTTCCTATTTGCCGTTTGCCTGCATGAAAAGTTTCTGTAAGGATTTAGTTTGAAAAGGGTCTTACTTAAGAACCATAACTAATTAAAGAAGTAATTATGATCAAACTAAAGCACAAAAAATTGAATGTATGGAAATTAGCAATCGAATTAACGGTTAATATTTATCGGATTACTGGGAAATTTCCAAAATCTGAAGTGTATGGACTGGCTTCGCAGCTACAAAGAGCAGCGGTCTCAGTTCCGTCAAACATTGCTGAAGGCGCAGCCCGTTCTTCAGCTAAGGAAAGGAAAAGATTTTATGAAATTGCTCGATCTTCACTCGTTGAAATTGATACTCAATTAGAAATCGCTATCCGTTTGAATTATTTAAAGGGTGAAAATGAAGATTTAGAAGATCAACTAAATCATATTTTTGCGATGTTATCCAATTTAATAAAAAGGCCGGGATAGAATTGATGGGGCGGCATTCGTCTCACGTCTCACATTTCACGTCTGCCGCCCTTCATGCAATCTTCAACTTCAAGTACTAGCTTCGCTCGGCAAAAAAGATTATTGCAGTATCAGCGCAAGCAGTTTATTATTACTGTCAAAATTATTGAACGATTTTATCACCGGGTTAAGTTACGTAATTTGCAAAAATAACTAATATAACCCCGTAAATTACAGGATCATGATTAACGAAGGCACCAAAATCGACACTGGTTTCACGCTCGACATTGTTCAAAACGGCGAAGAAAAAACGGTTGAATTCGGTGAATTGCTCGATCGTCCCACCGTTGTATCAGTTTATATGAAGAACAATACCTCAGGCTGTGATAAACAAAATACGAGCTTAGCTGATGATGCCGGCTGGTTTGACGAGCATGGCTATAACCTTATTGCCATTAGCAAAGACAGTATCGGTTCACATAAAAAATATGCCGAAAAAATGGACATTGACTACGTTTTGGCATCCGATCCGGACTATAAATTTGCCAAAGCCACCGATTCTGTGGTGGATAAAAATATGTTCGGTAATAAGTACCAAGCTCCTTCGCGGTCGGCTTATATCATTGATCCCGATGGCACTGTTAAAGCCATTATTGAAAAAATAAATACTAAAAATCACGCTGCAGAGTTAAAGCAAGTGATTGAAAACTTGTAGAAAAATTATTTTATGAAGTCGTTAGTCATTGTAGAGTCACCCACAAAAATTAAGACACTCAAGAAGTATCTGCCCAAGGATTATGTAATCGATACTTCGATGGGGCACATCCGCGACCTGCCCGCCAATGCCAAAGAAGTGCCCAAAAAGTTTAAGGGTGAAGACTGGGCAAACCTCGGTGTGAATACAGATGAAGATTTCAATCCGCTGTATGTTATTCCATCAGGCAAAAAGAAAATTGTTACCCGCCTTAAAAAGCTGCTCAAGGACTCGGATGAACTGATTCTGGCAACGGATGAAGACCGTGAAGGCGAAGCGATTTCATGGCACCTGACCGAAATCCTGAAACCCGAGGTACCGGTCAAGCGTATGGTTTTTCGTGAAATTACAAAAGAAGCCATTCAGAATGCACTTGGCAACTTCCGCGATATTGATATGAACCTGGTAAATGCGCAGGAAGCCCGGCGCATTATCGACCGCCTGGCGGGATATACTGTTTCACCGCTGCTATGGAAAAAAATTGCTCCCAAGCTATCGGCAGGGCGTGTTCAATCAGTAGCAGTCCGATTTTTGGTAGACCGCGAAAGAGAACGGATGAAATTTCGCTCAGCACGCTATTGGGATTTGAAAGCGCAGCTCCACAAGCAAGATGACAAACATATTTTCGAAGCCGACCTCACTCATTTAGACGGCAAGCGGCTGGCTTCGGGCAAAGATTTTGATGAAAATACCGGTAAACTCAAAAAGCCGAAAAAAGTAGTTTTACTGGATGATAAGTCAGCCGCCAAATTGCGCGATGACCTGGACAAAGCCGAGTGGAACGTATCAGAAATTACTAAAAACCGGCAGAAACGAAATCCATCTCCGGCTTTCATCACATCAACCCTGCAGCAGGAAGCCAACAGAAAGCTGAATTTTTCTGCCAAACAAACGATGGGTGTGGCTCAAAAGCTGTATGAAAATGGTTACATCACCTACATGCGTACTGATTCTGCACGGTTGTCGGGACAAGCCATTAATGCGGCACGGACGGCAGTGGAGGATGAGTACGGTAAAGAATACCTGTTTGAGCGGGTACGGAACTATTCCGGTAAGTCTAAAGGCAAACAGGATGCGCACGAAGCAATTCGTCCTGCCGGAAGCAGCTTCAAAAAACCGGCCGATACCGGCCTTCGCGGGCAGCAATTGAAGCTCTATGACCTGATCTGGAAGAGAACCATGGCTACCCAGATGGCACAAGCCGAACTTGAGTTTACTAATGTAACGATCGAAGCCAAAGCAGACGGGAAAACAGCCGAATTCAGAACCAGCGGTAAAGAAATTATCTTTCCCGGCTTCTTTAGAGCTTATGTTGAAGGCAGCGATGACCCCGATGCAGCACTTGAAAATCAGGAAAAATTCCTACCTGAATTAAGCGAAGGAGAAGAAGTTATTGAAAAAGGCGTTGAACCCATTTCACACGAAACGAAACCGCCGGCACGGTTTACTGAAGCAAGCCTGGTGAAAGAGCTTGAAAACCGTGGCGTGGGACGTCCAAGTACTTACGCGTCTATCATCAGCACTATTCAAAACCGCGGATATGCAGAATCTGAAGGCAAAACGCTGATTCCCACTTTCACTGCTTTTGCTGTTACCGAGTTGCTGGAAAAAAACCTGGAAGACCTGGTGGACAGCGAGTTTACTTCCGAAATGGAAAATAAGCTCGATCAAATCGCGCAGGGTGAACTGGATACTAACTCATATCTGAGCTCTTATTATAAAGGCGACAGCGGGCTCAAATCCAAAGTAGATCAGCAGGAAGACAAAATCGATCCGCAAGAAGCGCGTCATTTGCAACTTCCCCTCCATAACCTGGATGATATACAGATTTTTGTGGGACGCTTTGGCCCTTACATAAAAAAACAGATTAATGGCGAAGAGTTAACCACTTCCATCCCCGTAAGCTGGAAACCAAGCGATATTACCGTTGATAAATTGGAAGAACTGATGAAAACTGAAGAAGAAGGACCCAGATCAATTGGAGATCACCCAGAATCAGGAAAGCCTGTTTTTGTGCTGAACGGCCGCTATGGACCCTATGTGCAGGAAGGTGAAGTTACTGATGATAATAAAAAACCGAATCGTGCTTCTCTGCTAAAAGGAATGAAACCCGAAGAAGTAGATCTTGAACTCGCGCTTCGTCTGCTCGAATTACCGCGCCCACTGGGTAAACACCCTGAAACCGGTAAAGTGATAAAAGCCGGTGTTGGACGGTATGGGCCGTTTGTAGTTCACGACGGGAAATTTGCTTCCCTCAAACGTGATGATCATGTCCTGGAAGTAAAATTAGACCGTGCCGTAGAGCTGCTGGCTCAAAAGAAAAGTAAAAAACGAGGATCATCGACCATTAAAGAACTGGGCGATCACCCCGAAGATGGCAAAAAAGTTCGGGTGATGGACGGCCGCTATGGCCCCTATATCAAATTCGGTAAAAAGAATATCAGCCTGCCCGATGACATCAAACCAGAAGATGTTTCGATGGATATAGCGGTACAGCTTATCGAAGAAAAAGGGAAGTGAGCAGACGGCAAACGGCAGAAGTGAAACATGAGACGATGTAGTCCACTTCCCTAGTGGCCTACATCTTTAAAAGACACGCCTGCTTATCTTCTCACATCTCACGTTTGACGTTTGGTTGAGTTTCGTTAACTTCAACAGTCCATGGAGAAGAAGTTCACATATTGTTTTCAGTATCCCCCCAATTTGCATGAGTTAGATCTTGCCACGCTCGTATCCATGTATCGCGACCGCGGCATTCCTAAAAAGGCAAAACCGGGTGAGTATTTCGCCTGTGCACAGACCGGTAACCTTATTAAAGAAGGCAAGTGGTGGTTTGGCTTGTACTACAGCCAAAAAGCCTGGGACAAAACGCTCACCAAAAGTTGCGAAGGCTACCCATTGACGGAAGTTGAAATGAATGTGCTGGGACTGGTTCATTCAGCCAAAGAAGAAGCGGTTAAGCGTGATTATGTAGAGAAGAATACCGGGGCAATCAGTAAGCTGGCCTATATGATCATTAACGATTTAAAAGAGTTTGGTTTTCTTTCGCTTGATGATCAGGAGCGGCTACTCATCACCCCGCGTGGGGAAAAGGCGCTTCAAGGATTGGCCCGCCGTATTTACGACAAAAAATTCAATGCAGAGATGTTGCTGGTAAATCAAAAAGATATTGCACGGCCAGCCCTTGAACGCGCCGAAAAAGAAGACAACGAACAGGCCAGC
Source organism: Balneolaceae bacterium (assembly GCA_036381435.1). GTDB lineage: Bacteria > Bacteroidota > Rhodothermia > Balneolales > Balneolaceae > Fodinibius. Next base: position 11,383 of record DASVCW010000026.1, on the reverse strand, counting down.
CTCTTTTAAGTTTTATAGGTTCAAACGCCCCTATAGTTCAAGTGGATAGAACGGAGGTTTCCTAAACCTTAAATCCGGGTTCGACTCCTGGTAGGGGTACATTAATAATTATGAATGGTGAATTTTTAATTAAGGGTTATCCCCTTCCCCAGCTTTTATGCAAATTTTCTACGGTCGCTTTTGCTAATTCTTTATCAGCAACCAAATTCTGCTGAGTCTGTGTTTGAAATTTAAAGAAGTGGTAAAATTTGATAATAAACTGTTCGGATGTGGTATATTTTTCTTGCATAATTACCGCTGTATTAACTAATCAAAATCTGGATTTTAATCTTAAGATAGGAGAACCGTAATAAATCACAAAATACTATTATCGTAAAAATAGAAGTTATAAGTAGGCATTACAGATACCTTTTAAATCAGTTTTTTTGAACTCGAGCATAAACATGGATTCACTGCCAATTGTTTCATATTTGTAGTTTGCGTTTAATTGTTTTGTTAATACTTCAATTAGCTCAAATCCAACTGTTTTGCTCTCCTTAGTGTTTAAGTCTTCAGCAAGTTTCTTTCCGTTATCAATAATTTTTACACCTACTGTATCATCAATACAACTTAATTCAGCAGTGATTTTTCCTTCATCTAACCCTTTAAAAGCGTGCCTCAAAATATTTGTTACCACTTCATTAACTATTAAAGAAGCCGGCAACGCTTGGTTTACATTTAATTGAACGGAATCTAGTTTAAAATGAAGTGCTACGGTGACATCATACTGAACTACATTAACTACATTTTTAATTAATGTTTCCAGGTTCTTTGAAAAATCTAATTTCGAAAAGCTTTTAGACTGATATAACTGTTCATGGATATTTGCTATAGAATGAATTCTCATAACAAAGCTCATCAGCTTTTCCTCTAACTCTTTATCACCTTCCTCAAAGGCTTGTAACTGAACAATGCCGGATACCAATGCAAGATTATTTTTCACCCGGTGATGTACTTCCGACAGCAGAACCTCCTTTTCCCTTAGCGATTCCAGAACTTCTTGTTCTTTTTGCTTAAGTACGGTTATATCCTGTAAGGAACCAATCATCCGTATTGCTGTGCCCTTTTTATCTCTTATGATAAAACCTCTCTCTAAAAGGGTATCAAAGCTTCGATTTTCGTTTACATACCGGTATTCTGACTCCCATTTTGTTTTCGATGGTGATTCTAATGTTTGATTTAAGCTTTTTTCTACCCGTTTTTGATCTTCCGGATGTATTCTCTCTAACCAGTATTTAATCGAATAGTTTTGAGCGTGATTTGATTCAAAATTATTTCCCCAACTCAACTTACTTTTGGCAATATTCCAGTCATAAACCGTATCCCTGGTAGCCTTCATGACCATTTCATACCTTTCTTTAGCCAGTCTGATTTGATCTTCAGCCTTCTTCTTTTTTGTAACGTTACGTGTTATGCCTACCAAGCCATAAATTTCGTTGTTTTGATTCCTTAGCGGAACTTTTGTGGTCTGCAGCCACAGCTTATCTCCTTTAGAACCATAAACCATTTCCTCACGGTTAATTATCAATTCACCGGCCTCAATAACCCTTTTATCATCATCGTCAATAGGTTTCGCTACTTCAGGGCTGAACATATCAAAGGCCGTTTTACCTAGTCCTTCTCTTTCATATTTTTCTCCGAATATAGCCCTGTTCATCGCTTTATTGCTTAGAATCATTCTTCGCTCCTGGTCCTTAGCAAATACATAATCCGGAATATTATCGATAATGGAACGAAGTATATTCCTTTCTTTGGCCGTTTCATTTTCCGCTTCTTTTAATGCAGTAACGTCTATTGCAACCGCATGCATGAGTTCATCTTCATCATCCCACCGGGCGGACCACTCTAAATGCACAATTTCACCGTCATTCCGAATATAGCGGTTTGTAAAACCTCTGAATTCTGTACCCTTTATTACTTCAATTGCGATCTTAGTAGTGAGCTCAACATCATCGGGGTGAACAAAAGCTAAAAATTTGTTATTCAATAGTTCTTCGGGCGTATATCCCAAGACGTCTTTGGCGGCTTTGCTCACTTGTGCAAACCTTCCATCTTCTTTAACCGTGCAAATTATACCCGGCGATTGATCCATTATTTTCTGCAGCCGTGTACGACTTTGTTCGAGTTCGTTAATAATCCGGCTCACTAATATATAGAGGAATACTGTTGTTGCTGATACAAAGAAAAGTCCCTTATAAGTTTGATAAACAGTTATTTTTCCTGTTTCCGCAGCTAGTAAATCTACCAGTTGGTCACTAAAAAGTATCCACAGTGATGCTATGAGTAAATAACTTAATATTACTTTTGAGACAGGGTTAATTGCTTTAAATATGTTTTCCATATCAATCACCTCTTATTTGTGACTACATATATTTAAATGCGCTTTTGTATTAATTGAAAACATTGGGAGACAACATGCTTTTATTATTCTTTTTAAAAAATCTATTGTTGTCAATTCAGAAGAGATTCAACAAAACGCCCTAATGTTCCAGCTATGTAATAAAAGGTATTATGGTGGTTTATTAAGATTTGCTACAAATATGCCAAAAAAAATTTCAGACGATAAAATTTCGGCTTTTACTGTAGATTTACTTTTTACCCCGTTAAATCAGCTTACTGAGCCAACAATCAACTATCTATAAAAAATCTACTCCTCAATGAATAAGAAGTCAAATTTTTATTAAGAATTTTTAATATTAGAATTTTTTAATATTTTGTTCGGAAAGTTGGTTTAGTAGGGGATGAATTAAAAAAGGGGTAAACAATTCGTTTGTTAGCTTTTCGGGCTGATGATTTTTTCCTCCCTGTTTTTATTTAACTCCCTGCCCATTTTCCTTCTTGACAAAACATCACTAATGAAAAATATACATCTATGAAAACCTCTAAACTACTATTAGCGGCTATTACCCTTTTTGCATTTGCCGCAACAGCAAACACTGCCTCTGCGCAGGTATCTACAACTGTTCAAGCAACCGGTACGGTTCTGGAACCTATTACCCTTTCAGGAACAGATCTGGCTTTTGGTACTCAGCTTTTTCCCGGTATTGCAAAAACTATTACAACAACAGATGCCGGCGCCGCACAGTTTGATATTGACGGTGAAGCAAGCAAACAAATAACTGCTGACTTTACTTTGCCTACAGAGTTAACCCATACTACTGATAATACAACTACTATGTCCGTAGACTTCACTGGTACGGTCGCTGAATACAGCACAAGCAGTACTCCTACCGGGACAAACATGCATGACCCAAGTACTACACTGACTACTACCCTGGGTTCAACCAGTGGTTTACTGTATATCTGGTTAGGTGGTACGGTATCTCCGACAAGCACTCAAAAAGCAGGTGCTTACTCCGGAGACATTACATTGACAGTTGCCTATACCGGTAATTAACTACTCTATTTTACTCTAATAGCTTATGACCTTCTGGATACCGGTCTGATCACCGGTATCCTCTTTTTTAGGCGGTGGTTTTTTGACCGCAGTCTTACTTTTTTCAAAATAACCACCCGGAATAATGGGTTCAAAGCTCTCGCTGTTCCTTTCACTGATTTTGTTTATAGCCGCTCCCGCTCTATCGCAGGGGCTGACTGTGAACACTGCCAGGGGGATCGATTTCGGCGATCAGATTTTCCCGGGCATTGAGAAAAAAATTAGTCACAAAGATGCGCTGGCAGCCCGCTTTGAAGTTACGGGAGAAGCCGGAAGGGAAGTTCAAATATTATTTCAGCTTCCAAATTATCTGCAGGACGTTTCTGGTAATACCCTGAGTATCGCTTTTAGTTCAACCGATGCCGCCTACAGCACCGATTCAAACGGACAGTTTGCTGCTATAGCTTTTGACCCAAAAACCGGCGTTGTGACCTCATTAAGCAGTGAGGGCAAACTGTACATCTGGCTTGGCGCCACAGTTCTGCCTTTAAATACACAGCCCGGAAATTCCTATAGCGGCGATATCATACTTGATGTAACCTATACCAATTAAAAATTGTCATGAATTTTGTTTTAAAGTGTCTGCCCCGATATAAAAAATTCTTTTCCTTATTTTTTGTCTTTTTATTCGGGGTGACTTTTGGCCTGTCCCGCACTTCAGCCCAGGTTCATATCGCTCCTGTCGCCCTGTATATGAATGACCATAAACAAACCGGTCGTCTGGTAGTGCGCAATTCATCGGACAAGCCACAGGAACTGACCGTGGAGCTTTTATTCGGATACCCGGCCACAAATAAGCAGGGGAATGTTTACTTGAAAACATTTGAAAAAGTACCTGAAAGAGCGCTCTCAGCAACAGAGTGGATTCGCGTCTATCCCCGTCATCTGGTTTTACCTCCCAAACAGCAACAGACCATTCGGTTTTCCGCGCGCCCGCCTGCCGGTTTGCCCGCCGGTGAATACTGGATTCGTCCGGCTATATCTACTACCAACGCCCGAACGATAAAAAACAACCTAAGTGAGCGGATAACCACTCATATCAACCTTATCAAGCGTACTATTTTATCTCTGAATTATCGCCACGGAAATGTCCGCACCGGAATTGAGATTATGAGCATTGAAGCCAAAGCAAAAAACGGTAAGCTTCAGCTTTGGACGAAACTAGACCGCAAAGGTAACGCCGCTTATTTGGGACATGTGTCGGTAAGCCTTTATAAAGACGGCCGCCGACTTTATCATGACCAAAAGGAGATTGCTGTTTACAACCGGCAAACCCGCAGTTTTAATGTTGATAAAGAAAATCTTTCGCCGGGTCAATATCGGGCGCAGATTTCATTCACCACAACCTTAAGGGCACGTGAAAATGAAGCGATTTTGCCCGCTCCCCCTGTTTCAAAATCAATTCAATTCACTATAAAATGACCCATTCAAAGCATTTATTATGCTTTGGATTTTTACTGCTTCTGTGTCTGTCCAAAGCAGAAGCGCTTGCCCCCGGCCCTGCTGATGAAAATAAAGGCCAGCTCATTTTTCTGCAGCTGAAGATAGAGCGGAAGTTAGTTTTTAGCATTGATGCCCGCCTTTGGAAAGACAAGCTTTATCTGCCGGCGAAGCAGCTGTTTTCACTGCTCAAAATCGAAGCTTCATATCAAAAGGATAGGCTGGTTGTTCATTTTCCCGATCCTTCAGAACCGGTGCAGTTTAATTTTGAAGAGCAAACCGTAGAAGGGCCGGAAGGTTCAATCAAACTTTCAGATAATGATGTTATACGGACTGAGAATGAAATCTTTATTTACAAAAAGCTCTTAGAAAAACTTTTGAAAATGGAGGTTTTATTTGATTACCGAAAGCTTCAGGTTTTGCTTTATTCCGAACACAAACTGCCGGTGGTTAAATTTCGGGAGCGTAAAGAACGGTATGAAAATTTCAGTTCAGCTTCGGTTGAGTTTTCTCCTGATGTCAGGCTTCCCGGAAAACATTATTTATTTGACGGATGGATAGCTGATTGGTCTCTCAACAGCACTCACACCTACAAAGATTTTAACTACTCATACAGCCTGGGACTCGGCGGGCATTTTCTGGGCGGTAACATGGTATTGAACGCATCCGGATCAAAACAGTACGGGGTGCACTGGGAGCGTTTGAAAGGACGATGGGAATATTCTATTTATTCTTCACCTCTTATAAAAAAAGTACAATTAGGCGATCTTTCCGTGCAGAACCGGCTGGGACTGAATGCTTATGCCTTTCGCGGAATCAAAGTCACTAACCGCCCCAATGCTCCTGTTTACCAATTTGGCACCTTCCATTTTGCTGACAGACTTAATGAAGGCTGGGATTCAGAGTTGTATATAAATAACCAGCTTAAAGATTTTGCTGTCAGCAACCGCCGGCGCTTTTTCAGATTTAACGCTCCCCTTTATTACGGCTCTAATCTGATTCAACTCAAATATTATGATCCCACAGGATTTAATCACTCAAAACAATACCTCATTTACATCCCGCGCGACTTTCTTTCGCCTGGTAAGTTTCAGTACACCCTTTCAGCGGGAAAATATTCAACCTTTGCCGACCGTGTGTTTGGACGTTTAGATACAAGGCTCGGGGTTACTTCCAATATTACAGTTGGCGGCGGCAGCATCATGCAGTTTTCTGACCGGGGGAAGAAGTTTCTTCCCTTTGTACAATCCTGGTTCCGGCTGAGCGGGGGAATTATTGCCAAAGGGAGCCATACCTTCAACCATCTTAGTCAGGCTTCACTGCGAATGATTCTTTCCGGCTCCCAGTCTCTGTTGATAAATGCTAAAAAGTACTATGAATCTTCGATCTACAACAAAACAGGCAAATCGGTAGAAGCCGCCTTCAACACTTCATTTCCGGTTGATCTCTCTTTTTTGAATTTTTCAACCTTCATAAGCTCTCGATTTACCCGCTATCATTCCGGCAATCAAAATTTAAATATTTACAGCGGCATTTCGATGGGGCTCCCGTTGGGAATGACTATGCGTGTGAACAACCGTATGATGTTCAGGGATGAAAGTATTAAACAGTTTATTCCGTTGCAGTTTAATACCGAAGTTCATCTTTCCAGGCGTTTATTCAGCCGGCTGTTGTTAAGACCTTCCCTGATCTTTAGTCACCGGCTTGATAAAATCACCAACTTTGGCCTTGATTTTAAACTTCGTGTTTCATCCCGAAGTTATCTCAGCTTCTCCTTTCATAGAAATGAATTGCTTGATAACAACCGCTTTCTGTTAAGCTTTAAGATCGATTTACCCTTTGTAAGGCACACTTCATTCGCCCGTGCACTTTCCGGCGAGCCTACTTTTTATCAGAATACAACCGGCTCCATCATTTTTAATAATCAAAGCAGAAGCTTTCTTTTTGATGATCAGAGACAAACTGGAAAGGCCGCCCTGGTACTCGACGCCTTCCTTGACCTCAATAACAATGGCGAAAGGGATAGGGGTGAACCATCTGTTGAAGGAGTCACCGCAGACGTTTATCGACAGGGGCAGTCACGACCCTCACACAGGGAGCAAAGAATTATAAAAAATCTCATTCCTTATGAACGCTATATTTTACAAATCAATAGATCGAGTCTCGTAAATCCTCTATGGAAACCGAAGTACAAAAGCTATTCTGTACAGCCGCTGCCCAATTTATATAAAACGATACCTGTGCCAATAGTCGTAACGGGTGAAATGTCCGGTGAAATTTTTATGAACGGCAGTATTTCCGGCTATGAGTTGTATGGCTTGGATATTAAAATCCAGTCACTGGATGAATCATTTACAAAAACCATTAAAACCTACACCGGCGGCAACTTCTATTATGTAGGACTGATGCCCGGTAAATATGAAGCTGTTTTAAATGCGGAACAACTCGCAAAACGTTCTTTTGTTGCTGTAAAAGATTCTATTCAATTCACCGTAGAACCGGCCAAAAGGGGTGATATTGTTGATGGCATATCATTTAGAGTGGCTTCTTTAAATGCAGTTCCGCATCAGCCCTTAAAAGAATTATTTGCTATCCAGATCGGCGCATTCAGAGAAAAGAAAAACGCCATTGGATTTGTAAACGCATCAGAGCTGAAAACTGATCACAATGTAACAGTCATATTTAATACGGAACAAAAGCTTTTTAAATGCCGCATCGGCTTTTTTAAAAGTAGAAAAGAAGCGGAACAACTGTTAAATAAACTAATTGCTAAACAAACAGATTTATATCAGGATGCTTTTATAGTTAGAGTTTCTTTAGATCAATCCCTTTAAGGCAGTATGACGCGATGTAAAAACAAAAAGCGATTTACCATTGGTTCCGCGGCAGAGCCACGGAACAAGATGAAGATGAAGTTGCTCTATTCGGTCCTGTCTGTTTTTTCGATAAACGCGGTTACATCTTCATGGAATTTTATCAAGGAAGGCTTATAGGTATACATCATGTGGCCGGCTTTATAGTATTTCATGATAATATTATCCTCCAAATCACCGGGAATTCCAAGATGGTTCATCGTGTACTCCGTGCCCATAAAGGGAGTGGCTAAATCGTAATAGCCATTGAGAACCAGCACTTTTAAATAAGGATTCTTAGTCATAATCTCAGCCAAATCGGGGGCTGTGGTAGGGCTGGTGGGAAAAAAACTGCCATCACGCGACCAGTCCCAGTCAAAACCGGGCAAGCCATAGGCGGAAATATGATATTGCATTTCTTTTCCGAAATTAAGCTCTTCGTGATAATACTTTAAAAACATAGAAGTATAAGCCGGACTGATGGCGCTGCTTTGCGGATCATAAAACGGTCGTTGAGCTAAATTGTCAATGCTATAGCCAAGATAGCGGGCATCAAGTCTTCCCACTACCTGCTCTTCACCCCGTAATAACTGCTTGCTGAATTCAGGTCCGGTGACCCGCAGGTTTGCCCGGTCAATATATTCTTTGCTTAACCCGGTATATTCCGAAAGTTTATTAATGATTTGATTTCTTTTCGCTTCGGAAAGTTCATCTCCATTCATCAATGCCAGGGCATAATCGGTGGTGACAAACTCACGGACCTCTTCCAGGAAAGCCTCCAAATCTTTTGGCTGGGGCTGAAGCTGGTCGTGATACCACGCTACGGCGGCATAAGTAGGCAAATAAATGATGTAAGGCAGGTTATCTCCGTGACCAAAAGCTATAGTCCGTAAATCAAGCACGGCAGAAACCAGTATCACTCCATTCATGGCAATGCCTTCACGAGATTGCAAATAATTTACTACTCCGGCCGAGCGCGTGGTTCCATAGCTCTCACCCAACAGGTATTTAGGCGAATTCCAGCGATTATTTTCACTGATGTAAGTTTTAATAAACCGACTGACGGACATGATGTCTCTCTCAATTCCCCAAAAGTCGCTGTTTTCCGCTTCGCCAACCGCTCGGCTAAGACCGGTTCCCACCGGATCAACCATCACCACATCAGTAACATTGAGAATGGAATAATGATTATCGGTTAATTGATAAGGAGCGGGAGGTGTTACTTCGGGATCATTCACGACTACTCGTCTTGGCCCCAGCGCACCCATATGCAGCCAGATAGATGAAGAACCGGGACCGCCGTTATAAGCAAAAGTAACCGGACGTTTTGATAAATCCTCCACATCCTCTTTGGTATAAGCAGTGTAACCTAATGAAGCAATAGGTTCACCCTGATCGTTATGAATAATCATCGTTCCGGCGGTAGCGGTATATTCAATCGTTTCTCCCGCTATTTCTACAGAATGATGAGTAACTGACTTCCTGGATTTTAGAATGGCCTCTGCTTTGGCCGAATCTGCTTTAAATTGCGCATAAGCTGCACCTCCGCTTAATACTAATCCTGTTTGAAGGGCTGCAAATAGTAACAAAAAAGTAGTTAGTCGTCGCATAGAAAAGTTAGTTGGGGTTAATGTGTTATCCTTCAGAGCAGTGTCATTTCGATTGAAGAGCGGTGGTTTTCCGCTCGAAACGGAGAAATCCCATCCCGTTCGAATCTGGCAGCATATGTAGGACTGATGAGATTTCTCTCCCGACAGCTGTCGGGACCGACAAAACCATCGCCCCGATGATTCAAGGGCTCGAAATGACAATTTTGGATGCCTAAATTCAGCTTTAGTAATTAATAACGAAATAACAAAAAACCACCCAAATCAAAAATCCCTTAACTAACTTTTACCTTTCCCCTAATTCAAAATTCAAAATTTATATCCCTTCCCTTAATACTTATTTACAAAAATCCTCCCTTAGATTGTTTATAATCCATTACTTGTTACTACATCACTCCTCATTCAATAAAACAATTATGAAACGAATCATCTTATCAACCCTGACGGCTGTTTTTGTTATGCTTTCGGGAATGAACATTACGGCAGTAGCTCAGCAAAGTGAAAGCAGGGCCGATGCTATCGAATACAGCAGCAGTGAACTGCCGCTTGAATCTGCACGAACAGTACATCTCGAAACTAACGAAGGAACATGGTTGTCGATTGATATTCACCCAAGCGGTGAAAAAATTATTTTTGACTATATGGGTGATTTGTACGAGCTACCCATTGAAGGGGGAGAAGCCCGGCAACTGACTGATGGCATGGCTTTCGACTCGCAGCCCCAATACAGTCCCGACGGAACCAAAGTGGTCTATATCTCCGACCGCAGCGGCGGTGATAATGTCTGGATTCTCAATCTGGAAACGATGGAAGCCGACCAGCGCACTCACGGTAATAACTACCGCATGCAGTCTCCCATCTGGACACCAAATGGAAAATATATCATTGCAGCGCGTGCAGGAGTGAGAAACGGCCTCCACAAGTTTCATATGTATCACGTGAATGGCGGGAGCGGTATCGAGTTTATGGATACGGAAGAACGCATAAAAACCATTGGCGCGGCTTTTGGCAGCAACGACCGATATGTCTGGTTTTCGCGCAGAAGGGGTGACTGGAACTATAACGCTACTTTCCCGCAATATCAATTGGCGAAATTTGATCGCAAGACAGGAGAAATTCACACTCAAACAGCGCGGCTCGGCTCGGCTTTTCGTCCCACTCTTTCGAGTGACGGCAAATGGTTGGTCTATGGTACTCGCTATAGAACCGAAACCGGTTTGCGAATCCGGAATTTAAAAACCGGGGAAGAGCGCTGGCTGGCTTATCCGGTACAGCGTGATGATATGGAATCTCGCGCTACGCTTGGTGTTCTGCCGCGAATGGACTTCACCCCCAATAACAAGGCTGTCGTTGCTTCTTTTGGCGGACGAATCTGGCGCATCCCCATTGCCGAAGGTGCCGAAGCCGAAGAAATTCCCTTTACGGTTGATACGCAGCTTGAACTCGGCCCCCGTCTCGATTTCCAATACCCGATTAAAGACACCGATCAGTTTATCGCCCGTCAAATTCGGGACGCGGTTCCTTCACCCGACGGCAGCAAGCTGGCTTTCACCGTGCTCGACAAATTGTATGTAATGGAGTTGCCCGACGGCGAACCGCAACGCATCACCGATTTTGACTTCACCGAAGCCTTTCCAACCTGGTCTCCCAATGGCGAATGGATTGCTTTTTCAACCTGGAGCCCCGAAAAAGGCGGACACATTTACAAAGTGCAGCCCGACAGTGATGATCTCCAGCGGCTGACCGAGCAATCGGCTATTTATCAGCAGTTGGCATGGTCAAAAACGCAGGATCGCATCGTGGCCATTCGCGGTGAAGATCGCATGTACTATCAATCTCCGGGAGCGTATATGCCGTTTACAGATAATGAATTGGTATGGATTTCATCGGAAGGTGGTCCCATTCATTTTATTGCCGGTACTGATGGCTTCGAGCACCCGCATTTTATCAAAAGCAGCGACCGCATTTACCTGAGTGACTATGGCGAAGGCTTGATTTCCATGCGCTAT
>DASVCW010000025.1:0-6768 GCA_036381435.1 Balneolaceae bacterium | reverse complement strand
GAGCAGACAATGAAGATTCATCACGACAAGCACCACGGGGGCTATACTAAAAAGACAAATGCGGCTTTGGAAGGTACTGAATTTGCTGATCAGCCGATTGAAGAAGTGCTGCAGAGAATCAACGAAGTGCCGGATGATATTCGTCAGAATGTGATCAATAACGGCGGTGGCTATGCGAACCATAAATTATTCTGGACCATCCTTTCACCCAATGGCGGCGGTCCCGCAACCGGTGATGTTGCTGATGCTATCAATGATGAGTTCGGCGGTTTTGAGGAATTCAAAGAAGAAATGAGTAATGCAGCTACGGGACGATTCGGCTCGGGCTGGGCATGGCTGTGCGTGAAAAAAGACGGCGGACTGGAAATACTTTCAACCCAGAACCAGGATAGCCCATATATGAACGGCTTAACGCCTATTCTTGGACTTGATGTTTGGGAGCACGCCTATTACCTGAACTACCAAAACAAGCGCGGCGATTATGTGAATGCCTTCTGGAATCTGGTTAACTGGGATCAGGTGAACAAAAATTACAACGAAGCCCGCTAATGCCGGTTGATTTTGAGAAAGCGCCTCGAAACGGGGCGTTTTCTTCTTCTATACTTCATAATTTGATCTTATATTTACGATCAAATAAACGCTAAAAAAATTACGATTGATTATGCAATTTGGTTTAGGAACAGGGCCGGATGTGTCATGGATGCGTGAAGAACTGACCGATCTCGGCATTGAAGAGTTAAAGACGGTTGATGATGTGGACCGTGCGATGAAAGAATACGATGAAGGCACGATGCTGATGGTTATCAACTCGGTCTGTGGATGTGCCGCCGGAAATGCGCGTCCCGGTGTTAAGATTGCGCTTGATGATTCTGAAGATAAGCCCGATCACATGGTTACCGTTTTTGCGGGACAGGATAAAGAAGCGACTGCCCGTGCACGGGAATATTTCAGAGAATACCCACCTTCGTCACCTGCTTTCGCCTATTTTAAGGATGGCGAAATTAAGGCGATGATTCCTCGTCACCGTATCGAAGGACGCACAAAAGCGGAAGTGGCCGATGATCTGAAAATGGTTTTCGAAGCTTTTAATGGCAAGGAAGAAGCCGAAGAAGGTTAAAAATGTCATGCTGAACTTGTTTCAGCATGTGTAACTAAGGTTTCTTATATAGTTAGCAACATAATTCCTGCAATAGATCCTGAAATAAATTCAGGATGACATACGGCCTTAATAATTAAAGCTGCGGATGATGAATCCGGTAGCTTTTTTTATGTATATCGAAGCGCCTCTCCTTCGTTAAAACTATGGAGAGCAAGACTGCTTCGATCAAGGCATTTCTTCGATTTAAAGAATGTTCCTTCCCAAGCAGCGCTTGGGGTTACATTTCTCCGCGCCTCTGCGAGAAACCGCTAAACCATCTGTTCCACCACCTGGTGCACAATTTTCTTGCTTTGCCGGGTATCGATTTGAGCTTTTAACTTCATCAGCATACTGTAAAGCCCCAGGTGAACTTTTGTGCTGTAAATGAAATTCTTATCGCCGCGCGGTTCGTTCATGATAGGCAATTCTTTGGCAAAACGATTGATTTTCTGCTTAAATTCAGGACCGCCAAAATCAAAAGAATCATTCATATAAGGCTCGGCAAAAGTATCTCCATAATTTTTGCAATACCGGAAAAACTGTTCCTCTTTTTTGGGGTTATCCGGATGTCCTTTAATGATGTCCATCCTGATATACATTTGCCGGATTTCATCCTCATCCTGGTTTAAGTGAGTAGGCAAAAGCTGCATATAATCCCTGGTAAATTCCTCCGAAAACTTCTTTACACAGCCAAAATCAATTACTCCAAGCATCCCGTCATTCCGGAAAAAGAAATTACCGGGGTGTGTATCTGCATGAATGAAATTACGCTGCTCTACCTGGTCGTGAAAGAAATTCCAAAGCAACTGCCCGAAATGATTTCGCTGTTGCTGCGTAGGGTTTGATTCCAGAAACTCTCTCAAATGCTTTCCCTCAACAAACGTCATCGTCAGCACTTTTGATGATGACAAATCTTTTATCCATCGTGGGGTAACGATACCTTCTTCAGAAAAACGATTGTGAAAGTATTCCATATACTCGCCTTCCCGGATGTAATCAGTCTCCTCCACCAGTGTTGATTCAATTTCTTCCAGATACTCATCAATGCTCACTCCTCGTTTGATAAACCGTTTGAGCAGTGTTTTGGCCATCCCCAAATCGGAATGGATGGTATTGCGAACATTAGGATATTGAATTTTCACCGCTACTTTCTGTCCGTCTTTCACCCGTGCGCGATGGACTTGCCCGATCGAAGCAGCCGCCATGGCTTCGGACTCAAACTCATCAAACAAGTTTTCGGGATAATCGTCCAGCTCTTTTTTGATGAGAGACCGCGCCAGCGCTTTGTTAATCGGCGGCACGCTATATTGAGCTTCGCTCATCACCTCGGCAAATTCATCCGGAAGCATACCTTGATCCATACTAAAGGATTGGGCAATTTTGAGGGCTGTTCCGCGAAGTTTGGTGAATTCATTAAATACCTCGCGGGCATTTTCTGAGTGAAATTTACTGCTTTCACTTTCTGTTTCTTTCTTGCCGGCCGATTTTTTCAGATATCGTTTGGCATAGTTCGTTCCAACTTTGAGCCCGGTTTTAGCAAATATTTTACCGCGCTCAAGCTTAGACGAAGGAAAATCATCATTCATAAATTATCGAATTTCTATTTTTGAAAAGATCTGTTTTACAAAGGGGATGTTGGTCAAAAATGACTTTTTATTCGCGTACATAAATTTCACAAGGTCAAGGCTTTTATCAGCAATCGGGTTGTACATCAGTTCCTGCAAAAAGCCGGTCAGCTTGTCCGTCAGCTGCATTGTCAACTCGTGGTTTTCACTCTCATCGTTGAGCCAGAACTTCACCAGTGAAAGATATTGCCGTCGTAAAAAGGCATAAAAATAGCCGTTAAGGGCAATAGAAGAGCTCAAAGATATATGTTTATCACTTTCTAAAAATCGTTTAACAAGCCGCTCAATTTCTTCTTCAAATTCTGTTCTAGCACAGTTCCGAGTGATCAGCTCATCAAAAGTATCCTCCACAAAAACCTGCTTCTCAGCGAACATATCAAAACTGGCGTAGGCAAAGTTGGAGAGCTTTTCGCTGATGGAATAGCTCTCAAAATCATCAATTTCATCAATCATGAATTCATAACGAACCGCCAGTGATGCATAATAGAACTGTAAAATATCTTTTTTATTGGGGAAATAATTGAAGATTTCACCCACATCGATATCAAGCTCTTTGGCAACATCTTTAAGAGTGAAATCACCGGCACCGGCTACATACAAATCAGCCGCAACATCAGCAATTTGATATTGCATTTGAAATGATTCCGAATCAAAAGTTTTCATCTTCTAGAAAATGATTTTTATTCATTTATCTTCCCTATGGGAAGATTATTTCCCCCTTCGAAGGGGGCGCAGGGGGATGACCTGACGTAGAACGAATATTGCAACTAATTATTCATTGCAGTAACGTTATAGCTACATTAATAATTGTAATCTTGCTTTCGAAAAGTACTGCATCCTGCCTCGTTCTTTCACTTTTGCACAGAGTTACACAGAGAAGGCACGGAGTTTTCACGGGGAGTTACTATTTCTACTCCTCCGCGGAGCTCTGTGAATTCTCCTTGTTCCTCTGTGAAACAACCCGCAAAACCTGCTCTGCCTGCCACTGATGCCGCCGTTGATGCGTCTCAAGTAATGCAAAGCTTTCCGAAAGCGTCAGCTTCAATCGTGGGAAAATAGGATGTGGCATTTTTGATCTCCGCAAATCAACTTGCCGGTGCTTGAATTGTTTTAAAAGTGTGATAAGCTGATCTTGCAAGTTTATATATTCATCCAGCAATTCAATACGGCTGTAACCTGAAACGGGATCAGGCTTCATCTGCTCAAAAGTTTTTATTTTGATTTTATAGGGAGGCTCGAAGTAGTTTACTACTTTTTGAAAAATCCAGCGCGAGTTAAATGCCTGATCAGGATTTTCAGTATGTACTTCTTTCCACAATTCACCGGCTAAATTCTTATAATAAAGAGCACCGAATTTGATGAGATGGCTATAGCATTCGGCAATACACCATTTGTCACTTGCGGGCGACTGAAGGAATTGAGCTTCATCTACAGAAAGAATAAATTTCTCCGCGTCAGCTTTTGAATTTTCAAACTGCTGAATAAACCAGGAGTAACTGTATTGTTGAGACATGAGGAAAGGTATTATATTGATATGTAATAAAGTACGACCTGACAGCGTGCGAGTGGTTTTCCGGCTCCTGTCAGCGTCTTTACCACCAACGCTGTCAGGTCCTACGGACGCTTACAGATTGGTTTATAAGTGTTAAGATAATAGCTGGGAAACTTAAATCACAGGTACGAAAGGCTTAGAAACGAAAGAAATAAAGACAAATGGCTAAAGATCGAATCGAATATCTCTGCGGCGAATGCGGACATACTTCGGCTAAATGGCTGGGAAACTGCCCCAGTTGCGGAAACTGGCATACTTTTAAGGAATTTAAGGTTGAGCGAAATGGCCAAAAAAAAGAACATAAAGGCAAGGTTGACGGGCTTGATCAGTCACCGCCGCCCCAACAGTTAAACGAGATAGAATCGAATTCTGAAGACCGGTTTCTAAGTAAAATTCAGGAATTAGACCGCGTACTTGGTGGTGGATTCGTTCCCGGCTCATTTGTACTGATCGGCGGTGATCCCGGTATCGGGAAAAGCACTTTGACTCTTCAAATAGGAAAATCTCACCCGGAATTAAAAATTCTTTATTGCGCTGGTGAAGAGTCGGCAGGACAAATTAAACAGCGTGCCCAGCGGCTGGGGGTGAAGTCAGAGAATTTCTATATCTATACGGATACCGATATCAACAATGTGCTGAATGAAGCACGAAAATTAAATCCCGATTTGCTCATTGTTGATTCCATTCAAACCGTTTATCGCACCGAGCTAACCAGTATGGCCGGCAGTATTCAGCAGGTGAAAGAGTGTGCCGCTTTGTTGCAGCAGTTGGCTAAAAGGCAGAATATTACTACGCTTGTGATCGGCCATGTTACCAAAGACGGCAATATCGCCGGTCCGCGTGTGCTCGAACATATGGTCGATACCGTTCTGCATTTCGAAGGCGACAGCAACTACAATTACCGGATGCTGCGCAGCCTGAAGAACCGCTTTGGCCCCGCTCAGGAAGTAGGCGTTTTTGAAATGAAAGAATCTGGATTAATTGACATTCTCAATCCGTCGCAACTCTTTCTTTCTGAATATAACAGCAAAGTCAGTGGAAACGCAGTGATTTGCTCGATTGAAGGTTCGCGTCCCCTTTTGGTCGAGGTGCAGGCACTGGTAACACCCAGCAACTACGGCACCCCGCAAAGAACGGCAAACGGATTTGATCACCGGCGATTATCATTGCTGCTGGCAGTTTTAGAGAAGCGGGGCGGATACCAATTTTCAGGACAGGATGTATATTTGAACATTGCGGGCGGATTGAAAATTAATGATCCTGCTGCTGATCTGGGCGTAACTTCGGCCCTGGTTTCCAGCTTTCTAGATAAGCCTGTCTCGAATAAAATTGCTTTTCTTGGTGAAGTAGGGCTGGGGGGAGAAATCCGGGCGGTTAATAAAATTGATCGGCGGCTCGGGGAAATCCAAAAACTGGGTTTCAATCATGCGATCGTTCCCAAGGCTAATAAACCCCAAAAGAATAGTGATCTTAAGATAGATAGCGTTATCAATATTATGAACGCCATAAAAAAAGCCCTTCAGACTTAACTAAAGAGCTTTGTAATGCCGATTCATGTCATCCTGTCCGTCAGTTGGCGGATCAGGGATCTGGAAACAACAAACTAAGTTCAAGTTGATTAGAAATTACCTGCTACAGATGCTGATCCGCCGGCTGGCGGACAGCATGACATTAGGTAAGATTCTGAAAACCTTTTACTAATACTGATGACGTTGTCGTCGCCGTTCTTCACGAATGCTTTTCTTCAGAGCCTCGCGACGTTCTTTTGAAGGCTTGGTGTACTGCTGGCGATCTTTATATTCATTCAAAATTCGAGAGCGTGCTACCAGTTTTTTGAACCGGTTAATTGCGCGGTCAATGCTCTCATTATCTTTTACGTTTACTCCTACCATAAAAAAGCTATATTAAAATTTTCTTCCAATTTCAGACTCGCAATATATGAATTATTTTAATTAATGTCATAGAAGATAAATAATCTTCTTATAGGAGTCTCTACGGCTCTCGGTGCCTTTCTCTGTGGTTCTCTGTGAAATTTAACTGTTTGAGCGCTGTTACACTAAGATTCACAAAGGAGGCACGAAGATTCGCAAAGAAAACCCTTCGTGCCACTTCTGCCGTAAGACATTCCTTCGGGAAGCTACTCTTTGCGGTTCTTGGTGGAACAGCTCCGGCACAAAACTAGAAATGCTTATTAACAATTAGTTCTTCAGGAATACTATTTTCATCAACCCCTAAACCGAATAATGCATAATCGTATTTAGCCGGATCATCGGCATCAAGCAGCCTGAGCGCTTCGGTTAGTTCCTCGACCGCTCGCCAGTCATTATAATTTCGAGACATCAGCCCTAAAGTTCGTGCCTGGCGAGCTACATGGACATCCAGCGGGATCATTAATTCGGAAGCAGGCATAAAATTCATAATGCCCAGATCAACGGGGCTTTCTTTTCGAATAG
>DASVCW010000024.1:0-38812 GCA_036381435.1 Balneolaceae bacterium | reverse complement strand
GACCCTGTTCACAGTGGTCATTTTTCTATAGCTCAATCTTTTCTGCAGTCAAAATATATTTCAGAGCTTTGGATTCTGCCTGCACCTGAGCCTCCGCACAAAACCCATAGCTTAACGAATTATAAAATCCGGCTGGAAATGCTTAACGTTGTGTTTAGCCAGATGGATGATGTACACATCAACGAAGTTGAAAGGGAACTCCCTTATCCATCTTATACTGTTCAAACTGTGAAACATCTGCATGAAAAAAACTCCGGCTATAACTTTTTTTTGTGCATTGGCGAAGATTCCGCAGTCGACTTTACTGAATGGTTCGAGTGGCAGGAGATTCTCAATTATTGTGATTTATTAATTGCCAGCCGACCCGATACTGATGATTCCAACCTGAATAAAATAGTTGCTGAGAAAGCTCATTTTGTCGCTCATCAGCCTGTTGATATCTCATCAACAAAAATCAGAAAACGGGTGAGGCAGGGGAAAGATATTTCAGCAATGGTGCCGGCCGGCGTTAAAGAAATTATTGAGAAGGAAGGGCTTTATAAAAGATAGTGGGCAAGGTTTATTCTTTCCGAAGATTTTAGATCTGAAGCATGTTGAGATGTAGCAGTCATTAAAATTTAAAAAAGCAAAAGCACCTATGGATAGAAAATGGTTTTTATCGGTTTTGGGAATGGGCAGTTTAGCCCCGTTGGCAAGTTTTGTACCTGTAATAGAACAAGAAAAAGGGCTGATGAAGCCAAAGGGCCTGCGGAAAGGACAGACCATCGGACTGGTAAGTCCCGCCAGCAGACTGCATGATTCCTCAAAGTATGATAAAATCATCAAGAAAGTGAAAGAGATGGGCTTTAAGGTGAAGGTCAGTGAACATGCCAGAGATCAGTACGGTTATTTTTCGGGGACGGATGAACAGCGTGCTCACGATCTAAACGCGATGTTTGCCGATAATTCGGTTGACGCCGTTTTACCCTTTCGCGGTGGTTGGGGCTGTAATCGCATTTTGAACCTCATTGATTATGAACTGATCAGGAACAATCCCAAAATTTTAGTTGGTTTCAGTGATATTACTTCACTGCTCCTGGCCATTTACGCTAAAACCGGGCTCGTCACTTTTCACGGACCCGTTGGTAAATCAGAATGGACGAAGTTTACCAAACGACATTTTCAGAAAGCCTTAAGCTATAAGGAGCCTTACACTATTCAAACTTACGATCAGGATGCTTGCGGCAGCTGCAATGATTTTTCGGTAATCACTCCGGGGAAAGTAAGGGGGCGACTTTTAGGCGGAAATTTAACCGTTTTAACCGCGATGATTGGTTCCGATTATCTGCCAGACTGGAAAGGAAATATTCTGTTTCTGGAAGACGTGGGTGAGGATATTTATCGCATTGATCGTATGCTTACTCAATTAAAACTATGCGGAGCACTTGATCAAATTTCAGGTTTCATATTCGGACAGTGTACCAATTGCGAGCGCTCCAATTCATACAGTCTTACTTTAGGACAGGTACTTGACCACTTTATCAAACCGTTAGGTATTCCCGCTTATTCAGGCGCTCTTTTTGGGCACATAGATAAAATGGTTACCCTGCCGGTTGGCCTTCCGGCTGTAATGGATGCCCAGAAGGGGAGTATTTCATTTATGGAAGCTGCTACGGTGTGAAAGCATGCGTAAGGAGTGATGAATAAAATTCGCTCTTTTCAGTCCCCGTTATAAACAGGGGTGGAAAGCTGTGAAAATCAGTCTAATCCGCTTAATCCGCGTTCCAATCTAATGCTCTTCCTATTCATAGCACATCAAATCCAGATGTATGATGAGGTTCTTTGCCTTTTTCACTTTTCACCTTCACTGAAGATCTGCTCAATCTGCTTCATCCGTGTTCCATACTATGGCAAAGAAAGATATTTTCTGAAAATCCATTCGACACTTAGCAAAACTACCACTAAAATAAACCAGAAAAGGTGCTGATAAGGATACCAAAAAGTAGTTTCTATCTCTTTAGTTTGATCCAATATGCTTTGTTCATTGAGCTGATTCCAAAAACCTGATAAGGAATCGAATGGGAGGTAAAATCCGCCCGTACGTTGAGCAAGCTGTCGCAAAAGCTGAGCGTTTCGCTCGGTATTAACGAATTCGGCATTAGAACTTGCAACGGCAAATTCTCCGCTTTGAGTGCCCAGTGCACGATTTTCTTTTTTGGCAACGGCTTTGAAAGAATAAAGTCCTTCAGGCAAGGTTCCCAAATTTAATTGATACTCACCCGCTCCCAGGTTCTCCATAGAATAAAATTTTGTATCCATTGAATCGGATGAAACAGAAATGCTGATATTTGCCTGCGATTCAACTTCACCCCGTTCATTCTTTAAATAAGCGTTAACCACTACCGGCTCCGTTTCTGAGAAAGAAGTTTGGGCCGGTTGCACTTCCAGTTTTTGATCATCGGGATCGGTAGCTGTCCAGCTAACCGCATTCAGCCACAAACGGGTCACAAATTCTCTTAGCTGCTTATCAGGACTCTGACCAAGCTGAAACCAGCCATAACCCGTGAAAATTGCTGCTCTTTTATTTCCTATTTGTTGAACAGCCAGTACAGGTTTTGAAGCAGGTTGTCCTTGAAAGACACTGCTGAAAATGGCTTCGGCACCGGGTGCGAGACTTAAATTTTGAATGGGTGCAAAAATGCGAGGCATCTGTTCAAAATTAGCAGTTGGAAGCTCTAAAATAGGATGGGTATCCGCTTCAGCTTGAAGGCTTACAGGTGAATATTGCCAGAAAGAAGAAGCATTAACCGGCAAAGATGAAACTTCACTTTCAAAATTCCGGGGATTAAATTTGGGAGTCGCAGCGACGATAAGCGGCACATTTTTTGCCAGTTCAGTGATAGCTTTCTGAACATCAGCGGGAAGCCCTGAGGATGGATAACCGTGAATGATGGCAAGATCAACCGTATCGGGATTGAAGGCTAATGTTCCTTCAATAAATCGATTGCCGTTGAGCCAGGTGCGGCTGGTGAGATGAATACGACGGTCATGCAAAAGCAATGAGCGGATAAAGCCTACATCGGGATGAATCTCGAACGCAATCGACAAAACTTGCTGTCTGGCGTCGCGGACATTTACGGCAAAATGCTGCACATTGTTTTTCGTCGTCCATTCATCCAAAAGTTCCGGTATAACTGTTTTAAACTGTTGAAGTCCTTCCTCCTCAAGCGGCAGTTCAAAAGTGATGGTTTGTGTACTGTTTAAAATTTTCGGTGTTACAGTTTTAGTCATGATGATTTCATCACCCTTCTGCAACTGCAATGGAAATGATTCGCCTCTAAATCCTTTACTTGAAACTGTCACTTCAACAGCGTGACGGCTATTTAAATAACCATTTGGATTCGTAGTGATTGATTCCACCAGTACATCTTTTTGAGAAGTAGTATCTCCAAGACCGATGGTAAAAACGGGAATATCTATGCCGGATGCTTCAAAAACAGGATTTTCCCCCTCAGTATAAATCCCGTCGCTGATGATGATCGCCGCCTTTGCCCGGCCTGAGTTTGTTTTTATAAGTTCAACCGTTTGTGATAAATTTGTCTGATCAGCATTAAAAGTAAGTTCATCAATAGAAATGGATTTTGGTTCACCACCGATGGAGAAGAAATCAAAATTTACGGTTGATGAATCCCTGAAATTAAGCTCCTCAAGTACTTTTTGATAGCTTTTTACTCCCTGGTAATTACGTTTTTCAATAGCGGTGCTGGCAGAATTATCGAGCATCACCAGAATATTGGGTTCCGTAAAATAGGAGGTTTCCTTTTTAAAGAAAGGGTTTAGAAGCAGCGCTAAAAGAATGAAGAAGACTGAAGAACGCAGACCAATAAGAAGATAACGGTATAATTTACGAATGCCGGTGATGCTGCTGTACGACCACCAGGCAAAGAACGAGCAGGCCGCGAAAATCAGCAGGTAAAGCCAAACCGGCAACGTTGATTGGAAACCTTGAAAGATGAAGTCCATGGTAAAAGTTCTAAGTCCATAAATTCTGGGCAGGTGCTGAATTACTCTTCATACTCCTCAGGCATTCAAAGGTATAGGGTATAGGGCAACTCTCTCCTTATACCCTCCTTGTACCTTCTACATTTCGTCCAGCAGCATTTCGATGAGTTTATCGGGTGAAAGTCCTTCGGCTTCGGCCGCATAATTGTTGACGATTCTATGCCTCAGTACCGGCTTTGCCAGGGCACGGATATCCTCTTCAGAAACATTGTACCGTCCCCGGCTTAAGGCGCGTGCCTTGCCCCCAAGAATTAAATATTGCGAAGCTCTGGGCCCCGCTCCCCAGCTCATATATTTTTTAATAAAATCGGGTGCGATATCAGACTGGGGACGAGTTTTAGTGACCAGCTTTATGGCTGATGAAAGTACGCCCTCGGGTACCGGAACTTCACGGACCAGGTCTTGCAATTCGATGATTTGAGCTACATCAAGCACCGCTTCAACTTCTGAAGTCTCGCCGGATGTCGTTTGCCCCACGATATTCATTTCTTCATCAACCGAAGGGTAATCGAGCCACAGGTTAAACATAAAACGGTCGAGCTGGGCTTCGGGCAGGGGATAGGTACCTTCCTGTTCAATCGGATTTTGAGTAGCAAGCACAAAAAAGGGTGGTTCGAGCGGGTAGGAAGTCCCGGCAGCAGTCACATGAAATTCCTGCATTCCTTCGAGCAGAGCAGCCTGAGTTTTGGGTGGTGTACGGTTTATTTCATCAGCCAATACGATGTTTGCGAATACAGGTCCCTTTACAAACTTGAATTTCTTGCCACCGGTATCGCGATCATCTTCAATGACTTCAGTACCGGTAATATCACCCGGCATGAGGTCAGGGGTGAATTGAATACGGCTAAAGCTGAGATTCAGCGTTTGCGAAACAGTGCGAATGAGCAGTGTTTTAGCCAGACCCGGTACACCAACAAGCACGCAATGCCCGCGGGAGAAAAGGCAGATTAGAAGTTGGTCAATAATGTCAGCCTGGCCGACAATAACTTTACCCACTTCATCTTTAATGCGCTCTATAGAAGCCTGAAAATAATCTACAGCCTCAACTGAATCTCCCGGAATAGTACTCATGCTGATCGTTAAATTTTATATGGTTCGGGAACAGGAATTTTATATTCTACATACATTTGCTTGCGTAACTCTCTGATCATTTCTGCCAGCACCCTGCTTTGTTTTGCCCTCAAAGCCGCTTGTTTTATTCGGTCGAAATCCTGTTCGAGGTTTGCTACGTGTTCGGGCACCTGTTCATCAAGTTTTACGATTCGATAGGCATGTTGAGAATCGTTGGTAGTACCCAGGGTGAAGGGTTTTGGCTCAGAGACTTCGCCTTCTTCTAACAACAGTACTATTCGGTAAAGAGACGGATTGAGCTGCTGCAAGGCTATAAACCGCTCGCCAGTTTGCGGATTCAAAACGCGTCCGCCCTGAGGGGCAGTATTCGGATCTTCGGAATATTGCCGGGCAATTTCGGCAAAAGTTACGCTTTTATTGGTTAGAACAGTATCGCGTAATTGTTCCAATTCATTAATAGCTGCTTTGTTATTATAACTTTCTTCCTCAATGGTGATGAGAATATGATTGGTATCAATTTTGTCACCTACACGACGGTTTAAGCGAATCACATGGAAGCCGAATGAGGTCTCAACTACTTGGGATATTTCGCCCGGTTCTAAAGCTGCCGCGGCTGCCGAATATTCGGGAACGAGGTCATTGATCGACATCAAAGGTAATTTGCCACCGGATGAAGCTGCCGGTCCGTCACTGTATTTACGGGCCATCTCTTCAAGCGTTTTGCCATGGTGAAGTATGGAATCACGCAAGGCTTTGGCTAACTGAAAAGCTTGTTCTTCGGCATTTTCGAGGGGAGGAGGAATGGCTACAATCTGAGAAATGGCCACACGTTCGGGAATAACAGGCAGGGAGTCCTGCGGAATTTGTTCAAAATATTCTACCACTTCAGGACGCGTAATTCGAACTTCATTTTGCATCTGCTGGCGAAACCGCTGAACGGTCATTTGCTGCCGGTACTCTTCACGCAGATCAGCCCGGACCTGAATAATGCTTTTACCAAGTTGTTCTTCAAGCGCTTCTTCACTTCCGATCTGCTCAATAAGCATACTCAGCCGTTGATCAATTCGCTGGTCAACCAGCTCGTCAGATACGATGATAGAGTCGCGTTTGGCTTTGTCAAGTATAATAAAACGGTCGATGGAGTTTTGCAGAGCCGTGTACCAGAGGTCTTCGCCAAATTCGATCGGCCGGTTTTGGCGTCTAAATTGAAACATGTATTGCTGAACCTGCTGGTCAATATCCGACTTGAGGATGATATGATCATTCACCACAGCCACAATTTGATCCAGTTTCGTTGCACCTTGTTCTTGTGCCTGTGAAACAAATGGCGTTATACATATAGAGATCGTAAAAAGAAGTACTAAATAAGCTTTATTCATCAGTGGAAGTAATTTCAAGTGTATCTGAAACAGTAGATTTTTGATTAGGGTTCACAGGTAGAACGTTAAATGTTTCTACTTCATTATTCGATTCTGCTTTAAGATAAAGATTCTGAACATAGGATTTGAAATGACGGTTCCTTTTATTCAAGACCATCCAGTCTTTAATTTGCCCGATCAGCCAATTCAAATCGGGGTGTTCGCCTTTCGCGCGTTCGTCAATAAGTTGTACAAAGTGATAAACACCGTCTACCCGCTGAATGGGAGAGATTTCCATGTTACCGATAATATGTAAATAGCGGTTCATAATATCGACATTATTTGCGGCCATTGAAAGTGGCCAGTACTGCTTTGAATCCTGGATTACTGCTTTCGGATCAATGGCATATTTTCGGGCAACTTCGGGCCAGGGTACAGCATAAAGCAGATCTCGTTTAGCGGCACGTGCATCCGCGCTGGTTCTGGCACGCATATGACGGAACCTGACAAATTTTTCTTTCAAAGTAAACTGGCTTTGATGAGCCTGGTAATAGGAGCGGGCCTCCTGATCGGAAACAGCTTCATCACCTTCAAGTGATCCGATAATATATGTTTTCAAGGCCTGTCGTAGAATTTCTTTACGGGCTTTTTCCAGCTTTTTCCGGACTTCCTCTTTTTGATCTAACCCCAGCCGGTAAGCCTCTTGCAGCAAAATTTGATCCTGTACCCATTCAGCGCGATACCGCGTTAGCGCTCCGGTACTGTCTTTTTTTAGAACAAAGTCTGGAATGACTTTTTTAGCTTCCTGAATAGTTAAATACTCTTTTCCCACCCGGGCCAGTACATTACTTGCATCGCCTGTTTGGGATGAATTACAGGCTGAAAAAGCCAGACTCATGCCAATGAGCAAGATTATTTTTAAATAAAAGTAAGCGGGGTGATTAGTTTTTAGCATTAAGATTAAATTTTAGTATCAAGATTTACTAAGGCTGTTGCACAAAGCTTCTTAAAGGAGCCCGAAGTTACACGAAGTTTTTCTTAGTGAACCTTTGCGTTTACTACGTGCAGCTTTGTGTAATAGCCTGATAAAAATTTACGTTCAGAACAACATTCCTGCGAAGGTTGCGGTCATCAGGTTTGCCAGGGTGCCTCCCAAAACAGCATAAAGGCCGAACTTAGCAAGTTCAGACTTTCGGCCGGGTGCCAAACTGCCAATACCACCGATTTGGATAGCGATAGAAGAAAAATTTGCAAAGCCGCATAAAGCGAAAGTAGCCATCGTTATCGTTTTGGGCCTGAGCGCTGAATCTCCGACTAAATCAGCCAGCTGAAGATAAGCTACAAATTCATTAAGAACCACTTTTGTCCCCAGAAGGGAGCCCATACTTACGGCATCGGCCCAGGGAATGCCAATAATGAATGCAAGGGGAGCGAGAACCCAGCCAAGAATTTTTTCTATACGCAGTTCGCCTGCTATCAATTCATTAATTCCTGTAAAGTCTCCGAAGGCTTCTAAAAAGTAGTTCCCCATGGCTAGTAGAGCAATGAACGCCAGTAGCATAGCGCCAACATTTGCGGCAAGTTTTAGTCCGGTTCCGGCACCTCTTGCTGCAGCGTCAATACCGTTTGCGTCTTCACTTTCAACATTCATTTTTACCGTGCCTTTAGTAACCGGTTCTTTTACTTCCGGGTAGAGTATTTTGGCAATAATAAGTGCTGCCGGTGCGGCCATCAGGCTGGCTCCCAAAAGCTGTTCGGCAAACATGAGCCGGCCTACATCAAGAGGCACACCATGAGTCTGAGAGTAAGATAGTCCCAGCATTTGAACATACGCGGCCATCACCCCGCCCGCAATAGTCGCCATTCCACCAACCATTACAGCCAAAAGCTCGGATTTCGTCATATTTTTGATATATGGCTCAATCACAAGGGGAGCCTCTGTTTGTCCTACAAAAATGTTTGAAACTACATTGAGGGATTCTGCTCCCGAAGTGCCCATTAATTTCTGCATACCTATAGCCATCCATTTAACCACCCACTGCAAGATGCCGTAATGGTAGAGAATAGCAGTGAGGGAGGCGAAGAAAATGATGGTTGGCAGTACTTGAAAAGCGAAAAAAGCACCCAGGCTGTTTTCCATACCGGGACTTTTTGCTAAATTCCCAAAAAGAAAAACAGCCCCTTTGGTAGTGAAATTTAAAACGATGACAAAAAATGACGAGACCCAGCTAAAAAACTCTTTTGGCCAGCCCAGAGGACCCCAAAACTCAGCCAGTACCCGGCCTTTTAAAATAAATACCGCTAAAACTAACTGAATACCGAGGCCGGTAGCGACCATTCGCCAATCGATATGCTTTTTATTTTTACTAAAGGCAAAGGCAATGCCGAGTATGGCTACTATGCCGATGATGCCGCGAATAATGTCCATTAAATTTCTTCTTTTTGTTCTTGTTTTTTGAAAGGAGGAATCTTTTCGCCCAGGCGTTTATCAACAGGGGGACGATAACAGTGCCGGGCGCGGGGTTCGTAAGCATCCGTTTCGCCAACGAGTACCCGGCCTTCGTTTTCAACCACGCGTTGTGAATAATGAGCCATCATTCCGCTTTCCGCACAAATAGCATGCAGTTTAGTGATATATTCTGCAATAGCTAACAGTTGGGGCATAGGTTCAAAGGGGCGGCCTTTGAAATCCATATCCAGGCCGGCGATAATTACACGTTTACCGTCATTGGCAAGCGTATTTGCTACGTCGATTAGCTGGTTATCGAAAAATTGGGCTTCATCAATACAAACCACTTTTGCATCACCCGTAAGCAGTACGATCTGATCGGCGGTATCGACTAAAAGCCCGGGAAGGATATTTTCGTTGTGTGAAACGACGTCCTGATCACTATAGCGATTATCAATCCGGGGTTTGACTACCACCACTTTTTGTCCCGCTATGTGTGCACGTTTGGCACGACGAATGAGTTCTTCCGTCTTACCGCTGAACATACCGCCGCAAACAACTTCAATCCATCCGACTTGCTGCGGTACAAATGACGGTTCGTTAAGCATATTTGTAATAAATTCTAAATGGGGTAATTAAAGCATGGAATATATCTTTGTGAAGGTGAAAATAAAAAGAGAAAATTGGTTTATATAGGACGGGCATCCTGCCGTCAAAACTCAAGAAAAGCTCAAAGGAAATGGTACTCCCGCTAAGATCAGAAGTATAACTCCTTCACAGTTACGAGGGCAATGATTTAAGAACAAGGATTAATGAATGATGACTTTTCAGATTGATTTATTCGGTTCATACATTCTGTCCGCCAATAGTTAGATTTAAAAAGGTTATAATCTGTAGGTCGGGCACCTTGCCCGACAAGGATTAACATTAAAACGATTAAAATTTAGAACTGAGAGGAAATTTCTGTTTCAGAGATTGTACCCCTTATAATTTTCCTGCTAATTTAAACTCTTCCCCGGGCAGGATGCCGTCCTACAGGAAAGCATGCTATTTTTTTGAAAAATGGCATGCTTTAATTGAAATTACATTACGTCATTTTCTTTCATGAGCTGGCTTTGGCGGTACATATCCAAAAGTAGCCAGATAATAGGATAGGGAGGGAAGATAACGGAGAAAAATAAGCGTATTTTCTTTTGATTCGAACCGTTTAGCTGACTAATACCTGCTATCCCGGCCATCCAGAAAATAAAGCTTAAAAAGATTAAAAAAGAGATAGTGATAGAGCCTAAAAATCCAAAATTATTATAAATGGTTTCGAGCATGAATTACGTTCTACTTTAAGCTGTTAATTCGTTATTTTCTTGGCCTGCATTAAAAATACAATATAAATAATAAAATCACATGCTTCCTGTCGTTTCTATAGTAGGGCGGCCCAATGTCGGTAAATCTACGATTTTTAACCGGCTTATCGGCAGTCGAAAGGCTATTGTTGATGATCAATACGGCGTTACCCGCGACCGGCATTACGGCGAATCATTTTGGAATGGCCGGGAATTCAATATCATCGACACAGGCGGGTATTTAACGGGTGAAACCGATGTAATGATTACCGGAATCCGGGAGCAGGTGCATATTGCGATTGAAGAATCGGATGTGATTCTTTTTGTGGTTGATGCCGAAGGAGGTATCAACAGCCTTGATAAAGAAGTAGCCCAAATACTGCGTCAGCAAGAGAAACCCGTGCTTCTGGTACCTAACAAGGCGGATAACGAGGAAAGAGAACTGAACGCCACTGAATTCTATGCCCTGGGATTTGAAGAATTATTCACTATATCGGCTTTAAGCGGACGAGGAACGGGAGATCTGCTGGACCGTCTTGTAGAGATGCTTCCGGAAGAAAAGAAGCATGAGGAGTCCAAAATTCCGAAGTTAGCTATTATTGGCCGTCCGAATGTAGGCAAAAGCAGTTTCGTAAATGCTTTGTTGAATGATGAACGCTGCATTGTGACGGACATTCCCGGAACGACACGTGATTCCATCAATAGTAAACTAAAGTATGACGGACGGGAATATATTCTTATCGACACCGCGGGCCTTCGAAAACAGCGAAAGGTCACAGAAAATGTAGAGTTTTACAGTACTGTTCGCACTGACCGGGCGCTCAAAGAATGCGATGTAGCTATTTTAATGCTTGATGCTATGCGGGGATTTGAAGCACAGGATAAACACATTTTAAGTGAAGCGGAAAAGTATAACAAGGGCATTGTGATCGTGCTGAATAAATGGGATTTAGTGCCCGATAAAGACACCAACGTTCATAAAGAGTTCGAAGAATATGTCTATAGCCATGTTCCGGGAATGAATTATGTGCCCATTGTTTCTATTTCAGCCTTAAACCGCCAGCGGATTTATAAAGTAGTTAATGTAGCAGATTTTGTGCTGCAGGAACGAAAAAAGAGTATAAGTACGCCAAAACTGAATGATTTTATAGCGAGGGTTTTAAAAGAAAAACCGTTGCCCATAAAAAGGGGAGTGGCGCTTAAAATAAAATATGCCACGCAGGTGAAGGCAAATCCGCCGGTATTTAAATTTTTTATGAACCTTCCGCAAGAACTTCCCGCGAACTATAGGCGTTTTATAGAAAAGAGAATCAGGCAGGAATATGGTTTTAAAGGCGTTCCCATCACCCTGACCTTCAAACAGAAATAAGAAATTTAGCCTTTGAAGGATATCATCGAATCATTATTTTTGGTACAATGGTATGTTGAGTATTAATAAAATGCCAACCTGTAAGCGTCCGAAGGACCTGACAGCGTTGGGTAAAAGACGCTGACAGGAACCAGAAGACCCACTGGAATGCTGTCAGGTCACATGCAACTGTAAAATGCGTTTAATCAATAGTTAATTGCAAAAAATGGCGACACCACAGAATTTAGAACAACCGCGGGCAAATGCGCTCAATGAAAACTTTGAGAAAGAGCGTAAACTTTCTTTTATGGAAAAAATTTATTTGCCTGAAACCTTTAAAGCTCTCTGGTATAGTTTTAAAGAGATGTTTAAACCGGCTGTTACTTTGGAATACCCTGAGGAAAAATTTGATCCGCCTGCTATTTTTCGCGGACGTCCGGTGTTGGTTGAAGATGACGGCAAGGAACGCTGTGTAGCTTGCGGTTTGTGCGCCCGGGTATGTCCGCCGTTGGCGATTAGTATGCAGGCGAACGAAGAATCGGATGATCCCAAGGAGCGTTATCCGGATATGTTCGAAATTAATATGCTTCGCTGCATTTACTGTGGTTATTGTGAGGAAGTTTGTCCCGAAGAAGCTATTGTAATGAGCAAAGATTATGATATCGTTTTCGAATCGCGCGAAGAAGCTATTTATGATAAACAGCGCCTGCTCGTTCCCAAAGAGGATTTGGAAGACCGCCTCGAATTTTTGCGCAATTACAAAAACCGGCAATTCGGGCAATTTTGGGATTTTCAGGAAGAAAATAATATTCACTCTGTTCGTGACCGGGACCGTGAGTTCAATTCAGGGTTATCACTGGTTGAAATGCTGGAACAACAGCAGCAAAACGACAGTGTGAAAGCCGGTCATAAGTGGGCTCGATAGTGATGGCAAACCGGGAAATCACTCCAAAAGACGTTAATAACCTGATCGAGGACGCTTCATATTTGCAAGATGAAGCGGAAGCACTTCAGTATGTTATTGATAGTGTCCCTTATGCTGAAAGCCCGCCCGGCAGCAAGTCTATTGCTGAAATGTTACTGTTGATTGATCATGCGCAGCTTTCTTATTATCGTCCCATTTTAGAAGAAGCCATTGACAGCAGACGTCCCGTTCATCTCGAAAATTTCACTCACTTCGATAAATCATTCGAAGCTGACGATGAAAAAAAGAATGATATCCAAAAAGTGCTGCGTAAGATAGTAAAACACAGGGCAGGGGTTGTTAATGTTATTAAGAATATATCTTTGATTGATTGGGAGAAGGGAATCTACCTGGATGATAATCAAATATCCCTGATGCATTTCATGCAAGAGATGATTCATTTTGAACGGAGTGTATTAAAAGAAATCGCGGAAAGGGTGATGGTATATAATCAGGATAAAAAAACTCATCGGGAAATCGAGAAACGGAGAGCTCAACAGAAAGGCCAACAGTTTACCGAAAACAAATAATTATGCCCTGGTTTGCTCTTTTATTAACCCTAGCAGGCGGATATGTAACTCTAAAATTATATGGGATCAATAAAAGCAGAGGAAAGCTAAAATTTTTAGGGCTTACCATTGCTTCATCCATCTTTGTAATTATTCAGCTTTCGGTTTTTATCGCCGGTGCGACAGGCGGTTCAGCCTTCAGTGTTGTTTCTGACTTTATCGTTGAATGGGGCCATATTGCCTGCCTTGCATTTATCCTAAGCTCTCTGGTCGTCTTTATCCGGGAATCAAAACCTGTTTTTGCCCAGTTTCCGATGGCTTACACTGCACTTCCCGTACTTATTTTGATATCATATTTCCTGGTGAAGGATACCTATGCGTTAAAGGATTGGTTATTATCTATTTACCAGGGAGGAGCTATTCTTGTCGCATTGCTAATGTATTCCGTTTATACTTATAGAAAGAATGAATACGTCATGATTTTATCCGGGGTTTTTGTACTGCTGCTAAGTTACATTTTTTATTGGCATATTCCTGCGATAAGTGAATCAGAACCTTGGGTTTGGAAGCTATTGATGGTTATAGGACTGCTTACAACCATTTTAGGTTATCAAAAAGTGGAAAAGGCAACGGGTTTAGAAGTTGCTTTACAAAAAGAACCAAACTAAGAGAAGATGTCAGTATCCACAGGTACTAAAGCTCCCGGCTTCACTTTAAAAAACACCGAAGGAAAGGATGTAAGCCTTTCAGATTTTAAAGGGGTTAAAAATATAGTCCTTCTATTTTTTCCGTTGGCATTTTCAAGCACTTGTACCGAAGAGCTTTGCACAACCCGCGACAATATGAAACTTTATAATTCAGTTGATGCTGAAGTTATGGGTATTAGTATTGACAGCTTTTTCACTTTGAAAGCGTTTAAAAAGTCCCAAAATCTTAATTTCACGCTTTTGAGCGACTTCAATAAAGAAGTATCATCTAAATACGGATCGCTTTATGAAAATTATTATGGGATGAAAGGAGTTTCGAAACGATCTTCATTTGTTATTGATAAAGAAGGGATCATCAGACATCAAGAAGTTTTAGAAGAGTCAGGAGATTTGCCTGCTTTTAAAGCCATTCAGAAAACGCTTTTCGAAATAAAGGAAGTGGAGTAGGGCAGTTTTCAATCAGTTTTAATAATAGTTGGCATAAGAAAAATAATTACTTTACATAATATAAATTATACGACAAATATTATGTATTTTTATAATGGTAGTCATATCATATACTTTGAAACGCGACAAACGAAATGAAAAGTAATCGAATTATGTTTATTCATTACTAAAGAATTACTCTTAATTAAAACTAAAGAATTACTCTTACTCTTTTTGTTATTGATGATAAAGAACCGCAGTAAAATGCTAATAAATTTGATGGAGTCTGGATCAGAGAATTAAAGGAATTGGAGTTTACTAATTTATCCGCCTGCTTGTCTTTATATATTTATTACAGCAAGCATGTCTTTTTAAGTACAATAATCTAACAAGTAATAAAGTTCGCAGTTTCATAAATTAGAAACAGTTGAAATCAACAAGCGGGAATAGCTCAGATGTTCAGAGCGTCAGTCTTCCAGGCTGAAGGTTGCAGGTTCAAATCCTGCTTCCCGCTCTTTTTTCCTTTCTTCTTTTAATTTTCCTACGATTTATACGCCTTTCCGATTTATACGCCTTTCCTAAGTTTTACCCAGACTTTTAAATGAATCATCCCGCCTTATAAAATTATAATCCTAAAATTACCATTTTTAATAATTATTTATTTGCATCTATGATTAAACACATTATACTATAGACAAGTTGTTAAGAGAGAGATATTAAATTTTACAAATTCAGGAGATTTATATGAATATTATGCATAAAAGCAAGGTTGGGGCTTTATTAGTGATTTGCAGCTTGTGGACTTTCGATTTTTCGCAAGCACAAACCGTCATGGATGTTCTGCAAAACAACAGTCAAACCACAGAGTTTGCTGAAGCGTTACAGCAGGCAAATTTAGATGAACGGCTCAACAATTCAGGACCATTTACCGTTTTTGCACCTACAAATCAGGCTTTTAGCAATCTGCCGGACTGGCAAAGAACTGATGAAAATATTTTGCTTAACCACATTTTTACCGGCATGGCCACTGCACGCAGCCTCCGTGTAATGTCTAATGTAACCCTATTAGGCGGCAAAACCGTTACTATAAATGGAAGCCGGGACAATCTCTCCATAGCATCCCAGCCAGTCATTGAAAATAACATCAGGGCAAACAATGGGGTTATTCACATTATTGACGGGGTAATTAGATAAACTTAGTCTGTCTTCTCTAAATAAAGGGTTAAAACATTCAGTGTTCGCTGAATATCATTAACAAAGACCCGCTCTCCTTTCTGATGATAAGGAAAAATAGCTGGTTCTAAAGCTACTGAAATCACATCATTCCTACTATTCGTGTTGAAGACTTTGCCATAATGCAGATAGTCATTGGTATTATTATCCGGCTTTATATTTTTATCAATTAAGAGAAATTTCTCTCTGACTTTTGCCGTTTTTTCGACTAAACTTTGCGAAGCATTCAAGCCATTCAACTTCCAGTGCATCGAATATAATGCAATGCCTTTTTCTCCCTTAAATAAAGGTGTAGTGTCAAGGGTGATGACTTGCTGTGGCACGATTTCAAGCTTTTTGCACTGCTCTGCAATTCGGCGTGCCCCCATGCCGTGCTTGTAGCCAACTCCGTTCTTTTTAAGCAGTTCGGGATGGTCTTTCAGTCCCTTGCTCTCTTCCATCTCTGAAAAATAAAACTGTAAATTGGGAAAACCTTTTTCGGTCGCTACTTCGGCAATGGCAAGAATGATTCCCAGTCCCGCGCAGTCGTCCATTGCTCCCTCAATAAATTCATCAGTGGCCGTTACCGGCAGCGTTTCAGGATGAATGGAACCATAATGATTAATTTTATCCAGATGAGCGGT
Source organism: Balneolaceae bacterium (assembly GCA_036381435.1). Taxonomy (GTDB): domain Bacteria; phylum Bacteroidota; class Rhodothermia; order Balneolales; family Balneolaceae; genus Fodinibius. The sequence continues at coordinate 22,743 of DASVCW010000024.1, read as the reverse complement.
TAGAGCGACAACAGGTTTTCGGGGATTGTCCCCTATCTGAAATATCAGGTTATTGCCTTCCACATCAATTTCTTTACAACCCTCAATTTTCTCAAAAACACTGCGAACATACGGATGAAGTCGTTCTTCATATGAACTGAACGAAGGAACCCGGGCCGTTTGCTCTATGTGATGAATGGCTCGTTCAATCATTATCTATGAATAAGATTTAAATGAAATGTCAAAACTGCCGTCTTCTTCGGCTTGAATATCAATTTTATCAATGATGGAATCCTTATTTAAAGGGCCGTAAATATGAGGAAACTTCTGCCCTGTCTCTTCATCCAATTCGTACTTCACTTCGGGGCGAAGCGTCGAAACATTTATCACCAACAGCAATATTTTGGGCTGATTTGCAAACAAACGGTTAGCTGTTTCGTTTAATTGATCGCCGCCCGAACAATGAATAAACCCTTCTGCTTCAATAGATTCCGGCTCATAGCTGTTACTGTTTTTAAATTCTGAAAAAACTTCCCGGGTAGTGATGTGAAATAGAATATCGTGGCGCATAAACGCGAATTATCAATTTTAAATTATAAAAAGCCTTCGTGAAACTTTGGGCTTCTTTGAATCAATTTGTACAACAGCTTTAGATTTACCCACTACTAGAAAGCTAAGTGAAGCAGGGCGTCTCCTTTATGAACGACCGGTCCGTAATTCAGGCCGATTACTCTGCCATTGTGGGGGGACTTAAACGGAAAACGTTCATTACCATAGGGATCGGTGATATATCCCAAAAGCTGACGTTTTTTAACTTTATCGCCCAAACTAATTTTTGTCTGGAAAAGCCCCGCATATTTGGCTCTAATCCAATGTGATTTGCGATAAATTTCTGTTTCATGATCGGTTGCCGGCGCTTCACTTTTCATTCCTAAATGCTTCATCATCCTTATAGTACCATCAATTCCCTGCTGAATTCCCGGTTCATCAAAGCGGACTGATTCACCGGTTTCAAACACTAGAATATGTTTCCCCTTTTTATGGGCTGCTTTTCTAAAAGATTTGTCAATCAGTGAAGAATTAACGATTAGCGGCGGGGCAAAAGCTTCGGCCAGCTCACGATTTTCATCAATATCAAGTGTGCAGCGGATTTGGGGGTAATTGGCTCGTGATGATCCGCCTGTATGAAAATCAATGCCAAAATCAATTTGCGGGATGATCTTATTCATCAGCGTATAGGCCAGTAAGCGCGCCAGCGAGCCTCCTTTTATGCCCGGAAAACTCCGGTTGATGTCTTTGCCATCCGGTACGCCCCGCACATTCTGAATAAAACCATATACATTCACCAGCGGGATAGCGACTACAGTGCCCTTCTCGGGCATCAGCATATTTTTATACACCATTCGCCGCACAATTTCAATACCATTGAGTTCATCGCCGTGCAGCCCGCCGGTAAGCAAAAGTACCGGACCATCTTCTTTAGCCCGAAAAATGTGGACAGGCAGGTCAATACTGGTATAAGTTGGCAGTCGGGCAATGTTCAACTGAATTTCCCGCTCTTCACCGAGCCCGATTTTGTACCCGTTAATAGTAATGTTTTCAGGCATTCTTAGTCAAATTACGTCGCTTTGACGGGTTGTTTTTACGTTCAAGGGTTTTTCGTTCAACAAAAGAAACAATCTTTCCCGCAATGTTTTTGCCGGTAGCCTTTTCAATGCCTTCGAGTCCGGGTGATGAATTAACCTCCAGCACCAGCGGGCCGCGGTCAGATTGAAGCATATCAACACCGGCAACAGAAAGTCCCATCACTTTGGCAGCGATAAGGGCGGCCTTACGTTCTTCTTTGCTTAGTTTAATTAGCTTTCCGCTGCCTCCGCGGTGAAGATTGGAGCGAAATTCTCCCTCACCGCCGCTACGTTTCATGGCTCCCACCACTTTACCGTCAATAACAAAAGCCCGGATATCTTCCCCCCTGGCTTCCTCAATAAATTCTTGCACAATTACGCGCGCTTTCATGCTGTGAAAGGCTTGTATAATCGATTCTGCGGCTTTAAAAGTCGGTGCCAGAACCACACCCACGCCCTGCGTTCCTTCCAGGAGTTTTACAATCAGTGGTGCTCCGCCTACGGTGTTGATAAGATTTCGTACTTCGGTTGAATAATTGGTGAATACCGTTTTCGGCATTCCCACCCCGGCACGAGCCATAATCTGCAGGCTCCGGAGCTTGTCGCGGGAACGGACAAGCGATTGCGATTCAACCGCAGTAAATACTTTCATCATCTCAAATTGGCGTACGACAGCCGAACCGTAAAATGTGACTGAAGCTCCGATACGTGGAATTACCGCATCAACCCCGGTTACTTTTTCACCCCGGTAATAAATACAGGGATTATCTTTTTCACTGACAATATCACACTTTAAATGATCTAAGACGGTAGCTCGATGTTCCGCTTTTTCGATGGCTTCAACCAGTCGTGATGTTGAATAGAGTTTTGAATTACGTGAAAGTACAATGATGTTCATGAATGTCTAATTTTTATGGTTATTCCTCTTGGACAGGTATTTTTGTGATGTATCAACTAAAAAACGGTTTTTGATGAGTTTCCGTCCCACCAGTACCGGATATTTCATTTCGGAGCGGTCGGTAAGCGAGAGCTCGGCTTTAAAAATTTTATCGAAAATTCGCACTTTGGTTTTTACAATGATGCGCTCTTCAGTAGATCCGTTCGAACTTTTTATCAACTTCGTTTGATGCACAGGCAGCTTGAAAAGTTTCTCGTTATAGGTCTCGTGAGATGGATCCAACAGATTGAACTTCACGAACGATTGACCGTTCTGTTCTAATGGTTCTATGTGATGGCAATGCAAGCTTGATGTATAAGCTCCGGTGTCAATCTTTGCATCGATATCAAAAAGATCCCATTCGGGAAAATCGATACTCTCCAACCGTCCTATAACTTTTAACTGTTTGTCCTTCTTTGCCATTCGTTGATTTGATCTACCCTTAAGCAGCTTTAAATATACGAGTAATTCTGCTTTGTATCATGCAGAATATCCCGTCTGAACGCTGGTTCTGCGGTCAGACGGATATGACAGGAAACAATACTTATTCAACCCAAAAAGCTACGTCCTTTCTAATCCATCTGACGGCAAGTTCAGCCGTCGGATGGAAAACTACATTCCCGGAGCGTTTGGTTTAATCAGCGCCGCTTCAGAAGACACAATCGTTATGGCAATAAGCGCTATCATAATAAAGAGGTTCACAAGCAGGCTTATTAAATCAATAATCGATTCCATTTTGTACGTGGTCTGAATCTCATAATATTCAGCCAGCTGCTTGGCATTTTCCCTCAGGGCGCCCGATTCCGCACCCAATTTAAAACGGCTGATTGCAGTATCTGTAAAAACCCCTGTTGCGCTGAGAGATTCAATAAGCCCGGCCCCATCTTTAAGCATCATCTTAATGGCCACTTCTTTAATCTGTTTCTCCATATAAGTGTTTCGGCAAGCTTCAGCCGCCACTTTAATCACCTCAATGTTTTGCCCCGCTCCGCTGTACAGAGTATAGAAAACCCTCGAAAAGATTTCGATACTGGTTTTATGCATAATATCACCCAGAACGGGCATTTTCATCATATTTTTATCGAGCCATAACTTGCCTTTAGGCGTTTTAACATAGTAGATAAACCCGACGATGGGAACTACGAATGAAAGGGTGATGATGAGCCAGTTTGCCTGTAGCCAGTAGCTCAGTTCCAGGGTAGCGGCGGTCATAGGTGCCTGCTTTTCAAGATCAATTCCAATATCCAAAAATACTTCAGCGGTAGCGGGAAAAATATAGCCTACGTAGAAAAGTACAACACCGATAACAGCTAAAACAGTAACGGCCGGCATCATCAAAGAACGGCGCAGGTTTTTCTTGAATTCGGCATCGCGTTCTAGAAATTTTGCCGTACTTTCAAATACCTGTGCCATGTTACCACTGGTCGATGCAACGCTAAGCATAAAAGCGGCAAACTTACCGAACACATCTTCATGCTTTCCATACACTTCATGCCCTTCTTTACCATTTTTGAGGTCTTTTTGTATTTGCTTGATGACCTCCTTCATGCGTTTATTCTGGGTATCTTCATACAGCAGCACTAAAATTTCGTCAAAACTAAGCTGCTGTTTCAGAAGGTCGGCCGAAAGACGGATGAAAGTAACCACTTCTTGTTGCGGCACGCCTCCCTTCAAATCAAACCATTTTTTATTGACACTGAGGACCTTATAGCCCAGCTTAACAAGTGCCTTTTCCACCTCCTCTTTTGAATAGGCTTCCTGTTCTCCTGTAACAGGATCTTTGGCGCCTTTCTTCACCTTATACATGTACGTCTGCTTCTTCTCGATCGACTGTACCTTAAAGCCGTTTTTCCGGGAAAGCTTGTTGACCCGTTCTTCAGCCATTTTTTTGCTGTCGGCTTCGAATTCGGTCTGTATCATTTTCCCCTTTGAGGAAACTGCTTTTAATCTAAACTGTGCCATCGTTTGATACTTTTAAGTGCGCTGTAGATTTGATAGGAACAGTATAACTTTTTGTTTGAAATGATACAAAGAGATGCTGCGAATTTTATGAGACTGACTTGTTACCAGATACTAATTGAAAAGGTAATTTTCCAATAGAAGACGGATTACGGCAGATGAAGCTGATTATGTGGGATAAGAAATTTGCCGAAATTCGCTTAATCCGTTTTATCTGCGTTCTGTATGAGTACTTCATCTTCACCTCGCCATTTTGCGAGTTGGTCGGCTATTTTTGAACGGACTTCAAGCGAAAATGTAGAAACATCGTTTAGATCATATTCTTCAGTTGAAACAGGATCTAAAACTTTGAGTCTTATATTCCTTGCGACTCCAAATTTCCAGCTTTTTTTCGGTAAAGTATTTTGGGTACCGTCAATAACCAGTGGAAGTATGTCGACTTTTTCCCGGATAGCCAGTTCAAAAGCTCCCTTTGCAAATGTTTTGAGCTTTCCATTCCGCGAGCGTGTTCCTTCAGGAAAAAACATCACTGAACACTGATTTTCTAAATTAAACCGGGCTTGTTCGAAGGTTGCTTTTTTCCTGTTTACTGCTCTGCGGTCTACCGAAATATCGCCTGCCAGCTTCATCATCCATCCTACCACCGGCAAGTCAAAAAGTTCTTTTTTGGCCACCCACTTCATTTCCCAGGGCAGGTTCGAAATTAAAGGGATGTCAGCCTGCGAAAGATGATTGCAGACCATCACATAAGGTTTACGATCATTGATATTTATGTGCCCGCTTATCGTAATTTTCCAGCTAGGGTTGATCCGGGAGATTGATTTGCCCAACTTTCGAAACAATTTACCGGTACGGTAGTGAGCGGGGTCACGGTCAAAAAGGCGGCAAACAGCAAGCATTGGCAGCCAAATCAAAACCAACATGCCAACGCCCGACCAAATTAACAGCGACTTGAAGGCATCTCCCATATCAACGTAGTTTCGGAATGAAACTTTTTATAATGCCCCAAATACCTTTGGCCGGTTTAAAAGAGCGCTTATTTCTGACAACCGCTTTTTCTATAACTTCAGGCTGAAAAATTTCTTCTTCATGGTGTGTTTTTAATTGTGCATTTACTCTTTTACCCGAGCGCCCCGACTGATGGTTTCGTGAATTAGCTTTTGAAGATGCATGCTTAGCAGCAGGACGCTTCTTTTGATTTGATGACCGCTGCTGCTGTTTATCTTTTTGACGCGTTCTTTGGTTTGATCTTTTTTCTTTTTGCTGTTTTGGTTTCCGGCTTCCCTTTTCCTTTGAAGGTTCACTTGTGATTTCTCCGGGCAGATCTTTAATCGAAAGCTGATCTCCCACTACTTTCTTGATCTCATAATAATATTTTTTGTCTTTATTGCTGACAAAAGTAATGGCTGTACCTGTTTTGTCATAGCGACCCGTTCGCCCGATGCGGTGAATGTAATCTTCGGGATTGTTGGGTACATCAAAATTCACAATCAGCGAGACATCGTCAATATCAATACCGCGCGAAAGTACATCCGTGGCTACCATAACGGGATGACTTTTATTTTTGAACAAACGAAGCGCCTGATTTCGCTCATCCTGGTCGCGGTCACCATGCATACTCACTGCATTGACCTTTCGTTTTTTCAGCATCCGTTCGAGCTTGTCTGTGCCTCTTTTGGTAGCTGTAAAAACAATAGCAGTCTTGTATTTATTTTCATCAAAAAGCTGTTCAAACAGTCGCAGCTTTTTATTCGACTCCACAAAATAGATTTGCTGGTCTACGCTTTCGGCCGGTTTGGAAACTTTGAATTCCACTTCAACCGGATCCTTCATCACCTGATTTACCACTTTTTGCACTTCTTCCACCATTGTAGCTGAAAAAAGCATGGTCTGACGCTCTTTTGGAAGTTGTTTCACGATTTTCATCACGTCAGGCAAAAATCCCATATCCAGCATGCGGTCGGCTTCATCAAGTACCAGGTATTTTAACTGACTGAAGTCAAAATTCAGCACATTCATCTGGTCAATCAGACGTCCCGGTGTGGCCACGATGATATCAACCCCGGCTTGAATGGCCTTTACCTGTGTTCCGTAATCACTTCCCCCCGTTACAGTTGCAGAAGAAATTCCGGTGTGATATCCCAGGGCAAAGATCTGTTCTTCAATCTGCTGGGCAAGTTCTCTTGTAGGTGAAAGAATTAAAGCGCCCGTGTGATCTGAGCGTTCATTCATTATTTTTTGCAGAAGCGGAATTACAAAAGCGCCGGTTTTTCCCGTTCCTGTTTGAGCCGCTCCAATAACATCATTTCCTTGTAAAATAAGGGGAATACACTCCTCCTGGATAGGCGTAGGGCTTTCATACTTTAAATCCTGCAGGCCCATCATGAGCTCATCGCTCAGTTCAAACTTCTTAAAACTCATCTGTGTTGAAATTATTGAATTATTGGTTGGCTGCCTACCCTTCAAAATCATGCACGACTCATGATTCAAATTCTGGGGATCAATACCCCTTTAGTGTTTCGGTGTTTTAGTGGCAAGAATAAAATTAGGTTCAAAGATACGATTTTAAAAGGAATTCACTTAACAAGTCTATAAATTTTTTATAAGCCTAAAAATTGAATAACTTCGGCACCTAATCAACAATCACAATTGAATAATGATGTCAATGAAATTCACTACTCTTTTATTTGGTTTCAGTTTGATCACAGCCTTCTTAATTTCGGGCTGTAATTCAAATTCAGGCTCAGCTGCTGATGTTTCCCTTGAATCTACTATTGACAGTGTAAGTTACAGTCTTGGGTATTCAAATGGCAGGTTTTTAAAGCAACAAGGAATGTCGGATGTTGATGTTGAAAAATTAATAGCCGGGTTAAGAGCCGGAATTGAAGGGCAGGAATCTCCCCTTACACAAGTAGAAATGATGCAAGTTGTACGTTCGTATCAAATGAAAGCTCAACAAAAAGCAGCCCAAATGAGAAGACAAGAAGCCAAAGAAAATCTGGAAGAAGGCAAAGCTTTTTTAGCCGAAAATAAAGAAAAAGAAGGCGTTCAGGTTACTGAATCGGGATTACAATACAAGGTTTTAGAAGAAGGTTCCGGCCCCTCCCCCGATTCAACTGATATCGTGCGCGTCCATTATGAAGGTACTCTTCTTGATGGAACCGTTTTCGATAGTTCTTATGATGGTCAGCCCGTTGAATTTCCGCTTGATCAAGTGATTGAAGGCTGGACCGAAGGAGTTCAGCTAATGCAGGAAGGCGGTAAGTTTAAGTTCTGGATTCCGGCCGGGCTTGCTTATGGAGCGAATCCTCGTCCCGGTGGACCTATCGGTCCCAATGAAACCCTCATTTTTACTGTTGAATTGCTTGCAGTAAATCCCGATTCGGCTTCTGCTGAATAATTGGAGGCTTCGTTTATCAAAAAAACCTGACAGGGTTCGAAACCCTGTCAGGTTTTTTAATTTTTGGTACCCGTCCGACCGCTGGGTTTGCGGTCCGACGGGTACAGGCGAGGATAACTTCCTGTATGTCTGCCTTCCAAACCCATCAGACGGCAAACCCAGCCGTCGGATGGGAGTCGAAGAATTAAAAATATTTTGTAAGGATTTCACTTTTTAAGGGTCTTACTTATAAAACCCTTAAAAACTTGTTATGAAATTTGAAGCTAAATGTTGTTATCATGTTTATAATCAAGGTAATAATCGGCAGAAAGTTTTTTTGAATGATGATAATTACCTGTTCTTTTTGAGGAAGATGCGCAAGAATTTAATACCCTTTTGTAACATTATGGCATATTGTCTTATGCCTAATCATTTCCACTGGCTTGTTTATATAAAAAAAGAACATCATCCCTTAAATCGAAAAATAGGTACTGTAATAAGTTCTTATACGCAAGCTATAAACAACCAAGTCAATCGCACTGGTTCTCTTTTCCGTCAAAAAACAAAAGCAGTTCGTTTAAGTTCTTTAGAATATGCCCAAACATGTCTTCATTATATTCATCAAAATCCTGTCCGTGCCGGCTTAGTTGAGGAAATGAAAGACTGGCCTTATTCTTCTTTTTCTGATTTTATAGGTCTTAGAAGCGGATCACTTCCGTCTAAAAATTTTACCTTTCAATATCTCGATCTCAATAAAGAAACCTTTGCAAAAGAATCTAATGAAATACTTGACGATGTTTTAAATCAAAAATTTTATTAACAATTCTCGTCCGACGGGTTCAGGCGAGGATAACTTCCTGTATGTCTGCCTTTCCAAACCCATCAGACGGGAAATTCAACCCAGTCCCGCATCGAGCATTTCAAAAAGCTCTTGTTTATCGATCTCGAAGCGATTGTTATAATCTACAATACTTCTTTGAATCACTTCTTCCGCTTCACTCCTGTCGTAAATATGCGTAATCTCACACTCTCTTTTGGCATCGCTGAATGGCTTTTCTTTGTAAGTTAAGAAATAATGCGAAAGGCGATCTATAATATGTTGAGGTACATCAGTCAGGTCTTTCATATTACCAAAAGATGCGTCTCCTTTCATTACGGCAATAATTTTGTCATCGGCTTCGTCTCCGTCAATCAACCGTAATCCTCCTACGGGAATAGCATCGAGAATAAGATTCCCGGTAGGGACATCCCGTTCAGTGATTACACAAATATCAAGCGGGTCATTATCTCCTTCAATAGCTGAACGTCCCGTTTTTTCCATGCAATATTCCGCCACTTTTTTATCACATAACGTTTGAGGAATGAAACCATAAGGAAACGGGCAGATATTAGAAAATCGCTGGGGACGATCTACTTTTAAATAGCCGCTTTCCTTATCGAGTTCGAATTTCATCGTATCACTTGGTACAATTTCGATGAAAACTTTTACTATTTCCGGCGCATTTTTGCCAACATTGATTCCATGCCAGGGATGCGGTTTGGAAAATAATTTCGTGAGCTTAAGAAAACGATGAATTTGATCTTTGTTCATGTATTGTTATTCGTTAATTGTTTATTGGCCTATTGATTCAAATCATATAAACTCAGTTAAGAGAAAACTACTAACTAACGGTTTACTGCCTTAGATTTTCGTTTTTGCCCCGTTAGGGGTAATATTGGTAGAAAAATATATATCTCTCTGCTGCCGTGCCCTTAGCTACGGAATGGCAAGGGTTGCTTCCCGCAACACTGTGTCCCTAAGGAACACAACTAAAAAGCTTATCAGATTTTCTACCGATATGTCATCCACCGGCTGGCGGATGATTTTTAATCGGTAACCACATTACTAACTAATAACTAATTAACCGGTAATAGAATTTGATAGGCATAAAATAAAAAAGAGCCGGCTTTTAAACCGACTCTTTTGAGTGATGGTGATACTATTTCTATGAGTGATGTATCACTGAAATCTAAAGTAATTAGTTGGCAATATTGATGAGAATCATAACATCAGTAACCAATTGAGCTTCTGTTTCGGTGGCAGTGCGAAACTGATCATTTACGATAGCTTGCACATTGGTGTAAAAGGTAGAATAAGCTTCAGCAATAACCTCTGTGCTTATACTGGCTGCTATCGCTGCTTCCAGTGCAGCTTTAATACCACCAGTGCTGTTAATTTCACTGTTGATGCTGGCAATGACTTGAGCATTTGCAGAAAACTCTTGTTGCAAGATATCAACAATTGTTGCATTGTAAGCTTCAAACATAGCATCTACTTCACTTTTTGAAGCAGCTGTTTTTGCTTTTAGTCCCGCACGCAGCTTTGTGCCAGCTTCAACGGCCGCCTGAACGGAAGTTTCGGCAGCATTAGCAGCTTCCATACGAGCTTGAACCGCGTTATCTATCGCGATAGCTATAATTGTGGCAGCATTTGCGCGAACCTGTGCCCTGGCACTGCTTGAAAGCTGAGTAGTATTCCGGATAATCAGATGTGTACTCATTTCTTTGGCCTTGGCATAAGCATTGGCGCTTACTCCGGCATTTACATAAGCATTTGCCATAGTATTAATGAAAGCGTCAAAAGCTTCGGCATGAGCAGATTCGCTGGCTGAAGCATAAAGTCTCGCGTTAAGTTCAGCGAAAGCTTCAGCTTTTGCGTTTTCGATTTCTGCCCATTGCTGTTCGGTAATTTCAATAGACTGACTGGCAAAAAATTCACTTTGTGCTTCTGCTTCAGCAGCAAGAGCAGCGGCGAATTCAGCAGCAGCGTTGGTATTTCCTTTCACCTCAGCAGCAGCTTGGGTAGTAACATAAGCAGCTATATCAGCCTTAGAAACCAGATCGGTATTGCCGTTAGCCACTACCTGTTGATATACGCTTGCTTCTCCCGAAGTTTCAGCATTAACAGGACGCAGATTTATAGATGAACCACTTTCAAGCTCTCCATAAACATAACCCTTCCATTGCTGGCCTTCTTTTTCAGCCATAATAATGATTTTTTGTGAAGCATTGCTTACTGCTTCAGCACTAATTTTAAGGCTGAATTCTCCTTCAGCATTGGCTTGCGTTTCAGCACCTTCAATAATATTAAGACTGCCATCGGCGGTAACCTGTGCAGCAGTTATAACAGCTCCTTCTACCGCGGGTGCTTTATAAGCGGATGAAGAACCTTTTTGGGCTCCTTCATTATTTTCAACGCGTCCATTTACCGTCGCCGGTTCAGCGGCATTACTCCCGGTTGATGAATCGCTGCATGCAAAACCAACTACAGTTAATGCAAGAATAAAAACTAAATTTTGTATCTGTTTAAATCTCATATAAACAATTATTTATTAAGGTTTATTACAACCAATCATTTTGATCGATTGCAACCCTTTTAAGAGTACTAAACCTTGTTTTGTTTCTTGTCTTAAAGTTATTTAACAAGATCATTTTTATCTTTAAATAACTGTTTTTTAACAATTTATTTGTTTTAAATTTTTGAAAGAATCATTTTCACAAGGCATAAATTGAATTTTTGGACTAAAAGTTGTGCGAAGATGGGTTTAGTTCAACCATAAAAAAAGGCCGGTTTTTACACCGGCCTTTTTACTAAGCAAATAGGGTAAAAGAAATTAAATTTTAGGACGCTAAATTTATCAGGATTAACAATTCGGTGAAATAAGTACTTAATTCAGCATCGACGGCACTTTGAAAGGTGTCATCAACAACTGATTCTACCTCACCATAAAACTGGGTGTAAGCATCAATTACTTCAGGGACAGTTACCACCCCTTGAAGGGTAGCTTCTAATGAAGATCTTGCCCCGCCGTTTTCATTAATGGTCGCATTTGCCACAGCAAAGAGCTGTCCGTTGGTATCAAATTCATTTTGAACAATATTTACAACGGCCTCATTATAGGCAGCAAAAGTGGCATTGAGTTCTTCTTCAGAAGGGTTATTCATAGAGCGAATGTTTGTCCGCAGAGTAACTGCAGCATCAGCCGCGCTGTTTATAGCATCTTCTGATGCTCCTGCGAAATCTAACTGCTCCTGAACTGCTTCGGAAAGAGGAAAAGTAAACATTAAAGCTGTTCGCTGACGAAGTTCAGCCTGGGCATCAGCCGAAAACGCAGCACTTTGATTTAGCAGTACAATAGATGAACCTTTAGATGCTTTGGCAGCAGCCGTTGCGTTAACACCGGCATCCATATCAACTCGTGCAATTGTTTCAATAAAATCATCGAAAGCTGCAACATTTCCCTCCTCTCCGGCCGATGCGTATAAGCGGTTTTCCAGTTCGGTTTGGGCATCAAGTTTTATTCGCCTGATTTCATCCCTTTGTTCTTCACTTACCTCAACCCCCAGTGTGGTATAAAACTCAGTGTTGGCAGCGGCACGGGCAACGAGCGCTGAAGCCAGGTTAGCAGCCAAAGCAGAATCACTTTCAATATCAAGAGCTACTTCGGTGATTACATAAGCCTCGATATCGGCTTTTTCAACCGATTCAGCATTACCACCCGCAATAAGTTGTTGATATACATTAGCTTCGGCAGAAGATTCAAAAGTTATGGGCTGAACCAGTACGGTAGTACCGGTTTCAACTTGGGGAGTAACAAAGGCTTTTGCTGTTTCGCCCTCTTTTTCGGCCTGAACAACAAGCTGATCGGATGCTCCGGAAATGGCATCAGCATCAACACGCAGGCTAAATTCACCTTCTGCATTGGTTGTTACCGCAGAATCACTGATCACTTCAAGGCTGCCGTTTGACTGAACGCGGGTAACGACAACAGCTGCATCCTCGACAGTTTTAAATCGTGCCTGGGTGGTATCTGTATTGGTAGTATCACTCGAGCTTGTATTTTCAACTCGCCCTTGTATGGTAGCCGCATCTCCATTATCTGAATCCGATGAGTTATCGCAAGCCACTCCTATAAAAATTAAAGACAGGAGGAGGACGAAATTTCTGGCGATTATTGTCTTCATAAAATGAATAGTTTTATTAAAGTTGAGTACACTCTATAATAGTCAGAAAGGCGTTTTTTGTTCCAAAATTTCACTGATTTTATAGTGGTAAAGCCACCAAAATGGAAAGTGATAAGCAATATTCACCCTTAGTCATTCCGACTGTTTTTGGAGGAATCTTTTGGATTGTAGGAGGTACATTCACTACCCAGTTGTTAGTGAGCTCCTAAAGGATCTCTCACACTTGTTCGAAATGACGATCTTAGGTGGAAAGGGATTGCCTGAAAACCCGGATAAATGAATCCTAAAGAAGTGAAAAATTCAGACATAAAATAAAAGGAGCCGGGTTCAACCGGCTCCTTTTTGTACGTTGGCTTTTCGGGGTACAAATCAATGGTTACAATAGGTAACCAGGGATCAGTATGTTCATTCTTATATACTTGGTCGATCTATAATTGTTCCTAAAATTAAATTATTTCTTTTTGAGCTTTATTCTTGGTTATATAACGGCTCAAGGAAATTTTTATGATACAGAAAATTAATTTTTTTTATTTCCAAAGCATATCACGAAGGCCTGATGAGCGAGTGAAGTGAGCCTTAATTCCTGCTTCAAATATTGCTTTACTCCCCGCGATGGTTACCTTTGTCCGTGCTCGGCTAAGTGCCGTATAAAGTAATTCCCTGCTTAAAAGTTTTGAATGATTTGCAGGCAGAATCAAAACTACTTCATCAAATTCCGATCCCTGGCTTTTATGAATGGTGAGCGCGTGAGCAGTATCGTGAGCGGGTAAACGTGCGGGAGCAATGGCCCGAAGGGACTGCTCGTGCTCAAAAAATACTTTCAGTTCGCCTTTTTCATCCGGCAGACAAATACCGGTGTCCCCGTTGTACAGCTTCAGGGTATAATCATTTTCGTTGATGATCACCGGTCGGCCTGCATACCACTGCCGCTGTTTTGAAACCAGCCCCTGCCCTTGCAGCAGTTTTTCTACCAGATTGTTGAGATATTCTACTCCCAGTGGTCCTTTTCTGTGGGGTGATAAGATTCGAAACCGGTTAAAGATATCCATCGCATCTTTAACAGAACTGCTTTGGAGGATTTTTTTAAAAGACAAAACCGCTTTTTCTTTTAGGAGATTTTCCAGGGCTTTTTGATCCGGAATAGCCGTTAAATGAACATCATCAGCCTTGGGATTATTCAGTACCTCAAGTGCCCGTTCTGCATCTCCTCGGTTTATGCTTTTAGCCAGTTTTGCGATACCGCTTTGAGAATCGAAGCGGTAGCTTTTGGTAAGTAAAGTGATGTTATCTGTCAGTGGCTTTGGGTTTTCATCAACCGGAATTGCTGAAGCATTCGGCAATAACGTCGATAGTTCAGCTGCCATCTTTTCCGAAAGCCCGTTTTCATCAAAATCACAAATGTCACCCAAAACAGAGCCTGCTTCTACCGAGGCAAGCTGATCTTTATCTCCCAGTAAAACAAGTCGCGCATCATCAGGCAGTGCTTCTATTAATTTACTCATCAGCGACTGATCGATCATTGAAGCTTCATCTACCACCACTAAGTCATAAGGCAATTGATTGTCTTTATGATACTTGAAGGCTGATGTATGCCTTCGCGCACCTAATAATTGGTGCAATGTTTTGGCTTTTTCAGGGATCACTTCCCGGACTTCTTCCGCGGCCGGTAGATTTTTTTTCTGTTCCTGTACCGATTCTTTAAGCCTTGCCGCTGCTTTTCCGGTGGGTGCTGCAAGGGCCACTTCTATTTTATGGCCGGCAGCGATTGACTGTTCAACCAACAGCGCCAAAATTCGTACCACAGTTGTGGTTTTCCCTGTTCCGGGTCCGCCCGAAATAACAGAAAACGGCTTCAGAACTGATTTCGCGGCTGCTACTTGCTGCCAGTTAGTCTCAAACATATCACCGGATGAAAAGTAGCGATTCAGCCCTTGCTGTAAGAGCCCGGGGTTGATGTCTTTCACCCACTTTGATGACTTTAACAGCAGCTTGTCTCCTATCAGTCTTTCATTATACCAGAGTTTTTGCAGGTAAAGCCTGTTCTTTTCATCAAAAATCAGCGGCTTAAAATCACCGGGCTTACCAATGAATGAAGCGCTTTTAAGCTGTTTTGTCCATTCATCCAGTTGTGGTGCTTTAATAAGCGGTAGATTATGACCATTTGTTTGTTCTTCTTTAAATAGTTTTTTGCCGGCAAACTCAGCTAAATCTAAACAAACATTACCCTGACGAAACCAATAGCTGGCTAAAACAGCCGCTAAAGCAGTACCATCATCGGTTGGGGAAATATCCAGAATGCGGGCAAATTCTAAATCAAGAGCTTGTAAAAGACCGGCCTTTTCGTATTGACCAAGTTTTTGTACCAGTGAAAAAGAACTCATTGTATTTCAGCTGTTTTTAAATAGTCATCTAAAGCATTGACGGTTTTTAAATTGGGGCGGTCAAAGTAAATACCGTTAAAATTATTAGGTTCATCATTGATTCCCCTTAGGAATAAGTACAGAATGCCTCCGAAATGATCCTCAAAATTATAACCGGCAAGACGCTGCTCTAAATAACGATGAACAGCTATGGTATAAATATGATATTGCAAGTCATAGCCTTTTTCTTTGATTTCATTTTGCAATGGTTTTTGGTCATAATCGGAGGACTGATCACCCAGAAAATTTGTTTTATAATCAATGATATAGAAGCGTTTATCGAAATTTACGGTAAGATCAATATAACCCTTCATAAAACCCGCTAAGGTTGTATTTGAATTATAATTCTGGTTGCCGATTATCTGCATGATTTTCTCATGTGAAACGGACTCCATATCGAAATAAAACTCCATCTCATGCACAAAATCTGTTTCTGCCAACTTCGATAAGCAAAACTTTTCCTCGTAACCTATTAATGGTTTATTAAGGACCGTTTGAAAATTTTCCCTAAGCGGTTTCGCCCACTTAGACGCTATATCATGACTTTCAAGTGAATTTTCAATTAACTCATCCAGTTTTGATAAGTCAGAAAAATTAAGCTGTTCAAATATATGATGAACGCATGTCCCCGGCTTTGGACCTTTGGGAAAATTGAACATGTTAAGTGTGGCTGAATCCTGGCTGACTGGCTTCTCTGTTTCGAACCACGCATCATAATCCCGGCCGTCAAAACCATGGTTTTCATCTCTCATCAGTGAAGAGAAGCTGGAAATTTGTTGTGGGATAAGGCGGTTTGAATGATTGAAAACCTTTGCTTTTAGTTCAGCAACTTTGTCCGAATTCACTCCATTCGTTGAAGTTATCGCCGGTTCTTCCCACTTTTGGAAAATGACCAATCCTTCTGTTTTACATTCAAGTTCTTCAATAGCTTTTTCAAAAACTCTTTCATCAATTTCCTCATCAACCCCGGATAACCTCAGCTTTTTTCTCATTTGATTCATTACCCGTTCTCGTCCCAATAAAAGGTAGCCCAGCGGAGAAAATTCGCTTCGTCCTGCCTCAGGATGCCAGTAAATATTGCACTGCTGTTTAGCTCGTGTAATGGCTACATAAGCCAGCCGCATTCGCTCCGCCAGTTCTTCTTCATAATACTTTAGCAGGCGCTTCCTTCGCTCTTTATTTTTGGGGGTTAAATCCAGGTAAGCTTCTTTCTTTTCATCTGAATGAAACAGAAAAGGTTTTTTTGAATTTTGCACCCGGATTCCCTTCCATAAAAAGGGACAAAATACAACAGGATATTCCAACCCTTTACTGCGGTGAATCGTTACAATTTTTACCAGCCCTTCATCACTTTCGAGGCGTAGTTCCTCTTCCTCGCGTCCGTCTTTCTTTTCCCTCCGTTTTAGTACGAGCCATTTGATGAGCGACCGGATGCCCGGTTTGTCGTCATGCTCCTGCCGTTGCATTAATTCGCCGAGGTGCAAAATATTGGTCAGTTTTCGCTCTCCGTCGCGGTATTGGATTAAGTTTTGGGCCACGCCTCCATCCTTAAGCAACGACTGAAACATATAGGCGAAACCATGTTCCTGCCAGTCATGATTCCAGCGAACAAACTGCTCCGCTTGCTGTATCCATAGTTCTTCATCCTCATCAAACTCGTACAGGTCATTGGCCGTTTTCCCCAGCATCCGGGTGATTAGAGCACCGCGAATCAACGATTCATTTCCGGCCTCGGTAATAGCCGAAAGAACCAGTTCTAACTCTTCGGCTTCGCGGCTATGAAACACACTTTCTTTTGAAAATTGCACGCTTTTAATACCAAGGGATGTCAGTGCCTCACTCATCATGTGACCCTGGTTATGAGTATTGACTAAAATTGCAATATCGCCGGGACTAACGGCCTCATCACCGATGAAAGCTTGTTCTGATTTCCCATCAAAAATCAGTTTTTTCACATCTAAAGCTGCAGCTTGTGCAATTTCAGATTCATCATCGGCTTCAATCGTGATAAATCGCAGCGGTTCAGTTGAAGCCTTACCGATCTCCAGCCTGTCATATTTTTCATGGGAACGTCCCGGCTCAACCGGATTAAAAGGAATTTCCGGCAGTACAAAGGAGTTCGGCTGATTGAAGAGTGCATTTACCCCACGAAGTAACTCAGGGACTGACCGAAAGTTTTGACTTAAGCTATACTGTTGGTCATTAACCGTATCATTTCGGGCCCGTAGATAAGCAAAAATATCAGCCCCCCGAAAGCTGTAAATCGCCTGCTTGGGGTCCCCGATCATAAATAATTTAGCAGACGAATCAGCGTAAACCTCCCTGAATATTTCGTACTGGACAGGATCAGTGTCCTGAAATTCATCAACCAGCGCAACAGGATACTTTTTGCGAAGTAACGTGGCAAATTCTCCCCCTCTTTCTACATCATTTACCGTTTGATGTACTTTCAACAATAAGTCGTCATAGGATAGTACCTCCAGCTCCTGCTTTTTGGCCGGTAACTCCTGCTGTAAATGATGCAGCAACTGTTTCAAGAAAACGGATTTTGTCAGCAGCAGGTCTTTGCAAATACCTCCGAAATCGTCCATTTTCTGGAAAAAATCATGCTCGGGTGGTTGAATTCCCTCGTCTTTGGCACTTTTGAGCAGATTTTCAGAGATATGTGATTGAGTAAAATATTTAAACTCTTTTAGCTTCTTCGGGTTAAAAATAGGCGCGATTTCATGAGAAAAAAGCTCATCCATAGCCCCAGCCCTTTGTGCCATGTTTTCATGGGTATACCGGGACATGATTTTAGGGTCAAGAAGCTGAATGAGGCCTTCCCGTTCATCACCCCAAACCTTCTTTAAATAATCGTAGACGCTGATCAGCGTTTGAAATTCCCGTTCAACCTGCTCCCATTCAATATTTTCAGGAAGCAGCTTGATATAAGGTTTTCCAACGTAAGTTTGAAGTAAACCGGGCAGGGAATCGGGTGTGCACTTTTGGTCAATCAGGCACTTCAGCAAAATGGTTTTAGACTCATCCTTTTCCGCTTGGTCCACCAGATGGCGCCAGTAATCGTCAATGACCTCCTGAATGATTTCACTATCATCCCCAAGCAGCTCCATATCGAAGGATGTACCGGTCTCGAAAGCCATCTCTTCGAGCACATTTTTACAAAAACCATGAATGGTAAAAACAGCGGCGTGATCGAAAGAACGAAGAGCTTCTTCCAGCTTTTCAACCGCTTTATCACGCTGAATCCAATCTGTTGAATCTAAAGCTTTCAGCATGGCGTCAGATCCTTCATACCCATATTTCAAAACGTTGACGGCATCCTGAATGCTGTCCATTAACCGCTCTTTCAATTCTTTTGTGGCGGCATTGGTGAAGGTTACGACTAAAATTTCATCAACCGAAAGGTTTTCCTTCAGCAAAAACCGAAGATACAGCCAGACAATGTTATACGTTTTGCCGGTGCCCGCACTGGCCTCTACCAGATTTTTCCCTTCGTATGTCTGTTCAAACGGCTTTAATCGCTTCATTTTACCATCTTTTGGGTTGATGCGAAAAAGGGCTGCCAGAAATCCCTGGCATGTTTTCGAAATAATGGGTCTTCTGTTGGGTCTTTATCCCCCATCACAAAAAGGTTGTAGGTGTCGTCACCATCCAGAGAAACCGGTGAATAGGGATCTTTCCATTTTTTATAACAAGATTTTGCCGCCTTATCCGGTGTTTTTTCGTTTTCAATAAGCTCTGCATATCTAAATGATGTCTCGGGAAAAAACATAAGTGGCTTACAAATACCCTCTTCGTAAAGCTCCAGCAGACTGCGCAAAATACCTTCAGGATTTTCAACATCAGCCATCGTTTTTAGGCTAACCGAGCCGGAATCGCTGGTTATCATATGAGTGACGGACGAATAATCTTCCGGTTTTGAAGACAGATAAATCAAATGTTTAATCCAAAGTTCAACACAATCTTTTCCCCTGAGCGAACCAAAGCGATATAGCCATTGTCCATTTTCGTAGAGTGAAGCCAGCTTTCCTTTAATATGAAAAGAATCAAGATTTAAGTCTATGCTAATTTGAGACTTAGACTGTTGATCTAAAACTTTTCTAAGCTCAGTACCAAATTGTTCTGATGTTTCAAGTTGTTCTTTAAATGAGCGTTTTCCCGCGAATCCTGCAGGCAAAGCATCGGCCGCATAAGCTATATTTTGATACGTCTCTAAATCCATTCCCTTCAAAAAACGATCAAGCAACTCCTGGCGAATTTGGTAGCCGGTTAAACCGTCCACAGCAAAAGGTTCACGTTCTTCGGTCAGTATTTTGGTTTCCTGCAAATAAATACCCAGCCGCTGCTGTAAAAAATAGCGCGCGGGATGCTGAAAAAATGAAACCAAGTCCTGAACAGTGATGATTTTCCAATCTTCTTCAGGCTCCGGCAAGGGGTGATCAATAAATAGTTTTCTTTCTTTTCCATCTGTTTCCAACCGTTGGCTGATTTCCAATTGTGAAGTGGCATAGCTGAACAGCTTTGGGTCTTGTCCATTAAAGTAACGGGGGCTAAATGCCTGAAGCCGGTGCTGCGTGATTAACTGTTCAGCTTTAATTTCATACTCATCTTCAATAAAGTGCAACAGTTCACTCACAACAACTGAAGGCGGAAAATGGGTATTCTGCATATTACTTTGTCCTACATAGCTTATCAGAAGCCTTTGCTTGGCGGATAGTAATGTCTCCAAAAACAGGTACCGGCCGTCTGTCGCGGCTGAACGATCACCGGGTTTTGGGCTTGAATGTATTAAATCAAACTCAGCCTGAGATTTAACGGGGGGGAAAGCCCCTTCACTCATTCCCAGCATGCCAATCACTTTGAAAGGAATATTTCGCAAGGGTGCGGTAGGACAAAACGTAATGCCTTGCCCCCTGAAGCCACCGCTTTGATGCTTTTCAAAGGTGTCTGTAATAAATGAACGAATTACACTGAAAGGAATTGAAATTTCAATATTTGATATCATGCCATATTCCCGAAGCTTATCAATCTGGCTGCGCATTTGGGAAAGTTCACGACTATTCTTGGGGTTCTCAGGAAAAAGGTGGGCAATCAAATCTAAACAAAACCGGTGCCATCCCGGCGGTGTTTTTTGCTGTTTTGCCTTTTCATAAAACTCAAACAACCGGTGAAGTAACCTGCTTAATTTACCTGCTAATTCGGCATGAGAAGCACCATCAATATGTGGATAGGGAATTTTTTCCTCATAAATTTGGCCCCTTTCACCCTTCATCGCGTAGCCCAGCATGATACGCGATAATCCCTTTTTCCAGGTAAAATGATCGCTTTTGGGCAGTCCTTTTTCCTCCTTAAAATTGCCGTCGATACCCCAACGGATGCAATTATCATCAACCCACTGCTGGATTAAAGCCAGATCGTCTTCCGAAATGTCCAGGGCATTGCGCAAAGGCTCGGCTTCCAGCAGTTCCATCACGTCCGTCACTTTAAACCGGCTTTGGAGCAGATCCAGTGTTTTTATGAAAGTATCTGAGAGGCTTGATTCCTTTCGAAATCCGTCATCAACATTAAACGGAACACCGGGAAGGCCTTCCTCTTCGGTGCCAAAAACGGCATCAATCAAGGGAGCATAAACTTCAATATCAGGCGTCAGTATGATGATATCGCTGGGCGAGAGTGATGGATCGTCATCGAACAGAGCCAAAAGCTGATCGCGCAATACCTCCACTTCGCGCATGGGACTATGACAGGAATGAATCTGAATAGAATGATCTGCTTTTAGCGAAACCGAAGGTTTGGAGTTATCAGTGATATCTGCCTGAAGCTTTTGTAAAAAATTTTGAGGCTTCTGTTCTTTGCTTTCAATGACCGTTTTGTGAAAATGTTTGCGGACTTCATCATCCCGTTCAACTGCCTGCTCAAAAAGCTGCATAAATTCTCTTCCTTCTCCCCCCATCGAATCGACAAAAGCATTTTCAGTAAGAGAAGCCTCAGTATCCGATCGATAAAAATGGACATCAATCAGCTTTGATAACTTTACAAAAGTCCGGATAAAAGCAGGTGGCAGTGTAGAAACACCAAAAACAGTAATTCGTTGCGGCAGCTTTGATGAATTCAACTCATTTTCATCAATAAGTTGAAGTAATTTTTGCTGAAGCTCAGCACGATGAATTTGTCCCTTTTCACCCTTTTCTTTCCAGCTTTTGTTTAGTTCTCGCCAGAGAGCTGCTTGCCAGCGTTCAGAAGCATTTTTAGTAGTTAATTTACCTGCTTGCCATTGCAACAGCATCTGCGGACGGTAAACGAGGTATTGGTCAAAAGCATCAGCAATTTTATTGCTCAGTTTCCAGCATCGCAATTGTCGCATTTCAGCTGAATCATCATTGATATAATTTTTCAAAGGCCCGAAGACGGAATCGTTTTCCACCTGATTCAGCAGCTGCATAATTGAAAATGCCATGGGCTGGCGGTCGGAAGGAAGGGTTTGGGGTATTTCATCATCAATCAGGCGAAAAAGATGCCACATTCTTTCCGCGGGAAATTCAAATTTTAAGTTTGCAGCAACCCCCTTTTTTTGAGCCATATAAAGTGAAAGCCACCGACTCATTCCATAATTTTGGACGACAAATATCTCGGGTGCCAGAGGGTTTGAAGACCGGTTTTGGTTCAGTCCTTCAATCAGATGATCTGCTAATATTTCTAAATCATTTCCCTGCCAAAGTGAGAGCATTAGATGATGTTTTTGATCTCGTAGCTGATAATTTTACTACTATTAAAAACAGGAAATATCGGGCAAAAGTAAACCGGATTTTTGAAAAGGTTTTTCAATGTAAGACGGGCATCTTGCCCGACAACAAGGAATATTAAATCAGCATGGAAATTTGTAAAGGATATCATCTCTGAAATAAAGTATTCTTCCCAATTATAAACCTTAATCGTTTTAACGTTCATTCCTGACGGGCAAGATGCCCGAGCTACAAGGGAATATTCCTTTAATTTTATTATTATAGCTTTATTTAAATTACTATTAACGGACAAGATGCCCGTCCTACAGATTATGGCGTTCTATCAGAGACATTTACCCCACTGGCAACCTAAACAGGCGGAATTCTTTATTACCTTTCGGCTTGCCGGTTCATTACCGGCAGAAGCTATAAATAGATTGCAATCTTACAGGAAACAAGTGCAGGATACTGAACAGGAAGATCAAAATCAGATACAAAGAAATATTTTCCAAAAGTATGAAGGCCTTCTGGATAAATTCGAAACAGGACCGACTTGGCTAAGAGAGGAAAAAGTTGCACAAATTGTTCAGGGAGCTCTTAACTATTACGACAAGGAGCACTATGATCTGTATGCGTTTACTATCATGCCCAACCATGTGCATTTAGTTTTTCGACACCTTAATATTTCAAAAAGCAGCGAGTATGGCGTAACCAG
>DASVCW010000023.1:0-69135 GCA_036381435.1 Balneolaceae bacterium | reverse complement strand
CAGGATTAGTCCCTTAGGCCACAGATATTATGAAAAGAGAAAAAGTGCTTGAAAAAACAATAAGCCAGCTTCAAAAGCTCTCAGAAGATGAATTAAAAGAAGTAAATGACTTCGTTAATTTTTGGTATTTAAAGTAGATCCTGAAATCCCCGAACAGATACTTGGGGAAATTCCGGATGACATAGGTTTTGCAAAGGCATTAGGTGTTAATCTCTTAATGCTTTAATGGATATCATATTCATCTACGGAAATCAGTTTAATCCGTGTTCCCGTTTGCCGTCTCACATCTCACGTTTGCTGCCTTTTAGCCTGGAAACAGTCATGTAGGACGGATATCCTGTCCCATCGAAAAGCGATTTAAGAACAAGGATTAACGATTTGCGAAGTAAAAGATCTAAAATCACTGTTTAACAACCACATTTTGAAGCAAAATAATTAAAAAGCTGTGCAAACCTGCCTAATCCTCGTTATCTGCGTTCCCTTGCTGGTGATATAAATCGAACAGGCTAAAATTCAAAAAGCTTGTTAAAACAAGCTTCAGTCTTAAGGTTACTGATTTCGGTTTCACTTCATCTGGTTTAGCAAAGGCAATTCCTTGGCAACATTTGGAAGCTTAATTAGGAATAGATCTCATTTTAAACTGTATATTTCGCGGTAAAGTTTTATCTTACTTACAAATTATAATCAAAAACTGATTTATGACAAGAGAAAAAGTACTTAAAGAAACCATAAACCAGCTTCAGGAATTATCAAAAAGTGAGTTAAAAGAGGTAAGCGATTTTGTTTCCTTTTTAAAAAGTAAGCTACAAGATCGTGAGCTTACCTATAGTATTCAAAGGCAGGCTGAGCAAGGAAATTCATTTTCTTTTCTTGAAGATGAAGAGGAGCTATATTCTGTTGATGATTTGAAAGAACGTTATTAAAGTGAAAAGAGGAGATTTAGTACTTGTTCCTTTTCCTTTTACTGACTTATCCTCAACTAAGAACCGGCCTGCCTTAATACTGACAGCAACAGATAAAGATATAACACTGTCGTTTATCACAACTCAAACTAAGTGGGCGGGGCAAGAAGATGTTTACTTAACTCCCACATCACAAAATGGTTTAAAAAAGAAATCTGTCATTCGGTTGGCTAAGATTACTACACTTGAAAAAAATCTGGTTTTGGGCAAGCTTGGGAAGTTATCTGAAAAGAAAGTCAATGAAGTGAATGACAAGCTTAAAATTTTATTCAATTTAGATTGAACCTGATGTATCTTCATCAAAAATTGGGATAGAAATTCGCTTTTTGTTGAAGGCCCTTCTTTGGAATATTGGTAAAAAATGTAGCTCGAAATTCATTTTGAGAGGCACCAATCACAGACTAGCGCAAGCCTGCCTTCGCCGAATCCTACTGGCGCAAGCGTCTCATGCCGCTTTAGCAGTATTTTTGAAAGGGGTACGAGCCCCGAAACATTGGGGCACCAGTCTTAAATTAGGCTAATAATATCAGCATTAGAAAAGTATTAAAAAACTGTGGAAACCTGCCTGATCCGCGTTATCTGCGTTCCCCCGCCTCCAACCTCTATTTTCCAACCTCCAAATCTTAATTTTGCCTAACAAACCTTAGAATCCATTCATAATCCGGCAATTGTCCTTTTATTTGATTTATAATGTTGGCACTTATTATTAACCAACAAATAACATCATGGGACAACAACAACTTTTACTTGTAATACTTGTAACCATAATCGTTGGCATTGCAACCGTTGTAGGCATTAATATTTTTGGCGCAAGTGCAGCAAGTGCCAACCGGGATGCCGTTCGCCAGGATATATTGATGATCGCATCTTCAGCCCAAAGCTGGCATCTTATGCCCAAAATGATGGGCGGGGGAGGAAATACCTTTACCGGTTTAAATTTCCATAACTTTAGTTTTCCTGCGGATCAAATTAACTCAGATGGTTCAATAGCTATAAATTTAAACGGACTTTATGAACTTACAGTCTCCGCTGATCAGTTTACAATCACTGCTCACCCTTCAAGTGATCCCAATTATGATGCTTCACAGGATTTTACGGCTACAGCTACTGAAACCATGGTTGCTATCGTTACTAAAGATGGGGTTAGCTGGGGAAGCTAGAAGTAATTGTTTGAGATTTTGTGCTATCGCTACAAACCGCCTAAAGGATGAATCATTAGGCTAATTCATTAAGCTTGTTAAAACGAGCTTCGCGTTTGTAAGGCTACAGTTTTATCTGCAGGCTCCGAGCGTCTGCGCAACAGGTTCCCCGGTTAGAGGGAGTGAAGACTAATGTGTACTTTTGTCCTGTCTACCGATTGAACGCCCTTATACCTTCAGATAAATCCGTGGAAAATCAGCTTGTTCCGCTTAATCCACGTTCAGGCATAAGTTGTAGGCCACTAGGAAGTGGGACTACAACTACTCCTGTTCAAGAAGCGGAAGCTTATCAGCATCAACCTCTGAAAGATCCATTGCTACGAAATCTAAGGCTGCTGAATTCAGACAGTAGCGCAAACCGGTGGGCTCGGGGCCGTCTTCAAAAACATGGCCGAGGTGGGAGCCACAACGTGAGCAAACCGTTTCGGTGCGTGTCATAAAGAAACTGTTATCAACTTTTTCGTCCACTGCTGATGGTTTAAGTGGTTTCCAGAAGCTTGGCCAGCCTGTGCCGGAGTCGAATTTGGTTTTAGAGGTAAAAATTGGCTGTCCACAAGCCGCACAGTAATAGACGCCTTCCTTTTTATTATCGTTATATTCATTCACAAAAGGCAATTCAGTACCGGCTTTGCGGAGAATTCGATACTCACTCCAGGATAATATTTCTTTCCATTCTTCTTCTGACTTCTGAACTTCATAATTACTCATGGTATCCCCGGCCTGGCTATTTAATTGAACTTTTACAGAAGCTTTTTCGACATGTTGATGAGAATGTTGAGTCCTGTTACAATTAACAGCTATCACTGTAACTAGTAGCAGTAGAATAAAGGGTATGAACCGTCTCATGGTATTCAGTTTATTTAACATTTCCATACTTAAACTACGATGATAAAACCTGTTCGGATTCGATATAATAACGATTAAATGGGAGAATAATTTTACTTTGAGTTATGTATATCGAAGCGCCTCTCCTTCGTTAAAACTACGGGTGAGCAGGCTGCAAACCGGTTAATCAGGAGTAGCCAATCGCTATTGCACACCCCTAAATCCTAAAGGGGACTTGCTATTGCTTGAAATGGAGAATGTAGCTCGAAATTTATTTCGAGAAGCTGCAAACGCAGAATTAGCTTATCGAGATGAATCTCGATCTACATTTATTCGATACTATTATAAAGAAGGACAATCGAGGTTGTTCTTTGAAAAGGACAAATATCCAAAGTCCTCTTTGTTAGAGGATTTAGGGGTGCAAATCCAATTAATCACAGATCGGGATTAAGTATCGGTGCTGTCAACCGGGTATTAAATATCTACAACTAAAACAATTGAGTTCCAAGAGTAAAACCTACCCAAAAAACATATTGAGTCCCCTTGGCTTCATAGTCGATGATGCGGTACCATGTGTAATCATCACTTTCGGCTATGCCGGAAATCAAGAGGTTAAAGGTGGGGCCGCCATAGATATTAAAGCCGTTCAAAATTTCTTTTCCGAACAGTAGACGGTACTTGAAAATGGAGTTAAAATCCTCAGTCCAGCCGCCTTCATTGATTTTGAAATAAGAAAAATCGGAATAGGTGAAGTGGGTTTTGTATTGTTGCAAACGGCCAATACTCCACCCGATTTGCCAGACGTTGCGGTTAAGTAAGGTGTTATAGCCAATAGAAATCATGTTATAAATTTTATCTGTACCCAATTTCAGTCCAAAATTGGTAAACCCTCCGTCGCTGATCCAAAAATCAATATTTTTCCTGCCGTTGCCATAGTAGCTGATCAATCCTACCGGAAGGCCTTGAAACTCACTTGCATAATTTATGAGTCCCACCTGAATTCCTTCACCCTCCTCAGCAATATTTACCTGGCCAATTTGAATACCCTGAAAATTTTGACTGATATTAACGGGGGCAAGCTCGATTCCCTGAAAATTCTCCGAATAATTAAACAAGCCTGAGGCCACAATCCCCTGTATTTCTTCGGCGACATTAAAAACACCTGAGAATATTAATCCCTGCATTTCTCCCGATGTATAATTACCCACACCTGCCCAATACAAGCCCTGCATTACTTCTTTCGCAAAATTTAGAACTCCGGATGCCTGCAACCCCTGCGATTCTGCCATTGAAAGATTGAGTATACCTGCGAGCTGAATTCCCTGCATGTCACCCTGACTAATGTTTGCTGCTCCGGCCAGTTGGATTCCCTGCATTAAATCATTGCTATAATTTCCAATTCCCGATATTTGAATTCCCTGTGTCGCATCTCCCGAGTAGTTTATTGCTCCCGCCAGTTGAATGCCCTGCAGTTCTTCTTCACTGATGTTTGCGATTCCGGCTAACTGAAAGCCGGCGGTTTGCTCTCCCGAATAATTCGCGAGTCCCGCTATCTGTACACCCGTTGCATAATATTTATTGATATTCAGAAGAGTTCCGAACTCAAAACCTTCTTCTAAAGCACCATTATAACCGGCAATAATGTTAAATGAGTATTTGGCTGCATAATAAGGGGCGCCAAGTCCATTCGTGCTGATCCCGGGAATCAGGGTGAAGCGAAAGCTTCGGTATTTGAGATCATACTGTTTCCACTCCTGATCCTGAGCCAGAAGGGTTGAAGTTTGTAAAAAGCTGAAGCCAACAATAATTACCGCGATAAAGCCTATCTTTTTTAGATGCATTTCTTAAATCGTTAATTTTTAGTGCTTTTATTACTTAAAGGATACACTGATATCATCAGCGGATTTTTCTTGAAGGGGGCACGGGGGATGGCTGGAAAAATATGAACAATTCTTCAACCTGGTCCCGGCGATAGCCGTCAATTCATTGTCCCTTCTCCCGTAGGGATTCCTTCGGAAAAAGGGGGAGTTAGACTGATTATTCCGCGATAATTCAGTAAAAATTTATAGGAGCTTACGGCAAATCAGAAGAAAAGTTTAGAAAAGAGTAATAGCCGTGTAAAAAATACTGGAATCAATGCCTGGATTTACTTGACCGAGCTCACCATTTGATAAGTGATGATATCTTAAGCCTAACGACAGGGAAACCGAGTGAGAAAGCATAATTTCGATTCCGCCCGCAATGCCAAAAGTAAAATTGAATTTTTTACCGCGTCTGTCGGGAAAGGGCTGGTTTAGGAAAACAAAGCCGCCGGTAGTATTCAGAAAGGGCTGAATGGTTTTATCATCCCGAAAATTTATTTGAAATCCTAAAGGGGTGATGCCGAAACCGGAGATCGAATTTCTGGGACGTCCTTTTACAAACATGGGATAAGAGAATTCGGAATAAATGCTAATCTTGAACATATATTCCACTTCAGTTCCATAGAAATTCAAAAATTTCCGGTTATATCGCATGCCGAAATATTGCATACTCACATCCCTGGTTTTGCCCCAGAGATGCGGGGAACCAATGGAATAACCGCCCCAAAATGATACTTCGTGAATATGTTCTTGTGGCGAAGAAATAAATTGAACAGTTTGTGTTTCTGTTACTGTAGAGTCCGTGCTATCCGCCGATACGGGAGCAAATGCTTTGGATGAAGCAAGGTTTAAGCTACACATGATCACCAAAAAAAGTACAGGAATTCTAAGATAGTTTGCCATTTGCATCTGTTAATTCAAAAAGCAGAAAAAGCCGTCGCTCAGACGGAAACATTTCTTTCTTCTGCTTCAATAAAAATTCGTTTTATTTTCGGAAATTTAGATTTTATTTTTTTACTGACATTTTGGATTGTGGTTTCAATTTCTTCGGCTTTTAAATTATCATTGAAATTCACACTTAAATTCAGCAGAATGAAGTTGGGGCCCATGTGCATGGTTAATGCTTCATTTACATATTCGATTGACTTATGAGAGGCAGCTATTTCATGGATGGCGGTTACAATTTGAAGGTCAGCGCTTTCACCAATAAGCAACCCTTTAGTTTCATAAGCCAGCCAAGCGGCCGTGATAGCAAGAATAACACCAATTAAGATAGATGCTATACCGTCAAAAATAAGTATTCCTGTCCATTCACCTAGCGCCACTCCCAGAAATGCTACAATCAACCCGGCCATGGCAGCGGTATCTTCAAAAAGTACCACAAAAACGGTGGGATCCTTCTCTTTATGAATGGCTTCGAAAAAGCCTTTTCCATCCCTCACTTTATCGAATTCTACCCAGGCAAAATACCAGGCAAATCCTTCAAAAATCATGGCCAAGCCCAATACGATGTAGTTGATCAATACATCTTCTACGGGATGAGGGTCTAACAGGCTGTGTATACCTTCATAAATGGAAATTCCGGCTCCGACGCCAAAAATCATAATGGCGACAATGAAACTCCAGAAATATATTTCTTTGCCGTGCCCAAAAGGAAATTCTTTATCAGCCGGTTTTTTAGCTCGTTTTAAACCCAGCAAAAGCAGTAACTGGTTACCGGTATCAACGGTTGAGTGAATACCTTCAGAAAGCATAGCTGAGCTGCCGGTCATGGCTGATGCTATAAATTTCGTAACGGCAATGAGCGAATTACCAATAAGGGCGGCGAAAATTACTTTTTTTGAACCTGATGCCATAAATGCTGTTTGTTTTGCAAAAGCTTATAATATATTTAAAAAATCAATGAATAGTATGACTAAATGATTGATTTTATTTCGCTTTAAGTAATACTTTGATAATTAAAAATTTGAGCATTAGTCATCCCCCTGCGCCCCCTTCAAAGGGGGAAGAAGGCTCCGCTGATAAAATCAGCGGAGAATATTTCTAATAAAAAATATTAACGAAAAATTATAAACTGCTTTAGGGCTATAAATAACTGAATTATTGCAAATAATTCAGTTTAAGTCCCCCTTTGAAGGGGGCGCAGGGGGATGACCCTTTAGGCAAATTGAAAACATTAAATTTTTTTTAATACCTAAAATAACGTGAGTTCGAGATAAAACTCGCAAATATAGCGTCCCTACGGGACGCGAATTTCTTGGCTATATATGGACTACCAATATATGATCCCTAAAGGGATCACTTAAACAAATCTTTTTGAATATAGGTACGATTCTTAAACTTATTTTATGCTTAATCGTCCCATAGGGACGAAATATTGGTAGCAATTAAAAAAGACAAAACAACACAAATCCCGTAGGGATGTAATATTAAAGATTTATTTTTGCCTTCTGATCTAATCAGAGCATTTTTATCTCTGCCATAGGCACACCTACGGTGGAACTCACGTTAAAATGTACTAACAATATTTTCAGCTCATTCACCCACATACATCACTCGCCACAGTGTCCCGCCGGTATCGTCGCTGATATAAAGCGAACCGTCCGGGCCTATAGCTAATCCACTGGGACGATGGTTTGCGGTGGCGGGCTGAGGCTCAGAACCACCTGCAAAGCCGGTAGCAAACTCTGTATAGCTTCCGGCAGGCTCACCGTTTTCAAAAGGCACAAAAACAACTTTATACCCTTGTTGTGGGAACGGAGCACGATTCCAGGAGCCATGGAAAGCGACAAAGGCTCCATTCCTGTATTTTTCAGGAAATTGGTTGCCGGTATAAAAAATGAGTCCGTTAGGTGCCCAGTGCCCGGGGAAAGCGATAATGGGTGCTTCAAATTGTCCGGCATATTCACTCTCGGCAATAGTGGTTTCGCCGTCACCGCCATATTCAGGTGCCAGCATGATGGCATTCTTGCGCTGGTCATAGTAGCTGTACGGCCAGCCGAAATCATCACCCTCGTTAACTTTGTACATGGCCTCTGCGGGTAAAACGGCTCCTTCTTTTTGAGTATAATATTCCGGCCAGCTTTGGTATAGCTGATCCCGCCCGTGCTGAACCACATAAAGAGCATCAGTACTCGAATTCCAGTCAATGGCAACAATATTGCGCAAACCTGTAGCGTAACGGGCTTCTTCTGTCTGTGTTTGTCCCAGTTCTGTTGCGCTGAATTTCCAAATTCCGGCATAACGTTCCAGCAGGGGACACGGCTCCATACCCGGAGAACCTTGCCGACGATCCTGCTCCTGGCAGGAATTCGAAGGAGCGCCAACATTCACAAAGAGTTCACCTTCATCATTAATGGCAAACGCCTTTTGATTATGTTGGCCTTGATCTATAAATCCTTCAACGAGCACCCGGGGTTCAGTTGACGGAACCAGGCTATCTTCACTCATTTCATACCTGAAAATAGTAGTGGGTGAACTGGCAAATAAAAAGCCGTTCCAAAGTTGAATACCGGTATCGGCGTGGTCGCCGAAATACTCCCGCTGATCAGCTTTTCCATCTCCGTTAGTATCCCGCAAGGCTACGATACCGCCTCCATTTTTTTGGCGCTGAAGTGATACATAAATATCCCCATTTTCAGCGATGGTAATGTGACGTGCCGGTCCCAGATTTTCAGCTACAACAACGGCTCTAAAACCTTCAGGAAGGGTGAGGCCGCCATTTCCCTCAGTAAAATCAATCTGTTGATCGGGAGAAGGCGATTGTCCATTACAACCCCCGAAAACGGACAGTAAGAATATGACGAGAATATTTTTTAACAGGTTCATGAATTTTTATTTGAGCAGGGTTAAAATCTTTGAGACAAGAATTAAAATGTATAACCGTAAAGTTTCATTCCGATGCCCCTCAATTCCCTAACGGGGACTTCAGATGGCTTTTTCAAAGATAGTTGTTCTTTAATAAATTGTTGTTTTAGAGTAAGGGTTCACCCATAAATAAAGCAAGAATAAGTCCCCTTTAGGGGATTTAGGGGTGAAGAAAAGAGACTAATTTAAATTTAGAGTTACACAATGGAAAGACTTCCCATGTTTTACGGTGCTCCGCCTCATATTTTTGAAAAGGCCCGAGAATTACGTAAAACAATGACAGAAGCCGAAAATGTATTATGGGAGCGACTGAAAAAGAAACAACTTGGATACAGGTTCAGAAGACAGCATCCTTTATCAGAGTTTATAGCGGATTTTTATTGTCATGCAGCTAAATTAGTGATAGAGGTTGAAGGATGTATTCATGAACTTGAAAAGCAAAAGGATTATGATTTGGAAAGGACTAAAGAGTTGGAAAGTTTTGGAATAACGGTACTTAGGTTTACTAATGAACAAGTAGAAAATGAGATAGAAGATGTTTTAAATAATATTAAACTTTATTTGAATTGCAAGACTTTCCAGACTGACCCCTAAATCCCCTAAAGGGGACTTTTGAAAGCTGCTTTTTAAAGTTAGTTGCTCGTTAATAAATTGTTTATAAACTGAGGCTTCACTCTCTAATTCGAGCAGCAACAAGTCCCCTTTAGGGGATTTAGAGCAAAAAAAGAACCTGTTATATAGCTTTTTTCTTATCCAGCTTTCTTTGGGTCAGGAAAGAAAGCATCCAGATTATGCCCCAGCCAACACCCGCATACCACCAATTAAAAAAGAGTAGAATAACAGTGTTGAAGGCATAAAGTAAATGAGTGAACCATTTGGGAGCGTCGGTTTGGGCTTTGTTCATCATATTCAGGAATTCATCACCCACCAGCACTAAAAACTTTATTAAAAGCAGCAAACCGGTATAAGCTACGACAATGGCCGTAAGCACAGGCTGGGAAATAAAAACGGCAATAATGATTAGAATGGTTACCGCTATATCAACAATTACATCTTTAAGCCAGGACATACATTCGATTTAGGTATTTAAATTTATGCCCTAATTAAAGAATACTTATACTATTTATCCAAATTAATTCGCCTGATCCATTGCCGATATCTTCTCGTGAAAGGGATGTTTTAAACGTCCAGCTTTCAGATGAAGCGTTTACCAGCGTTCCTTCAACTTTAACAATATGTCCCTTTCTAAGCATTTTGATCTTTTGGCGTATTTCTTTCGTGGGACCAATTAAATGCATATTTGCAGTCTGTTGCCACATTTGGTGCTGTTCGATAGGAGGGGTTGTCATCTCCCAGTAAAAAGAACGGTCAGATTGCCGCACCAGCAGGCTTTCTAAATTTCTTTCGTCAGACATTTCACCCCAGCCAAAAACAATATCGGTATTTGTCAACTCCGTAAAGCTATCGAAATAATAATTTTCTATCGACAACACTCGTGCTTCGAACTCGATTTTTGCTTTGGGGGTCAGCTTAAAGCCTTTATAATGGAAGGGATCTTCGTTACCAATGGCTTTTTGTACGGGTGCTTCGGGAGCTACAATTCCGGGTCCGTGAGTAACAGGCCGGGTGATCCAGTAATAATAGACGCCGCTGCTTAGCAGCACAAGAACTAATAAATTTTTAAGCATAATTACCTCCGGTTAATTGCGATTTTTTCCACTCGGTCTTATTAACAAGAGTGATTTAAAAGGTAAATGTTACAAATTAATTTCACTTTTTTTAAAAAGGCTTAGGAATAATGCGCTTTTATTGGTTAAAAGGGGCATTTGTTAGGTGATAGTGGTTGGAAAACTTAGCGCATTCCTCACTGCCGGCTCTAAAAACCCAAAGAGATTCCTATTTGCCAGTTTCGTCCGGGAGCAGGTTCATAAAACCGGCCACCCGAAGAATTAACCACTACCGAGCCGTTATAACGCCTGTTAAACACATTGTTGACATTGATAAAGGGCTGAAGCTGAACATCCCCCGAAAGCATTATTCGGTAACTGAATTTAGCATCAAAAACACTGTATGAATCGTTTTCTGCAGTATTTAGATTGTTCACAGCATAACTGCTTACATATTCGTAGGAAATAGACCCTAAAAACGCCTGCGGAGACCAAGCTAAGCGACTATTTATTCTATATTTTGGAATTCCCGGTACGCTTTTTCCTGATAAGGATAACCCTTCTAAAGTTTGAGCTTTTTGAAATTCAGCCCGGATGATGTTTCCTGTAGATGAAAATTCCCAGTTATTATTTATCTGCCACGAAAAGCTTCCCTCCAATCCGGTGTGAATTGCTTTACCCTGGTTTCGATAAAAAACAGCCCCGTTGGTTTGCAGCTGATATGGAAAAAGTAAATCGTTAATCCACATTCTGTAAACGGCAAAATCATAACTTAAAGATTGATCAAAAACAGTACCGCGCGATCCGAGTTCAATTCCTACTGTTTTTTCGGGCTCAAGGAAGGGATTAAAAC
The DNA here is from genome assembly GCA_036381435.1 of Balneolaceae bacterium. Lineage (GTDB taxonomy): Bacteria > Bacteroidota > Rhodothermia > Balneolales > Balneolaceae > Fodinibius. The sequence goes on along the minus strand of DASVCW010000023.1, from coordinate 57,900 downwards.
CATTTCCGCCGCCCGGTCTGTTTACCAATTCTGTAGTGGTCGGTGCTCCGAACGAAGTACTCAGATTCAAAAAAACAGTATGATTTTCAGGCTGATAGCTCACTCCGATACTGGGGCTAAGCGATTGAAAAACTCTTTCACCCGATTGCTGTGAAGCAGGATTATCAACTGAAAAAAGCAGCCGGTCGTAGCGAAGGCCTGCCAGAATATTGAATCTACTGAATGAGAAAGTACCGGTTGTAAAAAGGGCTTGATTCCAGACTTGCTCAATCTGATCAACCTGCACTTGTCCGCGATTACCGTTCAGATTTTCAAACTCAATGCGATCATCATGCTGAAATTTGGATTCTGCCCCAACTTGCAGATTGAAATGATTCCAGCTTTTGTCAAAAGTGCCTCTTAATCCACCTGCCCAACGGTCAATGGTGATGATTGCAAAGGGCAGGGGGTTATTTAAATCACGATAAATGCCGTAACCCGTAATATTGAGAATACCGGCTGAGGTATCCAAGATATAGGAGAGCCCTGCCTGTGTTTGTGTACTTTGTTTTCCCGCCTCGGCAGTTACATAAGTTGGTATGGCCATTGTAGGGTTTTCTGCGGCTTGTTCTGCCGTTAAACTGCTGGGATGCTGTGCCTGGGGCATAAAAATAGCAGCTGCATTGTACTCCAGCCGGCTTTTGGCTGATAAACGTACTGATCCTGCGAGTCCAGAACGCCAAACTTTTGCAGCACTGTAATCCCGGAATCCATTAGTTTTCAAATAGCTGGTGTAAGCACTCATTCTATGGGTCGGTGATGAAACCCAGATTTCAGCTTCGCCTTTGCGCATTCCAAATGAACCGCCCATCGTTCTCAATCTGATATTGAAATCATCGCTGCCATAATTTGGCTCGGTTGAAAGGTAAAGAACGCCACCGCTGCTGTTGCCCCAAAAGGTAGCAGCGGGGCCGCGAATAAGTTCTGCTTCACGAATAAAAGCCGGATCAACAATATTAAACATGGTTTGTCCGTCGGCCACGGTCAATGGAATATTATTTAAAATAACCTGAATACCACGGACGCCGAAAGCGGCTCTCCAGCCGATGCCACGAATGGTTAAACGTTCACCAAGCGCATAGTTTTGCCGGTCGTTCACCCATAAACCCGGTAACCTATTCCCGATAACCGACAAGGAAAGCGAAGCTTGGTGATTGATGGTTTGCAGATCACGCGAAAAGGTGCTTAAAGCAAGCGGGGCATCTGCGGCAGTTATGGTTGAATGAATAGCCGTAACCTGAATAGCATCAAGCTCAACTTTTAGAGTATCTTGTGATTCCTGGGCAAAAAGAGGAGATGATGATACGGTAAAAGAGAGAATGGATAAGACAAAGATTAGTGTAATCTTTAGAAATTTTTTATTGTTCGATTCGAAAAATGGTGACATAATTAAACTTTGGTCTTACAATTACGGACATTAAAATACCATTTTGCAACAACAGATGGTTTTTAATCGTAAGGATTATCTGATGAAAGCAATAATTTACCACATATTTAAAAACTACTTTGAAATTCTGGCATTCACTGCCGGACTTTTACTGCTTGCTTTTATGAATCCTCATGCCGCAAACGGACCGACTTTGTGCCTTTTTGAACGACTCGGATTTTCCTTTTGTCCCGGTGAAGGCTTAGGACATTCCATTGCTTTTATTTTTCAAGGTGAGATTTATAAAAGCATAGAAACTAATTTCTTAGGAGTTTTTGCTATAATTATTTTAGGAGCAAGAATTATCCAGTTATTGATTAAAAACCATTATTATAACCAAAATAAAACATTAGAACTATGGCCCGAATGATTAATTTTTTGCCGGAACTTGAAGGGGATGAAGCCGCTTATGTTTCAAAAGTAATGCAGCCCATGGATGACGACACCGCCGTTCGTTTTGCACGTGTTTATCGTGCCCGTCGAAAAAAACCGGAAATGATACTGCTAACTGCTGTAATTGGATTCTTTGGAGTTGCAGGTATTCAGCGTTTTATTATCGGACAGGTAGGCATGGGAATTCTATATTTATTAACCGGGGGACTTTGTGTAATCGGTACCATAGTTGATATCATCAATTACAAAAACCTGGCTTTTGAATACAATCGCGATGTTGCCCGTGATGCCGCTTTACTAGCTGAATAGGTTCTGCTGCAAGAGGCATATAAGATCGATTTTTTTTCGTTGTTGTCATCCCGATCCCGAATGCTTTCGGGAGAGGGATCTCAAACGTTAATACAACTTCTTTCTTTAATTTGAGTATCTGCCTTTAAAACATTTGAGATTCCTCTTCACTCAGAAAAAGCACTGAGTTCATCGGAATGACAAAAACTATTATGGAGATTACTGCTTCTGAATGCATTTTGTTCACTTACTGTTGCTAAGGTAATCTTCAACAGTAAAACATTCAGTATGCAATTTACAAGCACTTCTTTAGGTTTACTATTGATTTTAATTTTTTTTTGCTCTGCCTGCAGCCAGTCGAGTGCTGTTCTTGAACGAAATAGCGTGCAGTATTTTGAGGAGCAGATTAAAGCGGTAACTACAAATTATATCACCATTAAAAATGCGCTGGTAAATAATAATCCTGAAATTGCAGCAAGAGAAGCACGTGCACTGAGAATGTATTTAGACGGTGTTCAACTGGATCGACTGGATGGCAAAGCCCTAGCATTCTGGATTGATAAGGAAAAACGTTTGCGCGAACTTTTAGCCGCATTAGGTACCTCCGAATCACTGCCCGAGCAACGCTTAAAATTTCATGAGATTTCTACCATACTAATCGATTTAGTAGAAGAATTTGGTACGTCCGGCCTTTCACTTTATAAACAGTATTGTCCAAAAGCACTGGGGGGAGAGGGCGCCTCATGGATTAATGAAATTAAAGAAATTCAAAATCCTTATAGCGGAGGATTGCATTGCGGCGAGGTTGTAGAGAAGTTTTAGGGGGAGAGGATGTCTGAGATTGGGCAGGCTCCCCATTCAATAGCGCGGGAATTAATTCCGCGCTATGATGGCAGAACAAGAGTCAATGTATTGCTGAAGAAAGACTTTCCATTACCCTAAACGCTTAAAAGAAGTTGAACTCCCGCTACAGAGTTGGGGAGTATAACTCCCTCACAGCTTATGACTGTGAATGTTTGAGGCTAGAAATTGGAAGTAGCCCAAAACAGGCAAGAACTTCCCCCTTTGAAAAGGGGGCAGGGGGATTTTTCTCAGGAGATTAGAGTAAGATTCCCTCACAACCTCTATAACCAAATTCTACAGCCCGAAAACGCGGTTAATGTTAAAGCCAAAGCGAAAATCACCGGCCCAGAACTGATTATCATTATTGAGTAGAATATACTGCTCAAGATGCCATTCTGTAGAAGTCAAAAAGAGCTGAAAAACATGTCCGCCAGTTTGAATATTCAGGCCGAGAGAGAAAGCGTTTTGAGCGCCGGCGGGACGATCTCCAAGCACGGGATAATATTCTGCAATTAGAGAATAACGTTCAGAAAGTTGCAATTCCGAACCGATTCCTATCGCAAATAAATCCGTTCCGTCTTCCGCATCATTAAAATGAGCATACATCGGAGCGATCTGCAGGCTAAAGACATCAAACTTCTTTGAAAAAATGGCAGAAACCAGGGCGCTGATGTCTTCTTCAAAGGGAATATTGTTTTCCTGCGTAACAACCCCCACATCACCCTTTAAAGACAAACTGAATTGATTAGCACCTGATGTATTTTGACTGATAATACTGATTTTTGTCCTTAAATCAACCACATTTAACTGCGATGACCTGCCGATACCAACCGACCAGTGATCCGTGATGCCAACATCAATACCAAGCCGAACATTTTGCACATTATCCAGCCCAAAAAAGTTGCGAATCGCATCATCCGTAGCAATGCCAAAACTGTGCATAATTGTTGATTTTAAATTACTCGCCGGCAGCTGATAAGTGGTTGGCTGGGTGATTAAATTGGTAGCAGAAAATGCATCAACCGGTTCAACAATATTGGCTCGTTCCCTTTCTATTTGAGCATAAGACGGAAGGGCAGTAGTCAAGATCAAAAAGAAAAAAAGGGCAGTGGATAAACTTCTAATCATAATAATTTAGTTGTTTTTTAAAGGTGGCATGGTGGCTGAAATAGAGACATCAATCTTTTCACTTACGCGGTAAAACAAAATTCCGGGCGGTTTGATGCTGTAGTCCTTCATATTTAAAGTCCAGTCAGCTTTTACTTGTAACCCTTCATCTGTTTTTTGGAGCGTTCCAGTAATTTCAACCGGATTTGTAACTCCGTGAACGGTCATGTCGCCTTTTACGGTGACTTCTTGAGGTTCTTCGAGTTCGGGATTAAAGTCAGTGATCAGCTTTCCATAAAACTCCGCGAAAGGATATTTTTCAGCCTCCATCGTTTCCAGCATATCCTCATCTCGCATTCCAATACCGGTTTTCAGGGTATGAATATCAATATAAAAATCGACGGTTGAATCACTAAGATTTATTTTTCCCACTAAACGATCTGATGTTCCGGTAAAAGAATGCAGGGGCACAGTTGAATCGAACTCAACGTGGCCGCTTTTAGTCATAAAAGCCTGTCCGATAGCTTTGCCAGGAACGAGCAGAAGTATTGTCCCGAGTATGAGAAAAAAGCAGATTCCGAGTGATTTCATTAGGCGAGACATGATATGATGAATTTACAGTTAGTTATTTTGGGCGCCTTCGGCTATCCAATCTCTGATCAAGGTGATCTGTTCATTGCTGAGCGGAGTTCCACCTTTGGGCATTCGGGCACCGAACCGGGGATCTTCTTCAATTTTATCAACCAGTGGACTGTTATCAGGTTCACCTTCAATAACTATAGGCCCGCCATATTGGGTACCCTCACTGCTCATAATGGCATCGTAACTGTCTAAGCGAACACCATTCGTTGATTCTCCAATATGGCAACCGCTTCCGCCGCAACTGGAATTAAAGATATCGAGAACGTTTGTAAAAGTCGGTTCAGCCGGCGGCGGACTTTCTCCTCCGTTTCCGCCATTGTTGCTCCCGTTATTCGGTCCGGTACTGCCGCTGCATGAGGCTAATATCAGGCCCATAGAGCACATAATTATTATTAAAAACCTATCTTTTAACTTTGGAAGTTGATGCACCAACATATTTTTGACCATCCTTTTTGCGCTGTTAAGTTGAATTTGTTTACCCCTGACCGGGCGACAAACGCCGCCCGGTCAGGGGTATGTTTCAGCCGTTATTGAAGTATACGGGGTAAATGCTAAAGCGGTTTTTAATATCCCGTTCCACCGCCATCATCGCCACTGTCGGGATTTCCGCTGGTTACGGTGTGATCTACTCCGTCATCGTTTATCCATATAATTTCGGTGCCGGGGGTAATGGTGATTGAGGAAGGAACAAATTGCATACCTTCCATTCTTACGGTGTCTTGGCCACTGATTTCAGCATCGGTACGCACATTTACAACACCCTGCATATCGGGAGCATGCAGTTCGCAAAAATATTCAACCGAACCTTCATCTTCGAAGGTATAGCTGAAACTTTCATTAGTGGAGAGAGTACCGCTGTCAAATGATACGGGGGGTGGTACCGGTTCGGGAGGAGGTTCCGAATCGGTGCTGTTATCGCCACATCCTACTGTCAGTAAAGAACTCAAGGCAATTAGAAAGAAGATTTTAGTTAAATCGGGGATATGTAGTTTTAGGGTTTTCATGGCATGTTGGGATTTATATTTTGGATAAAGTTTGAGTTGTCAGTCAAATTTGTAATTCAGGGAAATAAAGCTGCCCAGGGAATATAATCTCACATTTCCCCAGCCCACTTCTTTAAGCGGAACTCTTATAAAAGGCTCGGCACGCAGGCTTAGCGTCGAATTAATATCATATTCAAATCCTATTGAAAAAGCGGCGTTGCTCGCCCAATGACGGGTTCCGGTTTTGCCGCTCCAGCTCTGTGCAAGTCCGCTTTCATTCCCGTAGTAATCAAACTCGTACTCTTCACTCAGCATAACGTAGGATGAAACACCCGCTGTGGCATAAAATCGCGATCGATCGAAGTGGAAAAAGTTGTATTTAAGGGTGATGGGAATATCGAGCAGCATACATTCAGCCAGGGTTTCAGCGGGAATGATGCCGTTGGTCCAATAGCCCTCCGGTGGACGGTATTCCCCTCCCTGAGCGGTATAGCGCACAGTTGAATGAATGATGCCCGCAGAAATACCTAAATTGCGGGTGAAATGATATTCCACATAAGCCCCGAATTTATAACCGGGGCTGTAAAAATCAGAGAATGACCCGGCGGTACTAAAATCGGGAGCCATTAAAAATCCTACGGAAAACCTTTGGGAAGCATTTTGAATTCCACTGTTCAGCCCGACATCATTAGATGAAGCATCAACCCGTGCGGCAAATACAGGAGCTTTTCCAGAAGTTTCTGCCGGTTCGATAGTTTCAGGATCTACAGTCGATTGCTGATCGAATGAAGATAAAGCGAGTTTGGAATTCGAGAGGTCTGCAATAAATAAATTCCTTGATTCATTTTCCGTTATGGAGAATTCAGCACTGCTTTCAACAGGTTTGTCATCCTCTGCTATATCTTTAGGTGGCAATGTTTGGCTGGTTTCCCCGCTGCTTGCCATATTATTTTCAGCAATCGTGTTTCCTGACTTGTTGCCTAAATTTTGAGAATCATTATTCTGAACTATTCCGGTGCCAGAATTTTGGGGTATAGGTTGAACAGTTTGATTGCTTAACTGCTGTTCAAGCTGATTTATCTTCATATAATTTGAGTAAGTGAAGTAACCAAAAAGGGAGAAAATCAGAAAGATGGCAGCACCCGCTAAAAAACGTCTTTTGGCGATAACGCGCTGCTTATCGAGCGCATTCAGCCGGCCTTCCAGCTTTTCCCAATCGGCTTCGTTATAAATGATGTCATATTCATCAGCCTTTTCTTTGAAAAAGCGCTCAAATGAATCATTCATGTTGTTATTTTCAGACATAATGCTGCTGTTTAAATGAAATTTTTCTCTAAAATGACTTGTAAATTCCTTTTGGCTTTGGCCAAATTTGATTTTGAAGTCCCTTCGGCAATACCCAGTTTTTCCGCGATTTCACGATGGTTATAGCCTTCAATTACGTAAAGATTAAATACGGTTCTGTAAGCCGGTGTCAATTGCTGCACCAGGTTAATAATCTCCTGATAAGAAATACCGCTAATAATTGCTTCTTCTTTAGACCGTAAATCCCGGGCGGCTTCCAGTTCTTCCCATTGCCGTTCGTTTTTTGTTTTGTGGTAGTGGTTGATAGCGGTATTTACAATAATTTGTCGTAACCAGGGCTTAAAAGGCCTGCTTAAATCGTAACTGCTTATGTTCGTAAAGGCTTTCATAAAAGCATCATTTAAAATTTCGGCGGCTTGATCACGCGAATCGGCATAACGAAGTGTGATGCTCATGCCATAAGCATAAAACATCTTATAAAGCTCCTTTTGACTTTCCCGATGCCTTTTCCGGCATCCTTTTATGGTTTCTTTAATCACTTTCATTCGCGATTCTCGCAAGAATTTGTTCTTAGCTCTATTTACTTATACAGTAAGTTTTAAGGAAGGGTTGCCTCCGTTTGCTAATTTTTTTAATGCAATCGCAACTATTATAAAACTAATTACGTAGATTGAAAATATAATGTAAGTTGGAGTAAGGATAATGGAGATTGTCATGAATAAATATTTACTCGTAATTGGTATTTTCTTTTTAAGTGCGACATCAGGACTAGCCCAGACGACAGAAGACAGCAAGGAAGAAAGTCCTTTTAATAATGACCCTTTTTTCTCAATGCCGTTTGATACATGGAAGAATCAGCCTTCATCAGAGGGTTATTCTGATATAAACTCCCGGAAATTTGCAGTTCAGCTTAATAGTAACGGGCTTGATTATAAAGGTTTTTTCACGGCCGGTCCTTATAATTCAGGTCCTTTATATTCACTTTTTCCCAGTCTGCCAATGATTCATTACAACAGGGTAGACGAATTATTTCTGGGCATTCGAAAGGAACGAATGCAGTGGTACCACGATGATGACTGGCTAGGCATTCCCGATATTCAGCTTCATGGACTTGTCGGCTATTCAACCGGATTGAATGAGTGGCAATACGCGCTTGGGCTTGAAAAGCTGCTGGGACGTGATCATCATTTCATGATCGGTGGCGGTTATCATAGCGCTACAGCTACCGATGACGGATGGAGAGTAGGTCTCCACGAAACGACCCTTACAGCTTTTACCGCAGGTTATGATTATCTTGATTATTACAAGCAGCAGGGCTGGGGCGCTTATTTTCTGGCCCGTACTGACCGGTATTTCCAGGGTGGTATTGCTTATCTTGATGATCGCTATATCAGTCTTGATCGCCAAACGAATTGGGCATTGTTTGACTCACATAGCTTCAGATTAAATCCACCTGTAGATTTTCAAAACAGAATGCCGGTGGATACCGCAGATGTTGCCAGCCTGACGTTTTCTGCATCTTTTAACCCCAAACGGTTAGTAATTGCTCCCAATTTTACTTTTTCACTCACCGGTATAGCAGAATTTGCCGATCCGGGGATAGGAACATCCGATTACAGCTATTCTAAATATACGGGTGAATTAATCTCCTACATCAATTTTGAGCCCGGAGGAGTGTTAAAATATCGCCTTCGTATGAGTAGCATTACGGGTGAAGCTCCCCGGTTTAAAAAGCTTTACCTCGGAGGAATCGGAACACTTCGGGCGCTGCCATTTAAAGTACTGGGCGCAAGCAACCGAATGATTTTGAGCAATCTTGAAATACAGTTCGGAAGCCCCCTTTACAGCTCAAATGGCTGGATTGATTTTGATGATTTCTACCTGAGCCTATTCCTGGATTCCGGCTGGGTTTATAGTACGTCCAATGACTCACAAAGCTTATTTGATGGCTTTGAAGAGTTTACCATAGCTGATCTTCGGCATAACGGCGGTATTGGAATCGGTTCAAACCTGATCCGATGTGAAGTGGCATGGGACTTTAACAACCCTGAACAAGCACCCGTTTTCTGGCTAAGGCTTAACCCTACTTTTTGAAATGGAGTATTACTAAATATTTTTAATATTAATTCTCCATTTTAAAATTATCAACAGGAGGTAATCATGGCTAATACCTATAGCCAAATCTATATACAATTTGTGTTTGCTGTTCAGAATAGAAAAAGTTTAATTCGGGATGATTGGGAAGAAGAACTGTATAAATATATTACCGGAATAGTCCAGAATCGAAAACATAAGATGATTGCTATTAACGGTATGCCAGATCATATTCACGCTTTCGTAGGATTACACCCAACTCAATCTATATCAAATTTAATGAGAGAGGTTAAAGGTGATTCATCTTCTTGGATTAATAACAAGGGGTTTGTTAATGAAAAATTTCGGTGGCAGGAGGGCTATGGTGCCTTTTCTTATGGACGTAGCCAAATAAACAAAGTTTATCATTATGTAATGAATCAGAAAAAGCATCATGCAAAGAAAACATTTATGGATGAATATATTGAGCTATTGAATAAATTTAATGTGAATTATGACGAACGTTTCATATTCAAACAGGTATTTTGAAATAAAATAAAAATTTAGCTTTTCTTAACATTCCATCCCTACGGGATGGATTCTTGGTCTTCCTATTTTTCTACAAATATGCCGTCCCTAATGGGACGTACTTCTTTTTTTCCTGCTGTGTAACCTATTATTTCTAAAACCCTTTTCCCGTTAGGGAAAAAATGTTTGTAGAAAAAGGCCTGCAAGAACGAGAGGCCCTGTAGGGGGCCAAATGTTTGAGGGTGAATAGACGTACTATTATAGCTCACCGAACAGGGATAGCCATCGAGATAAATCTCGATCTACATCAAAATAATTTGCTTAAATTTTTGTTATTCCTGATGTGGAGATAGTATATTCACATCCTTAAAAATTTAACTCAATTACATTTTATGGAATCCGCAAATCCCACTTTTAGTGAGAAAACATTTCAACAGGCAGGGCAGGGGCAACTCATTTCTGCTGATGAAGCCATGACGGTCAGTGGAACTATAAACAAAACAGGTATTTTATTCCTGATTTTATTGCTTGGAGCATCCATTAGCTGGTACCAGCCGTCACCTTTATTTATCTGGGGCGGCGCCATCGGCGGATTTATCCTGGCTATGGTGACTATTTTCAAAAAAGAGTGGTCGCCCACTACGGCTCCTATTTACGCGGGATTAGAAGGACTGTTTTTAGGCGGAATTTCCGTGATGTATGCCAGCGCTTACAATGGTATCGTTTTTAACGCAGTTCTTTTAACAATGGGCGTGTTTGCCGCCATGCTGTTTGCTTATAAATCGGGATTAATACAAGTAACCAAACGATTTAGAATGGGGGTTGTAGCAGCTACGGGAGGTATTTTTCTGGTTTATCTTGCCAGTTTCATTTTAGGTTTTTTCGGTATCAACATAAGCCTCATTCAAGGAAGCGGGTTAATGGGCATTGGTTTTAGCTTCATTATTGTAGGAGTTGCCGCCCTGAACTTAGTATTAGATTTTGATATGATTGACAAAGGTGCTGAAGCCGGTGCACCAAAATATTTTGAATGGTACACCTCTTTCGGTTTAATCGTTACGCTTGTTTGGCTTTACATTGAAATTTTAAGGCTGCTTTCTAAATTTCAAAGAAGGTAGCCCTCAGTGTCCCGATAGCAGTCGGGATCATCCGCTGTGAAAAATGATTACTAACAGTGGTAGAAGAATTTGCGGCTCAGAATGGATGAGATCCCTCTCCCGAAAGCCTTCGGGACGGGATGACTTTGATATAGAAAAAGTGCTGTTTTCTAAAGTACTTTTAGCCCCTGGAACTCACGTTATTTAAAAAATCCCCGGTTCACCAGTGAAGTATTTTTTAGATCTATTCCTTTCGAAAAAGGAGCTCACGGCAGGCTTAGCACTGCTCTTTATTTCTGCCTTTTTAATTGCCGGGTTTCGCTGGGTACGCCTGCATGGCAGTCAAGCCATATCAGCCCAAGAAACCGTTCATGTATATGTTGATGAAACTACCGGTTTAGAGGAGATGTCCCTTAAGTTAGAAGAGCTGGGGTTGATTGATAGCCGTGAAGAATTCCTCTGGGCTGCTAAGATCTTCGGCTGGCGCACTTTTTTAGAAGGCCATTATTTGGTTGAAGAAGGTTTCTCATATAATGAATTCCTTTCAAAAATGGCTAAAGGCATTCAGGATCCTGTTTCGGTTACTATTTTACCGGGACGGACCGAAGGAGACATCGTAGATGCAGTCTCAAGGAGCCTACAGTTCGATTCCCTTTCTTTCCAGAAAATCCTTAATGACACCTCATTTTTGTCAAATGTCGGTTTGCAGCCAAAAGACGTAATTGGCTATCTTTATCCCAGTACTGTTAAGATGTATTGGACCATTACTCCCAAAGATGCACTTAAACGCATTCTGGAAGTGTTTAATAAATCGGTAATTGAGCCCTATCAAGAACGGTTTGAAGAACTTGATAAAACAGTCGATGAAATATTAACCCTTGCTTCTATTGTTCAGTGGGAGGCCCGGAAGGAAGAGGAAAGGGACGTCATTAGCGGGCTTTATTGGAACCGGCTCCAAAAAGGGATGCGCCTTCAGGCTGACCCAACTGTAAATTTTGCCGTTGGCGAGCGCCGCAGACTTTTGTATGAAGATTATGAAGTCGAGCACCCTTATAACACCTATTTATATGCAGGCTTACCGCCCGGACCCATCACAAATCCTAGTCTGAGCTCTATTGAAGCCGCTTTGTATCCGGCAGAACATGAGTACTTATTCATGGTTGCCAGTCCGGATGGAAGCCATGCCTTTTCAGAAACCTACGAAGAACACCTGCGCAAAAGCGAAGTTTGGAGAGAGTGGCTGCAAAAGCAGTATCGCATCAAGCGGCGAAGAGAAGCAAAGGCTAACCAGTAGAACTTTTTCAGCTCATCAATAGCACGGGAATTTGTCATAGGCATTCCTTTGGGTGAATGATGAAGATTTCCTTCTAAAGATTTTTATCAACGTTTATCCCGAAAGCTTCGGGACCAAAGGCACAAAGGAAAGCTGCTGACTGATTCAGTGTTCTGTGCCATATGGTCTTTTCCTGTTCATTTTTTCAGCGATGAAAAAACGAACCAAAAAAATCGCCGGCTACGAAAACTTGGGCTGATGGCCTGCAGCTTCGCTAAAATTATTTAACTCGTCCCTCCGGTCCTCAAACAGAAATAATTTTTTAACGCTCTGCCTTCGGCTCATCCAAGGTGCCCAACTTTTCTAAGGCCGGGGGCTGGAATGTTGAAATATGAATTTTTGCTGAAGCCATCCCTTCGAAGAATTCACCCCAACTAAGATTGAGGTACTAAATGCTTAAACTTCAAGTTGAAGAGTTTATCTCCCTGAAAGTCCTTTTCTTCTTTTTAAAGTATTCCCAGATAATAATTATAGGTAGCATAGCTTCAGGGTCGGAATCCGTTTTTCGTTCGCGCAGTAAATCAGCCCGTTTTATTTGTGTTTGATGAAAAGAGCGCCAAAAATCACAATGAGCACGGATAATGGCTTTAAATTCCTGCCAATCTGCATTGACAAGCGAGCGAAGGGACGCGGCAACATCAAGACAGTAACGAATCGGGAAGCGCCAGTAGAGTGTATCGATGCTGCAGTTCTTCCAAAGCATTTTAAGATTATTGCGGTAATTATAGTACACTTTGCGGGGTGATCCCATTGGCATTGATCCACCGCCCAAATGGTAAACTATACTTTCGGGGCAAAACTGAATCTTATAGCCATTCGTCCAAAGACGCCAGCAAAGATCTATTTCTTCCATATGGAATTCAAAATCTTCATCAAATCCTCCCGCAGCCGTAAATGCTTCTCTCCGAATGGCTAAAGCTGCCCCGCTGGCCCAGAAGATATTGGTTTGATTATCGTACTGGCCATGATCTTTTTCAACCGTATCAAAAATACGTCCCCGGCAAAACGGATAGCCGAAGCGGTCTAAAAATCCCCCCGCAGCACCTGCATATTCAAAGTATTCTGGCTGTTCATCAGAAAGCATTTTAGGTTGAACAGCAGCAATTTCGGGATCATCATCAAAACAATCGGCTAAACCGTCAAGCCAGTTCGGTTCAACCCGCACATCATTATTCAAAAAGAGGAGAATATCACCTGTGGCATAGGGTGCGGCTCGATTATTCCCGCCGCAATAACCGTGATTTTCGTCAAAAGCGGCAATTTTTATATCCGGAAAATGCTCCCGCACCCATTTTTTTGATCCGTCTGTTGAAGCGTTATCCGCTAAAATAATTTCAAACTCAGGATAATCGGTAGCCGCTACGCTCGGTAAATAGTCCTTCAACAGAGAAAGAGCATTCCAGGAGACGATGATAATACTAAAACGCAGGTTATGAATTGAATCAGCCAAATTAAATGTTTCTTATTTTCGTGGATTCGTATTTACATAAGCAAAAAACATCGCTATTATTTGTGCTGAAAATGAGAAAGAATTGGATATGATCAAAGTTGGAATAATTTCGGATACTCATAATTATCTTGACCCCCAGATTTTTGACTACTTCGATGACCGGGATGAGATCTGGCATGCCGGTGATTTTGGTACAATTGAAATAGCCGATCAGCTTAATGAAATTGCCCCTGTAACTGGTGTTTATGGCAATATTGATGGTCAGGATATTCGTAAAGAATATCCTTTACACCAGCGTTTTAATCGCCAGGGTATTGATATTTGGATGACGCATATTGGCGGTACTTTGGGCCGTTACTGCCTTCCCATCCGACAAGAGATGGAACAGAATCCACCTTCTCTTTTTATTTGCGGGCATTCGCATATCTTAAAAATAGGCCGCGACCAGGAAAAAAATAAAATGCTTTTCTTAAATCCCGGAGCGGCAGGAAGACAGGGATTTCAGGTTTATCGGACCTGCGTTCGTTTTACTATTAATGACGGTCACATACAGGATGTAGAAGCTATCAATCTCGGCAAAAAGGGAGAGTAAGGAATAGGGAATATCGAATATTGAACAAGGAATATCGAATGATGAAGCCTTTCGATATTCCTTGTTCAATATTCGATATTCTGCGGTTGCCTATCCTGTGATTGAAGCCGAGCCTTTGAACCATTCTCTTTCTCGCTGTGATGCTTCATGATAGTATTTAGAACGCGCATCTAAAATACCGGTGCGTCCCAGGTAACCGGCAATCTTTTTAGGATTATCCCTTTCGACTACGGGCAGCCGGCCAATATCATTCGAAATCATTTTTTCAATAGCCGTGTGTAGCAGTTCATCGGGATATGTAAGCACCGGGTCAGTAGTACCGGCTTCCAGAACGGTGTTATTACCGGTTGAAATATCTCGTAAGTTTCGAATCACATCACCACGGGTGACTATTCCTTTTAGATTATTTTCATCATCAACAATAAGTAAGCCCTGGTGACGGGTTACAGACGGGTCGTGGCTTGTAATTTTATCAGCTAAATCTTTTAAAGGCGTATTTTCTGCAACCGTTTGAGGATCAGGATCCATTACTTCACCAACGGTTACCCTGAAAAGTACGTCTACCTCATAATCTTGCTGAACACGAAGCCCTCTTCGTTCCAGTTTTTCTGTCATGATGGTATTTTTCATCAGCAACAGACCGATGGCGTCAGCGATAACACAAACCAGCATGAGGGGTAAAATCGCATCATAATCCTGGGTGATCTCAAAAGCGAAAATGATGAGCGCGAAGGTTGAACGTGAAGCCGCACCGAATACAGCGGCCATAGCTACCAGGGCATAAGCTCCCGGGGCCAGTTCAATACCGGGAATAACCATATTTAAAATAATCGCATAAGCGCCGCCAAGTGCCGCACCGGACATAAACATCGGCGCTAACAATCCACCTGAAGTACCTGAACCGAGCGATAACATCAACGCTAAGGATTTAAAAACCATGATGCTGATCAGGATGGTTAAAGTAAACTCGTTGTTGAGGATTCCGGAAATGATATCATAACCGATACCTAAAACCATGGGAAAAAAGTATGCGATGATGCCAAGGCCTAATCCCCCAATGGCGGGTAACCAAAATTCATCTACCGGCAGTTTTTCAAACTGGTCTTCTACCCAGTAGAACATTCTTTTAAATCCGACTGCCGCTACCCCGCAAATAAGGCCTAATATGATATAAAAAGGGAGGCCTTCAGGGATGCCAAAATTAGTGGGCACCATTTCAATAAGCGGTCCGCTTCCTATCAGGAAGAAGTGAACAGCGGTAGCCAGGGCGCTTGAAATTACCAGTGGAATGAACGAACGCGCTTTAAATTCAAACAGCAGCAATTCTATGGCGATAATAACGGCCGCGATAGGAGTATTGAAGGTCGCTGCCATACCGCCGGCCGCTCCGCAGGCCAGCAGTACTTTACGTTCGGTTGCGGAAGTTCGAACCAATTGTCCTAAAACAGAACCAAAAGCACCTCCGGTTTGAATGATAGGGCCTTCCGCACCGTAAGGGCCGCCGGTTCCGATAGCTATAGCAGCCGATAAAGGCTTCAAAATTCCAACCTTAGGGTGAATTTTACTCTTGTTTGTAAGTACGGCTTCCATGGCTTCAGGAATACCATGGCCTTTAATTTTAGGGGTTCCGTATTTAGCCATCACAGCTACAATAAGCCCACCGATAGCAGGAATAATGATGACAAGCCAGCCGAGCGTATGGTACTGCATTTCGGGGAGGGCGGTAGATATTTCCTGAAAAAAGATCAGATTCCCCAAAAATCCTATAAGCAGATATAAAAGATAGGCAATAAAACCGGATACCAGGCCAATAACAGCGGCCAAGCCTGACACAAAAAATATTCTAAAATTATCTGAAGGTTTTTGCACAGCAGTGAATTACTTTTAAAAATCAAAGCACAATGTAGTGAAGCAATTTTTGAAATTCAGGTCATTTTTTCGCTCGGATTTTTCAGCGCCTTTTCCATAAATGTAGGACGGGCATCTTGCCCCTCAATAAGCTATAATTAAAACGGTTAAGATTTAGAATTAGAAGAACCTTTCTAATTTCGGATTGTGCCCCTCCAAATTTCTCTGCCGGTTTATATTCTTTCCCTGTCGGGCAAGATGCCCGACCTACATATCTTTATCCAAAAAACATGCCATATATATCTCTAAACAAAGCTAAAGGGAGTTGTACTCCCGTCTTGAAGTTCAGGAGTATCTCGAAGCCCTATGGCACGGCTCTTTCACAACTATGATTGCTTCAACCGCAGCTTTGCAACCGTTTCAATATGATAGGTCTGGGGAAACATATCTACCGGTTGAACTTCTAAAACATCATACACTTTTTTTAACTCTTTCAAATCCCGAGCCATGGTTGAACTGTTGCAGCTCACATAAACCATTTTCGGCACTTTTAGTTCGTTTAAGCGTTCAACTACATCAGGATGCATACCGGCCCGGGGTGGATCAGTAATTAGGCAATCAGGTCTTCCATGCCTGCCGGTGATTTCTTGAGTGAATACATCCCGCATATCACCCTCAACAAAAGCCACATTTTCAATACCGTTTTCTCCGGCATTTTTTCGTGCATTTTTAACGGCTACATCAACCAATTCTATTCCGATTACCTCTTTTGCTCTATCACTTAAGAAGAGAGTGAGAGTTCCTACTCCGCAATATAGATCAAAAATGGTATCGCCGGGTTGAATATCGGCAAAGTCGCGTGCTACTTGATATAGTTTTTCTGCCTGCACGGTATTTGTTTGAAAAAAGGCATTGGCATTAATTTTGAAATGATAGTCGCCTATGTAATCAGTGATAAAACCGGGACCATAGATTACGTTTTCATATCGTCCTATAGCTGTATCATTTCGTTGATCATTCACATTGTTAACAATGGTTGTAATGGAAGGGAAAGCTTCTAAAAGTGAGGATGAAAGCTGATTAATTACTTTTTGCTCATTTTTAAAAGTCACCAGATTGACCATCAAATCTTCAGTGTGGTATGCGTTTCGGACTACCACATGTCGCATAAAACCTTGCTGTTTGTTAGCATCATAAGGTTCTATACCATTTTTTATGCACCAGCTACGGACAAAATCCAGGATTTGATAAGAAACTGGAGCTTGAAGGTAACATTCGCTGAGGTTTAGAATTTTGTCGTAACGGCCGGGGGCATGAAGGCCTGCAGCAAAACAACGATCGCTCACAAACTCCTCGCTGTTTATTTCCTCAGGACTTAACCAGCGTTTATTTCCGATGGAATATTCCATCTTATTTCGATAATGGAAAATCTCATCACAGCCGAAAGTGTCGTTGATTTCAAGGTGGGTCAGTCCTCCAATTCGATGCATATGATCCCGCACTTGCTCACGCTTAAACTCAAGCTGGTGTTGGTATGATACATGCTGCCAGCTACAACCGCCGCACTCTTTAGCATGATCACATCGGGGTTTGATCCGTTGAGACCCCTCTTCAAGAACTTCAATTAATTTAGCTTCGCTGTACCGCTTTCTCTTTTTGATAATGCGAGCCTTAACGCGGTCACCGGGCGCTGTGTTAGGTACAAATACAGCATACCCATCTACTTTCGCGATTCCCTTGCCTTTGAAGGCGGCCGATTCAATAGTCAGGTCAACTTCGGCTCCTTTTTTAAATGACATCAGCTGCTGTTAAATAGTTTCTTCTTTTCGTTGAGTGAGATAGGTTTCGAACTGAAGGGCCAGAGCGCGTTCAGCGGAACTCACTTTTTTAAGTTCTTTTGTCACGATTTCTAACTGTTTCATCGCAACCATCGCCAGGGTCTCCATAAATTCGACAGCGATCGCGGGATGACGTTTTTTCAAGGTATCAAAATCAGCTTTGAAGAAGCCATAAAGGGTGCAATCTCCAAGGCATTTTGCACTGGATAAGCGCCGCAATTCATAGCCTATGGAAAGGGCGCCAAAACTTTCAGGTGCCTCGATAATGTAAGTTTGCGTTTCCGCTTCGGCCCCGGCTTCAGGCTCAACAATAAGCTCCACTTTTCCTTCCTCAATAAAATACATGCCCGTTCCCGGATCACCCTGGTAATAGATGTATTCATTTTCGTTATACTGCCTGCGATGGCAATACTGCAAAAATTCCGAACGCTCAAGGGTGCTTAAATTTTTAAGAAACCTGGACTTAAAAATAAGCTCGCCCTGGGTTCGGACTTTATTAAACCGCTTTAAACCAAACATAGCTTACTGTTGATTTGAGAATAACAAGAGAGCTTTGCAAACTTTAAACGAGAAATCCTGAACTAAATTCAGGATGACAAAATGGTTTTGCAAAACCAAATAAGTAGGTTAACGAAAAGTACCTTCAAAAGCTTACATTAACAAGCCGGAATTTGGAAGTTAGAAGCCGGATGCCGGAAGAAGGAAAGCTGACGTCGGCTTCTGACAACTGAAAGCTGACTACCCCTTAAAACGAATGCCCGATTCCAAAGGTAAAATATACATTTCCATTGTTGAACCAACCCCGCTGTAAATCGTGAATTCGGAAAGCGAAATCAAAGCGGATTACTACATATTCCCAATCCAGGCGAAGGCCTAGGCCTGAACCTACAGCAATCTGCTTGTAAAATTCATCAAATTGAAATTTTCCCAATTCCAAAATACGCTCCTGATCAGCAGAAAGCTGTGTCTGTGAATCGTTTTGAGATGCCCCTGAAATATTTTGAGATGATGGAAAATCAGTCCGCGGGCCATACCAAATATTACCGGCATCAGTAAACCAGGCAAAAATCCAGTCAGAAGAGAGAAAATCATCAATAATGCGTTGGCGAACTTCCACCTGTCCCAAAAGTTTGATTTGCCCGCCGTTGATCGTTACTTCATCCAGCGGGATAGCCCCGGGGCCCAAACTGTAAATATCCCAGCCCCGAATATCATTACTGCCGCCTGCATAAAAGCGCTGGTTTAAAGGTATGGAAGTACTGTTTCCATAGGGCAGGGCAACTCCTAAAAAGCCGCGATAGGCAAAAACAGCATCATCAGAAATGGGAATATATCTTCTGTAATCAGCCGTGCCTTTGACAAAACGGCTGTAACTTAAACTGTTTTGGCTAGTCGGGATGATAGGCGGCAAATTGCCCTCCAGAGTATCGGGCGTGATCAGATAGCGATCGGTGAGATAGGGAATATTGCCTCCGAAAGCGATAGAATATTCACTGTAATACCCAAAATTCCGTTGTATTAAATCAGTTCGCTGGCTTCGAAAAGTGTAGCGTAAAATGGATGATATTTGGGGACGAAAATCCTCCTTAATCCGCTGCAGCAGAAAAGGATCATTACCGAATTGTTCTTCCAGCGATTCATTGAACTGGGGTGAGGGCTCGGTGTCGAGCAGGTCCACTTCGATAAGGTCTAAGTAGCTGGAAAAACGGGGTGTATGTACCACTTCATAGCTCAAATTAAAGCGGATATCAGAATTAATATCAAAAAGCAGCTGATTTGAACGACTGAAGGAAAGTGAATAACGGGTTCGGGCGTTGGTGAAGAAAAGCTCATCATCGAGCCAGGCGAAGGGGAAGGTCAGTCGGGGGAGAGAATAATCAATCCGGGTTTCAAAACTGCGAAAAAAACGTCCTTCAAAAGACTGATTGGATGAATCTGCGATCTCCTCAAAAGTGTTTGAAGTAACGTATTCAAAACTTCCATTCAGGCTCACCTGGAGGTTCTCGGCACGACCAAACAGATTGTTATTAGTATAAGTAATACCTGCTCCAGAACCGAATCCATAGCGTCTCATACCAAAAACATTGAAATTGATTGAATGCTTGGGCAGTGTTTGGAGGGAAAACATTACCGGGATTTCATTTTGAGAATAATCAGGCAGGGAGCCGTCCTTACTCAGCCCGAACTCGTTAATAGTGAGCATCCCCAGGTTTTGAAATTCATTAACAGTGCGGATATAAAGTGAATTGTTGAAAGTGGCTCCCGGCGTAAAAAGAATCTGGTCAGTCAGCAGGCTGAAATCTGTTTGAGCCGATTTTTCCTTTCTAAGATAAATGCTGTTATCACCCTTGGTGGCGGGCGTGCCGCTGACGGTATCTTGCTGTTGGTAACTGATTTCATCTCCCGGTCCTGCAAGGCTGATATAAAGATCGCCAAAAGTATATTTTTGTCCCGGATCTATAGTAAAAAGCGCATGAAGCTGGTACTGCTTCGTTGAATCAGTTTTGATCAGCACATTCACAGAATCCCGCTGCACAGCAGCATAACCATTGTTTTTGAGAAAGGTGATAATTCGAAGGCGCTCTTCCGTAAGGCGGTTTTCTGAATAACGCTCATTTACGAGATAGGTAGAATCATTAAGCTGTTCACTGGTCAGCGGGCTGTCTTTAAGAAAACGGGGGACTTTGGTTGAATCTTTAAACTGCGGCATGCCTGTATAGCGGAGCGTTTTGATGGTAAACGGATGCCCTTCGCTAATGAGAAAAGAAACTTCAACCCGGTCTTCTTTAAATTCGACAATACTCGTATCAACGGTAGCATTTAAAAAACCAATTGATTTATAGTATTGTTTGATGCGTTCAATATCATTCACTACGGTGGCGCGGTTGAGCAGGGCGGGAGGTTCACCGAATGTTCCTGTAAGCTGCCAGATGAAATACCAGGGCGTGAAACGCGGAATGCCTAAGAACTCGCGGTTGGTGTGGGTACGTATTAGCTCTTCGAGGGTATTATCAGAAACCTGGTCATTGCCCACAAAGCGGATAGAACGCACTACTTTGTCCGTAGTATCGCTTAAGGCAGGATTATTTTGAGCCACAGCAATTCCAGGAATAGCAAGAATAGTGCATCCCAAAAGCAATAGAAATAAGAGTGAAAGCGCAGCTTTTTGTTTAGAAGACAATGAAAGATATCATGAAAGTTCAAAAAAAACGGTTGCCCTTTAACCGGGGCAACCGCTTAAATTAAATCTTTTTAGGGCGAGATTTAAACATCATCGTAATCAAAACCTTCATCTTCTTCATTATGGAAAAAGTCCTCTTTTCGGATGTAATCAGGCCAGATATCTTCAATTCCCTCATAAACCATTTCTTCTCCTTCCTCAATTTCATCAAGCTCTCTGAGATTATCGAGTACTTGCTGGGGTGATCCGTTGCGTTCAGCCCACTCGATAAGTTCTTCACGGTTTGCGGGGAATGGAGCATCATCTAAAACAGCTGCTAATTCAACAGTCCAAATCATAAATAGAAATTCTTGTTACGTTTTTAATTTTAAATAAATATTGTAGCCTTTATAAAAAGGTTTCCGACATTAAATTCAAGTATTTTTTGCAAAAGTAGTCAATATTTTTTTCATCTTGAACCCAAAGGTGTAAAAAATAATTCTTATCTTACACAATTAGTTTTATAACCGAAATAAAAGAGGAATATTTTATGGGAAGTTTTGGCGGTATGGAGATTGTAATCATTATTCTAGTGATTCTCCTGTTTTTTGGTGCAAAAAGAATTCCTGAACTTGCGCGCGGTATTGGCCAGGGAATGAATGAATTTCGCAAGGCCTCTGATGAGATAAAAAAAGAACTGGAACATGGTAAAAAAGAAGATTTTAGCAGCCGGAAGAAAGAGGCCGTAAAAGAGGAAGACGAAAGCCAAAAGAAAGCTTAATTTAAACTATTTTTATCGTTGAGTTTATCAAATTTTAGTGAAGTTCGCAGTTCATTACAAAGCGGCGACATTACGCTTACAGAAGTTGTAGAAAGTTATATCCGGAATATCGAGCAGCGTAATGATGAAATTAATGCCGTAATAAGTTTCGAAAAGAAAGAGGCGCTTGCCAGGGCCGCGGAAATTCAAAAACGGGTTGAAGACGGATTGGCAGGTAAGCTTGCCGGCATGGTTGTAGGGGTGAAAGACCTCATTTGCGAAAAAAGGAAAAAAGCAACCTGCGCTTCAAAAATGCTGTCTGATTTTGAAAGTGTTTACGATGCGACAGTAATAGAACGGCTGCGAAGTGAAGACGCTATTTTATTGGGGCGTTTGAATATGGATGAATTCGCCATGGGTTCATCTAACGAAAACTCTTTTTACGGACCAGTTCATAACCCTGCTGATAAATCAAAAGTTTCCGGAGGTTCTTCGGGCGGAAGCGCTGCTGCTGTTGCAGCTGATTTTTGCACGGCATCTTTAGGTTCCGATACCGGGGGTTCTATTCGACAACCCGCTTCCTATTGTGGTGTGGTGGGACTAAAGCCTACTTACGGACGCATTTCACGCCACGGGTTGATTGCTTTTGCTTCATCTTTCGATTGCATCGGCCCTCTGACTAACACCGTTGAAGACGCTGCTGCTTTACTCGAGGTGATGGCTGGTTTTGATTCTAAGGATAATACATCATCAAGCCGGGCAGTCCCCGATTATCAAAGCTTTGTGAAAGACCCTGATGCCAATATTCGTATTGGTGTTCCCGAAGAATATTTTGGGAATGGTCTGGATGATGAAATTCGGATGGATATTGAGCTTAAACTCAAGGAGCTGGAGCAGCAGGGCGCGGAACTAGTACCTATTCATCTACCACACATGAAGTATGCTATCGCCACCTACTATATTTTAGCCATGGCCGAAGCTTCCAGTAACCTGGCCCGCTATGACGGCATTCGCTACGGCTATCGTGCGGATATTGATGAAGTGGAAGAAGATCTGCAGCATGAAAAAGCAGCCATTGAAGAAGAAATGCTGAGAGCCGAAGGAGACGGACAAGTGAAGCTGGCTGCTAAAATAGACGATTTGGATTCACCTTTAATTCGTCTCTATAAAAAAAGCCGTACAGAAGGTTTTGGTCCCGAAGTGAAACGCCGCATTATGCTGGGGACCTATGTTTTGAGTGCGGGTTATTATGATGCTTATTACGCTAAAGGGCAGAAGGTACGGCGTCTCATCAAACAGGATTTCACCGAAGCTTTTGAAAATGTGGATGTGATTGTTTCGCCCACGGCACCTACTACAGCCTTTGATATCGGCTCTAAAAGTGAAAACCCAATGCAAATGTATCTGAATGATGTTTATACTACATCAGCAAATTTAGCAGGCATTTGCGGTATTAGTATTCCGGCAGGAATCCATTCAAACGGCTTGCCTTACGGTATGCAGTTTATGGCCGATACTTTCGAAGAAGGCAAGTTATTTAACGCCGGACGGCTGGTTGAGCAGTTGGGGTAGGGACTATACTAATGCTAAGAATAGATTATCTCCCATAGGGAGATGAAAGTCCCCCTTTTCCCATAGGGATTCCTTCGGAAGAAGGGGGGCGCAGGGGGATGACCTTCTGGAATAAAAGAATATTTCTTAGTCCAAAAACACCCCTCGGATTGACTTCAGAAACGACTGAAGTCAATCGTCTCCCCTCAAGGGGAGATTTAATTCTTCCATTTTTAAGTGACACAACAGTAATCATGCAAAACAGACTTCAGGGGAAATGGGCAATTATCACCGGGGCAACTGCGGGAATTGGAGAAGCGACCGCTAAAATCTTTGCTGAATCCGGATGCAATATCATTATAACCGGGAGGCGGCAAGAGCGGTTAAATGAATTGAAAAACGAACTTCAGTCTTCAAATTCGGGCGGGGTTGAAGCAGCTGCTTTCGATATTCGTGACCGGGAAGCCTGCAAAGATTTTATAAGCACTCTAAATCATCCTGTTGATATTTTAATCAATAATGCGGGACTTGCGAAAGGGGTTGATGCGATTTATAATGCTGATCTTGATGATTGGGAGACGATGATCGACACCAATATCAAAGGGCTGTTTATGATGACTCGCCTGATCGCCCCGAAAATGAAAGAGCGTAACAAAGGGCATATCATCAATATTGGTTCTATCGCGGGACACGAAAGCTATGCCGGAGGTTCGGTTTATACTTCAACCAAACATGCAGTAAAAGCCTTTACAGAAGCTACAAAGAAGGATCTGCATGGTACAAAAGTCCGGGTAAGTATGATTTCACCGGGACTTGTTGACACAGAATTCAGTACCGTTCGTTTTAAAGGCGATAAAAGCCGTGCGGATGAAGTTTATGCCAAAATGCAACCGCTTATAGCCGAAGATATTGCGGAAATCGTGCATTTTACCGCCAATCGTCCGCCACATGTAAATATTATGGATACCATTGTTTTTCCGGTGGATCAATCATCTGCAACTATGGTTTATCGTCAGGATGATTAAATATTCATTTCTTTTTCTTTCCCTGCTTTTCATCTTTGTATCATGCAGTGATAACAGTGATAATAAAAGTGAGTTGAATTTTGAAGACCAGGGGCGATCTGTTCCCGATTTCAATGCAGACAGCGCTTATAAGTTCATTCAAAAGCAGGTCGAGTTTGGTCCGCGAAATCCCGGTTCAAAAGGACATCAGCAAACGAAAGAATATTTGCTGAATAAGTTAAGATCGTATGCCGGAGACCGTGCTGTTTATGCCCAGGAATTTACGACCGTTGGTTATGAAGGTGATACTCTGGCCTTAACAAACATCGTTGCCGCTTTTAACCTTCAAAGCACTGACAGAATTTTGCTTTGTGCTCATTGGGATACCCGTCCACGAGCCGATGAAGATTCAGTGAATTTGGGTGAACCTATTTTAGGGGCTGATGATGGAGCGAGCGGGGTAGGGGTTTTGCTAGAATTAGCTCGTTTATTCAGAAAACATCCACCACCCATTGGGGTAGATATCGTACTTTTTGACGGTGAAGATTATGGCAAAGAAGGAGATCTGGCAAACTATTTCCTTGGATCGCGTTATTGGTCTGCAAATCCACCGGTAAAGGGATATACTCCCCGCTTCGGTATTTTACTGGATATGGTTGGCGGGGAAAATGCCCTCTTTCCCAAAGAGCAGTATTCCATGGCTTACGCACCTGCTTTAGTCGAAGGAATCTGGTCAGTTGCTGCCGAAGAAGGATTCGAAGAATTGTTTATCAATAAAAAAGGCAACTATATTTCGGATGATCATGTAATCGTTAACAAGCTCGCACACATTCCAACCATTGATATCATTCGTCATAATCCGTCCGCAAAAGGAGCAGGTTTTGCCCCATACTGGCATACTCATGGAGATAACATGCAGATCATCAGTAAGGAAACGCTGAACGGCGTAGGCAGTGTTTTAACGGAGCTGATTTATAATCGTATTGAGTAATGTAACCTGTTTTAGGGACTAAACTTAAACAACCTGACAGCGTTGTTTCTCAGAGACGCTGACAGGAATCAGAAACCCGCTGATACGCTGTCAGGTCATCATACCATTTTATCAAAATAACGGCGCTTTATGAAATACATAAAACTGGTCATTAATATCGCTGATGAATACCAGGAAAGCCTCATTGCCGAGCTTTTTGATATGGATTTTAACGGCTTTGAACAGCGGGAGGGAAGCATTATTACTTATATCACTAAAGAAAATTTTGGCATCGGTGACCGTGAGCGAATTGATCAGTTATTGGGAGGTTTTCCCGGTGATGCCTTTATAGAATCGGAAGAAGTGGTAGCCGATCAAAACTGGAATGAGCAGTGGGAGCAGACTATCCAGGCGCAAACCATAGGTAGTTTCTTTGTAAAACCGACCTGGGCGAGAGATTCTGCACCAAGGGGGAAAATTTTGCTCGAAATTGACCCGAAAATGTCCTTCGGCACGGGCTATCATGAAACTACACGCCTGATGCTTAGGATGCTGCCAAAAGTAATTCAGAAAGGAGATGTGATAATTGACGCCGGAACGGGAACGGGCATCTTATCGATTGCATCGGTTAAACTCGGGGCGCAAAAAGTGTTTGCTTTCGATATTGATGAATGGAGCATCATCAACACAAAAGAAAACATTCTGCTTAATAATACCGCTGATTTCATCACCGTTGAAAAAGGCTCAACCGAAACCATTCCTGAAGATTTTAAAGCGGATGTTGTTCTGGCCAACATCAATCGAAATGCCATTCTCGATTTACTTTCAGACTTTAAAAATGTTATTAAGCCAAAGGGATACTTGGTATTATCAGGATTACTTAAAACAGATGAAAAGAAAGTTTTAAGCAAACTCAATAGCTTTGAGATCACTGATATTCAACAGGAAAATGAATGGATTGCCATTTGTGCCAGGAAAGGCTCTAAATCCGAATGACCAAAATATAAAACACTATTTTATATCGGATTTTGATCATTCGAACATTTAGATTTAATGCTAAATATCAAACCGAAGCCCTGCACTGAGTACAAGTTGATCTGCATCATTGCCAACGCCCGTTATTTTTAGCTCCCCAAACAGATCGGCAATACTGATACCATATTCAATACCCGCACCAATATTCAGCCCAAGATATGTTTCTGAAATATCATCAAATTGAGAGCTATCAAAATTTGTACCTACAATGGCTATATTTAATCCTGCAAGACCATAGAGACGATATTCTTCATCATAAAACAAGTATTGACCGTTTAAATTAATGGCAAACCAGTTTAAACTGGCAGACCCTGTCTCATCAGGAAAAAAATAGGTAAGGCCGCCGCCAACCCGAAACTTATTATGGAGTACAATATAGGCATTGGCGTTAATACCTAACTGTTCGATTTGCGAACCGTAAGCAAGGCCAACCCCCACATCTATATTATTACTTGTGATTTCTTCCATCTGTGCAAAACTTGACGAATAGGTAGTAAAAAGTAAACCTAACAGTATACACCCTACTTTTGTTACTCTTTTCATAGCTTCTCTCTTTTTATTGATGTTAGTAAAAATAAATGTATCTATAACTTAATAAATAACAAAGGGTTATTTAAATTTTTTTGTTAAAAAAACCAACTTAACCTTTACTATTAGCAGACATTTAAGTTAAAGCGCCAATCTTATTCTTTTTGCAATGGGAATATAGAAAGGGTTTCATTAAGTTTGATGCTTATTTAAACCTGAAATATGTCTCCTTGAAGAATGGCCGCTTCTAAAAATTCAAATAAACAAACTTCTGATTCTCAGCGGGAAAATGCTTCCCAAAGCAGTCTCGAAGATGATAAACTGGTAGAGCAGGCCATTGGCGGGAACGAGAGCGCCTATAAAAAATTAACAGATAAGTACCGGAAGGCCCTACATTTTCACATCATGAAGATGGTCAAAAATCAGGAGCAGATAGAAGACCTGGTTCAGGAAACTTTTGTTAAAGCTTTCGAAAATTTAAATACCTACAACACCAATTACGCTTTTTCCACCTGGATTTATCGTATTGCGACCAATCATACCATCGATTATCTGCGCAAAAAGAAGTTACAAACACTTTCTATTGATGAGCCGGTTAAGACAAAAAGCGGTGAAATGGAGATGCAACTGCAGGATGAATCGGCCGGAACGGATCGAAATATTATACGAAAGCAACGACAAGCGATGGTTCGAAGCGCTATTGATGACCTGCCGGAAAAATACCGAAGGGTGATAGAAATGCGCCACATGGAAGAAAAAACCTATCAGGAAATTGCTGAACTCCTCGAGTTGCCCTTAGGAACCGTGAAGGCACATATTTTCCGTGCTCGGGAACTTTTGTATAAAGCGTTGAAAGATAAGAGAGAGGTTTTTTAAGCTGTAGTTGTGAGTCATGAGTTTTGAGTCTTGAGCAAATCTCATGACTCAAGACTCATGACTTTAAATTTTCAGCCACCGCCGCGGCATTCACTTTAAACTTCTCAAACTTTGCCCGCCGCATTGCGCTTCCTTCAAGCAGCTCATTGTACTGCTTCACATCCAGTTCTTCCCAAAAGTTGATGTCATGATTCAGCAACTTTTCGCGGGGAAAGAGGTCCTCCATTACCCCGTATTTCGCACTGCGGTTCCATGGGCAAACATCCTGGCAAATGTCACATCCGTACATCCATTCACCCAAATCTTCACGATGTTCTTCAGGAATTTGCTCTTTCAACTCAATGGTCAGGTAAGAAATGCATTTGGTTGAATCTACCCGGTAAGGTTCATAAATGGCGTTTGTAGGACATGCATCAATACACCTTGTACAGCTTCCGCAGTGATCAGTGATGGGGCTGTCATAAAGAAATTCAGCATCAATAATCATTTCACCGATAAAAAAATACGAACCAATATTTTTGTTGATGATATTCGAGTTCTTACCCATCCAGCCGAGCCCTGCCTGCACCGCCCAGGCCTTATCCAATACTGGAGCTGAATCAACGAAAACGCGGCCACTGAGCTTGCTGCCTAACAGCTCTTCAGTTTCAGCAAAGAGCCTCTTGAGCTTCTTTTTGTACACTTTGTGGTAGTCGCGCCCCTGTGCGTATTTGGCAATTTTCGGTTGGCCTTGTTCTTCCAGCTGCCGCTTATGACCGGGGTGAAAATAACTGCCAATTACCGAAACCACTGATTTTGCCCCGGGAACGAGCTTGGTGGGATCAACCCGTTTGTCGAAATGATTAGCCATCCAGTCCATCGTTCCGTGGCGATCCTGATTCAGCCATTCCCGCAGGCGGCGTTCTTCCTGCTCCAGACGTCCCGCTTTGGCAAAACCACAGGCATTGAAGCCTAATCGCAGGGCAACTTCACGCACCTTCTGTGTTCTCTCACGAATATTCATAACTATCTAGCTTAGAACACTAATAAAACGGATAACGCGGATTTTAACAGATATGATATAATCAGCGAAAATCTGTCAAATCCGCTTTATCCGCGTTCCATCTTAAAGACTTTGGCTATTTACTTCCTTCACCTGGCCGTGTTCCAGCTTCAGCGTTCGATAAGGATACCGTTTCACAGTGTCATAATCGTGGGTAACCATCAGTACAGCCATGCCGCGGTTGTTGATTTTCTTGAGCAATTCCATAATCTCTGCCGAAGCACCGGGGTCAAGATTTCCGGTAGGTTCATCAGCCAGCATAATGCGCGGCTCGTTAGCAAGGGCACGGGCAATCACCACGCGTTGCTGCTCACCACCGGAAAGATCGCCAGGCATATTTTTTCGCTTGTGGCTGAGTCCGACCATGCCCAGAACTTCCAGCACCCGTTGTTTAATAAAACCCTTTTTGTTGCCCGTTACCTCGAGCGAGAATGCAACATTCTCATAAACCGTGCGGTCGGGCAGCAATTGAAAATCCTGGAAAACAATGCCTAACCGCCGTCGTAAATGGGGCACTTTTGCTTCCGGCAGGGAGGTGACATCCATGTTGGCAACACGGACTGATCCGCGGTCGGGGAGCAAATCCCGGTAAATTAGCCGCAAAAAGGAACTTTTTCCCGCCCCTGTGTGGCCGATAAGATAGGTAAAGCTGCCGTTTTCGAGGTTAAAATTGATGTTATCGAGTACCGGATGATGATCATATGAAACCGATACATTTTTAAATTCTATGACTGAATGCTGGGACATTGTAAAACCATTGTAATTCGTAAACTATTTTCATCAGCTTCATCAAAATCGAAGCCGCTGTACTTTGCACACACTTTATACGCTGTTTGATTGATAATATCAAGCATTTGCTGCAGTGTGTAAATTTTTTGATGATGGACTTCCCGAAACCGCCTGATCACCGTTTCGTGGTCATCCGCCAGTTTTTCTATTTGAAATTCATTTTGGTGAATTTGTTCACCTGCATTATACGTACTTTTTCGGAAAAAGCGGTGATTATCCCCGGTATAACCTTCTTCATTATGCAGGTATTCAACAGCCTGGACCGAATTTTTCGGCGTAGTAAAATCAAAAATAAGCAAACTTTCCGCCTTGAGCACTTTTTTTACCCCATTCAGAAATGTCAAAATTTCCTGTGGACTCAGCAAGTAATTTATACTATCAAAAACTGAAAATACAACATCGAACTTTCGATTGAAATTTATGTCCAGGAAATCCATTACCCGAAAATCAACATTGCAACCTATTGCTTCATTTTTTTTGCGCGCTTTTTCAATCATTTGGGGTGACTTATCCCCACCCGTGACATCATAATAACCCAACTCATCCAGCAAGAGTGATAAAGCGCCTGTCCCGCAAGCCATTTCAAGAATCGAATATGGCTTAGGATGATGTTCCAAAACCAGGGCGTCAATAAAATCAGCCCATAGTTCATAATTTACGTCATGCATCAAAGCATCATATATTTCCGCCAGCTTCGTATATTCCGGTTGTTCGATTACTTCCATTACAGCGAGCCTTTCAATTTTCGGTTTTCAGCCAGCTTTATGGCCAGTTCAAAAGCTTGGTTGAGTGATGATGCATCAGCCTTATTTTTACCGGCAATATCGAATGCGGTTCCGTGATCGGGTGATGTACGAATGACAGGCAAACCGGCCGTAAAATTGACGCCGGAGCCGAATGAAAGTGTTTTAAAAGGAATCAGCCCCTGATCGTGATACATTGCTAAAATGCCGTCGCACTGCTTATACTTTCGATTTCCAAAAAAACCATCAGCGGGGTGAGGCCCACTCAATTGAATGCCTTCCCTCCGGGCTTTCTCTATAGCAGGGGTGATAAATTCAATCTCTTCTTTGCCAATGATTCCACCATCTCCCGCATGAGGATTCAGTCCCAAAACAGCAATTTTCGGGACAGAAATACCGAAATCATTCTTTAAGGATTGATTCATAACCCGGCCATATTTCAAAACAGAATCTTCCGAAAGCTGACTAACGACATCACCAATGGGAATGTGAACGGTTGCAAGTCCGACTCGCAAGTCATCATTTACCAGCATCATCATAAAATCACCGGTACCCGTTTTTTCAGCCAGAAATTCAGTATGTCCCGGAATATTATATCCCGCCAGGTTAACCGCTTCTTTTGAAATGGGAGCAGTTACCAGGGCATCTGCCAGTCCTTTTTTACAGAGCTTAATTCCCTTTTCAACCGCCAGCATCGAGCATTTTCCCGATTTACGGGTGAAGGAACCCGGCTTTACCGAAACCGATTCATCACCATAGCTTTCCAGCACATTTACAGCTCCTTCTTTTATATCTTCGACAGAAGCGGCGTGATGATATTCGAAATTTGTGTCAAGGTGGTTGATGTAAAAATCAATAACCGCTGAAGAGCTTAAAATGATGGGAGTGATATGGGTTAGGTCACGACTACTCAATGTTTTTAGAATAACTTCGGGACCAATTCCATTAAAATCCCCGCTGCTGATAGCAATGTTATGATTCATAGAAAGTTTTTGATCGGATAACTTTAATTGATTCAAAATTAATGCTTGTGCCATCCCCCTGCGCCCCCTTAGAAGGGGGAATTAACCTGAATTATTTTGCAATAATTCAGCTAGTAGATTGAAACAAGTTCAATTTCTATAATTCGATTTTTAAGTATCGAATTGAAAACTAAATCCGCTGATATTATCAGCGGAGATTCTTCCCCCTTTGAAGGGGGCGCAGGGGGATGGCAGGAAAAAATATGAACAATTCTTCAACCTAATCCCAAGGATAGCCATCAATCCATTGTTCAATCACTCGGCTTACATTTTCTATATCACCAAAAACCTCTTCATCCCAAAACCGCAAAACTGTAAATCCATGTTCTTCTAATTCTTTCTGTCGTGATTCATCTTTATACCACTGTCTTTCAAAATTATGGCTGTATCCATCCACTTCAATAATAAGCTTTAACTCCTTACACATGAAGTCTGCAATATAATTTAGTACCGGTCGCTGGCGAAGAAACTGATAACCTTTCATCTTTTTTGCGCGCAACACATTTGTCCAAAGCCTTATTTCTGCCGGGGTGGAGTCTTTTCGCAGTTTTCGAGCTAATTCTTTAAGTTCTTTATTGTAATTTAGGTGATCAAAATTTTTTACCATGTTACCAATGGTTGCTTTGGCCATCCCCCTGCGCCCCTCAAAGGGGGAAGAATAGCGAATTATCTGCGATAATTCATTTATCGTTCAAACTGATTTCGACTTTCCGTGCCTTCGTGTTTTAGTGGCTACGCATCACCCAGAAACCAATTTAAAGTCGCCAAATCCGCTTGTAGCCTTAAAAATAAACTGTCGGTTGGGATAATGCCAGATCTCGGTTGTTGCTCCATCAGGCGGAAATTTCCGTTCTACATTTTGAGGAGCTCCAAATTTGATATAAACCTTTCCCTGGTCTGTTTCATAACCAGGCAACGTCTGAGTCGAAAAGTTTTCATAAGCATAATCAATGCGACGATAATATTCTGCCATCAACTCATTAAAAACAGTTTTGGGCGTGGGATCACGCTGCTCCCAGAACTTACGAAACTTCTGTTCACGTTCTGACCGGGAGCCTTCGGACATTTCATCAAGCATTGCTTCACTAACAATAAAACGCAGCATGTCAATGGAAACGTCAAGGCTTAGCAGGCTTGTTGGCATGTCAATCCAAAGCGTTTGAAAAGCTGTTTGAGAGACAACTTGCCCCGTTTCATTTTCTTTGATAGTTAAATGATAACGATTGTTTGGAAAGGTACTGGCCGGGATTTTAAGGAGAGCATAAGCAAATCCCTGTTCAGAGGAAGTCAGGTTGATAAAATTTCCGGTCGCATTCTTTTCGGCAAATTCAGGCCTGATTCCCGTTTGTATGTCATCATCCACAAGTTTTTGTGAATAAATCTGAGCCGTTTGACTGGTATCAGTGCCGCTTACTTCAAAGCTGTTAACTTCTAAAACATATTTTGCGTCTTTTTTATACTGCGGAATATAAGCCAAAGCATAAAAATCATTTCCAAAAAGGATGTTTTTTCCTAAATCAGAGAGTTTTATTTGATCAATTTGTCCGTCACTTAATAATTTTTCACCAATTAAAACATCACCCGTTTTTACCCTACTATAGGGTTTAATAATAACACTTTGAACAGGTGAGAGGCGATTTTCAGCACCGCTCGCCCCATTCATTTGAAGAACATAACTGTAAACGCCGGGGTTTAAAGAAACATCAAGATGTCCGCTTAAAAATTTTTCATTCGATTTACTTTCTTCATAGGAATCGGCAAAAGCGGTATCTGTCCAAAAAGCGCGCGTAACCGGTTCCAGGCCTTCAATCGAAATATCTTTTTCCCGCACTTTTTCTTTACTTGAATTAAAGACTTCCATACTCAAGTTTGCTGAACTAATGAATTTGTCTTTAGATAAGTCTGACTTTTTAAACGGCAAATAACTATAAGTAAAACTGAATACGGATGAAAAAGTAACGGTAGAATCCGAATCGCCGGGCAAAACAATAAAGTCAATATACAGGGGCTGCCGCTGATTTTTCATCGCCAGTTCGGGATAGCCGGTAAGCTGCTGAGCCTGCACTTCGAAGACAACGGAAACGGAAAAAAGGATTGCTAAAGCAAAGGATAAAAAGTATTTAAAAGATTTCATAGAAATGTTTATTAATGCAGACTTTCTGAGACGCATTCGATGCGTCTCTACAAGTTCCGGAATTGTTGTTAGTTTTCTGATTTTGCATAGTAATAATCATTAAGCCACCGGTAAGGATTCTCTCTAATATATTGTTCAATTGGGACTAAAGATTTTGATTACGGATAACATGATCATAAAACCCTTTTTGCCAGCTAAACATTTTTTGTTCTGAATCGCGACGGATGCAGGCTGCTTTGAATCCTCTGATAATAGAAGAAATACTGTCCCGCTGCGGTCCAAAATTATTTTATAACTCTGTCTATAACCTACACCTTGTAGAGACGGATTGAATCCGTCTTCTTTAGATGGCGAAGGGATTTAGTTCGATATTTATTTTGAAACTTTTCCAAAAACTAATTCTATATCATTGAAAACAACTTAAAAAAATAAGGTAATGAAGTTCTATCTAAATAAACACAAACATTACTGTTGTGGTTGCTAAAATTCATTATTTTAGAAACGCTTTAAAATCAGAAACTATTATCACTAATTAAACAAGCTTTATGAGCTCCAGCAATTCTACCACCGCATCTCAGCAGGATTTAAAATCCATCATTCGTGAGATTAACGAAATGGAAGCCGAAATTAAAAAGGGAGGAGGTGAAAAACGTATCAATAAACAACACAAAAAGGGCAAGATGACGGCCCGGGAACGTATACATGCTCTTATTGATGAGGGAACTCGATTTTATGAAGAAGGTTTATGGGCCGGCTACGAAATGTATGAAGAAGAGGGAGGATGTCCTTCAGGCGGTGTAGTGATGGGAATCGGCAGTGTATCCGGACGCGATTGCGTGATTGTTGCCAACGATGCTACGGTTAAAGCGGGAGCGTGGTTTCCGATCACAGCCAAAAAGAATCTGCGCGCGCAGGAGATAGCCATTGAAAATCATTTGCCGATCATTTACCTCGTTGATTCAGCCGGAGTTTACCTGCCTATGCAGGATGAAATTTTCCCCGATAAAGAACATTTCGGACGTATTTTCCGCAATAACGCCGTGATTAGTGCCAAAGGTATTCCGCAAATTGCCGCTATTATGGGAAGCTGTGTGGCAGGCGGCGCTTATCTGCCTATCATGAGTGATGAAGCGCTCATTGTTGATGGTACCGGCAGCGTCTTTCTGGCAGGGAGCTATCTGGTAAAAGCCGCCATCGGTGAGGATGTAGATAATGAAACGCTGGGCGGAGCTACGACTCATACAGAAATCAGCGGAGTCACTGATTATAAGATGAAGGATGATGAAGAATGTCTTTCCACCGTTCGCGATTTAGTTGATAAGTTAGGCCCGTTTAAAACGGCGGGATTCAACCGAAAAGAACCTGTAGATCCGGAATGCGACATCACCGATATTTTAGATTTCTTTCCCGATGATCGCAGCAAGCCTTATGATATGCACCAGGTGCTGGAGTGTATCATTGATAAAGATTCGTTCACTGAATTCAAAAAAGGCTATGGGCAAACACTGATTACCGGTTATGCCCGGGTAGATGGCTGGAGCGTGGGGATCGTGGCTAACCAGCGTAAAATCACCAAAACTAAACAGGGTGAAATGCAGGTGGGCGGGGTGATCTATTCCGATTCGGCTGACAAAGCCGCACGTTTTGTGATGAACTGTAACCAGAAGAAGATTCCCATCATTTTCCTGCAGGATGTTACCGGATTTATGATCGGCAAGCGTAGCGAACACGGTGGCATCATCAAGGACGGTGCAAAAATGGTGAATGCTGTATCAAACAGCACGGTTCCGAAAATTACAATCGTGCTTGGTAACAGCTACGGGGCCGGAAATTATGCGATGTGCGGACGCGCCTATGATCCCCGGTTCATGTATGCCTGGCCCTCAGCCCAGATTGCGGTGATGGGAGGTACACAGGCGGCCAAAGTGCTAACTCAAATTCGTGTTTCAGCTTTAAAGAAGAAGGGTGAGGAAATTACGGAAGAGGAGGAGCAGCAAATTATGAAGGAAATTAGCGAACGTTATGATCATCAGACTGATGTACGATATGCCGCGGCAAGGCTTTGGGTAGATAGCATCATCAATCCGATCGAAACCCGTGAACGTATTTCTCACGCTATTCAATGCGCCAACCACAATCCCGAGATTGAGGAATTTAAAACGGGAGTGTTGCAGGTATAAGGGTTTATTATTGCCTAAACTGGCGCGAGCGTCCCGCTCGTGCCAATCCTAATAAAAACTCTTTCACTAATCACTATGCCTCCACCAAATTTCTCGAAATAAATAATGGATTAGTCCGCCGTAAATGAGACTTTTTATTGTAAAACTCTTTGGTCTGCACATAAATACCGAAAAGTAGATAATCATATTGTTCCATGTAATCTTTTAAATTATTGAAAGATACGTGATGACTATTATACGGATGCATTCCTGCTTCGAGTTCAACAAAATCAATCTGTTGCCCGGTGAGCATATTTGATGAACCTCTTAGAACATTAAGATCTTCTCCCTCGGTATCTACCTTCAAATAGCTGATATTTTCAATTTGTTTAGATTCACAAAACTCATCAAGAGTGCTGATATTCACATCCTCAACCGGTGTTTCTCCATTACCTGAAATTCCCTCAGTTTCTTCTATAAGGTGATTTGCTAAAGATATACCTTCAGCAAGTATTTTTCCTTCTCCCTGGTATGAAGAAAGGGCCATTTTAAAACAGTGAACTTGCTTGTTTTTCCGGGTATTATCGAGGAGCTGCCGGTACGTTTCCTCGACAGGTTCAAAGCTGAAAATACGTGCCGACGGAAACATGGAAGTATAGTCGATAGCTGACTGGCCGATATTAGCACCGACGTCAAAAAAGGTTTCAATTTGATAGTCTGGCAGGGCTACTTTAATATCAATAAACGCATCAAGGCCGCGGGGGAAATAATGGAGTACAGGATTAACAGGCAAACATCTTGCGGCTCTCTTTAAAATGGCTTTAAATTGCATTCTAATAAATAGAATAAATTTCCTCTCTTTTAAAAGTATAACGGAAAGGAATAACTAAGCGTTCAACAGCTCAACCAGGTGCCAGGCACTTGATAAGTGCCTGGTTTTAGTTTAGAACAATCACCATCAGTTAAGTCAGCGTTTACAACTTTTATCTTTAGCAAGCTTTGGATTGCCAAATAAAATGTTATTATTTGAAATCTAAACTTTAATCAACCAAAATTACCTTTCTTATGAAGTTAGCGCGTACTGTTACTTTTTGTATCGCCCTTCTGATGGTATTTTCGTTACAGGCACGGTCGCAATCGGCCCCCGCCCAGGCTTTCAAAAATGTGATTATTCACACGGCAGACGGAAACACCATCGAAAGCGGCACCATTGTCTGGCGTAACGGGGTGATAACATCCGTTGGCGAAGATGTTTCCATTCCCTTCGATGCTTATGTTCACGACGGAGGCGACAGCCTGCATGTCTATCCTGGTTTTATCGACGGCATGGCTCTTTGGGGAAGTCCAAAGCCCAAAAAATATGATGAAGCCCCGGAAGAACCCGGAAATCCTTCTTATGAAAGAGCGGGCATCCAACCCTTCCGTCACCCCGCAAGTCTTTTAAAAACTAAAGATAAGTCACTGATTGAAGCCCAAAAACACGGTTTCACTACCGCAGCTCTGGGACTGAAAGGACAAATGCTACCCGGACAAATCGATCTGTTTTTTATCAACGGAAAAAAAACCCAAGATTATATTTTAGAGCGGGGAATCGGTGTTCTGGCACAATTTGAAGGAGCAGATGGTGCCGCTTATCCATCCACATTAATGGGGGTGATGGCTCAGTACCGCCAGCTCTTTTATGATGCCAGGGCCCAGATGCAGCAGCAGATATATTTTGCTTCGGTAGGGGGCAGTTATCCCGCTCCCGATCATGAAAGGGTTCTCAAAGCGCTCTACCCGGTGATGGAGCAACAACAGCCATTTTATTTTGTGGTTAACAGTGGAGAAAACATTGAACGTTTATTTACCCTGCAGGACGAGTTAGGTTTTGATATTGTTCTTGTTTCCGGTAAAGAAGCATACAAAAAGGCTGATGAACTGAAGGAGCGTGGAATTCCTGTTCTGGCCAGTATCGACCTTCCTGAAAAACCGGAATGGAAAACGGACGAAAAAGAAGAGGAGGTGACCGATGAAATGGAGTATTTCCGTGAGCGGCAGATGGAAGCTTATAAAGCAGACATCACCAATATTAAAAAACTGATGGAAGCAGGAGTGAAGGTCGGTTACGCATCAAATGGATTGAAGCTTTCGAAAATCCAGAAAAATATTTCAGCCCTGATTGACGAAGGTGAACTCTCTGCTGATCAAGTATTGAAAATACTCACTTGGTCAACAGCTGATATCCTGGGCTATGGGCAAAAAATGGGTGATTTGAAGGAAGGACGTATTGCCAGTTTTTCAGTCTTCACCAAGCCCTTCACCGATAAGGACACATCTGTTCTCTATTCGGTATCAAATGGTGAAGTAACAGAATTTGAACCTGAATCTGACAAAAAATCGGAGGACAAAGACGAATGAAAAAAATATTACTTTTAGTTTTTGCACTGTGCATAAGTTTGAATGGCTATGCGCAGGAAAAAGGGTCGGTACTCATCAAAAATGGTACCGTCATTACCATCACTAATGGGAATAAAGCTGATACCGATGTGCTAATTGAAAACGGTACTATCACCGAAATCGGCAGAAATCTTTCTGCTCCCAATGGGGTTCCGGTGGTTGACGCTTCCGGCAAATATGTAATGCCCGGAATCATTGACGCCCACTCTCACATCGCTGCGGTTGATGTGAATGAATGGACCAATCCCGTTACGTCTGAGGTTACGATGGCGGAATCTATCAATCCGAATGACATCAACATTTACTGGGCTTTAGCTGGCGGGGTAACGAGTATCAACCTGATGCACGGTTCGGCAAATGTAATCGGCGGAAGAAATGAAACGCTGAAACTTCGCTATGGAGCCACTATGGATGAAATGCGTTTTGAAGAAGCACCGCAAACCATCAAATTTGCGCTTGGTGAAAATCCCACACGTGTCCACGGACAGGGATTCGGGGTAAAACCACGTACACGAATGGGGGTTGCCCAGGTTATTCGCGATCATTTTGATGCCGCTTTAGATTATCGCCAAAATCGTCAAAATTACCTCGAGGCTAAGAAAGCGTACGAAAACGGCGAGCGCGAAATGCCGCCTGTTCCCATTGCTAAAAACCTGCGTCTCGATGTACTTGTCGATATTCTGGAAGGTGACATTCTGGTTCATTGTCACTCGTATCGTGCTGATGAAATCACCATGCTGATGCGGGTTTTTGATGATTACGGAATAGAAAATTACACTTTTCAACATGCTAATGAAGCTTTTAAGGTAGCTCCCGAACTTCGAAAACATAATGCTCACGCATCCGTCTTTTCCGATTGGTGGGCCTATAAGTTTGAAGTATATTATTCAACCGCTTACAATGCTTCCATCCTTAACGCAAATGGAGTCATCACCAGTATCAATTCAGACAGCGGTGAGTTGATTCGTCATTTGAATCACGAAGCTGCCAAAACGGTGCATTATGGCGGGACGTCGAAGCAGGACGCGTTGAAGATGATCACCATCAATCCCGCTATTCAGTTAGGTATTGATGATCAGGTTGGCAGCCTTGAAGTAGGAAAAGACGGTGATGTAGCGATTTGGAGTGGACATCCTCTGAGTATCTATAGTATTGCTGAAGCAACATATGTTGACGGAGTAAAATATTTCGACCGTTCTGAAGATCCCGATGATATGCGGCTGGAAGTGAACCCTGAAGCAAGTTTTAATGAAACAGCAACCCGCTGGTATGAAGAAAACGGGCGACACGGGGAAAGCTGCATGCGCGGAGCGAAAATCAGCTTCACCAGTCAGGGCATGAAGCTTCACTAAACCATTTTGATAATTGAAATTATACAAATTATGACATTATGAAATATTTAAAATCAATATTGTCGGGCTGTTTGCTGGCTTTGGTTTTGGTGATAGGTGCCCAGGCTCAAATCACCGAAAAAGCAACCTTCGGCAAGTTTGCCATCACCAACGCAACCGTTCACACTGTAACAAACGGGGTGATTGAAAATGGCGTGGTTCTTATCAATGGAGAAAATATCGTATACGTCGGTAAGAATGCTAAAATTACTCCGGATTATGTTCAGATTGATGCCACCGGAAAACACGTTTATCCCGGTTTTATGGATGCAGCAACACAACTTGGGCTCGTAGAGATCGGGGCTGTGGATGTGACCAATGACCAGGATGAACTGGGTGAATTTAATCCACATATGCGCGCTTTCACGGCAATCAACCCCAATAGTGCAAGCATTCCCGTAACTCGTGTAAATGGAGTAACACAGGTTATTTCTATGCCCGTAGGGGGACGCATTTCCGGCAAAGCCACACTTATCGATTTATACGGCTATACGCCCGATTCTATGGCTGTTCTGCCGAATGCTGCGCTTCACCTGAACTGGCCATCCGTTTTAAAAGGAGGTTGGTGGGATGACCGTACGGAAGAGGAAGTCAAAAAGGAATACAGAAAAAACCTTGAGCAGTTGAATGAATTCTGGGATAAGGCCCGGTTTTATGACCAGATGATGACCGCTTATGAGGAAAATCCCGAAGGGAAAGAAGAGCCTGATGCCGACAAGAAAATGCAGGCTATGCGCAGGGTGATCAATGGCGAAATTCCGGTGATTATCTCTGTTTCCCGAAAAATGGACATCCTGAATGCCATCGGATGGACCAAGAATCATCCTGAAGCACGCTTCATTCTTGCCGGCGTACAGGAGGGTTGGCGGGTAGCCGAAGAAATCGCCGAAGCGGGACTTCCATGCCTTGTCTCAACTCTGTATACACCGGTCCGCGATTATACTAATTACCAACGCCCCTATCAAAACCCGGGATTGTTGCAGGAAGCAGGAGTGAAGGTAGCCATTGCTACCGGCGGTGCAGAAAACGTGCGAAACGTACTTTACCATGCCGGATACGCAGCCGCTTACGGGTTAGGCAAGAAAGAGGCTTTGAAAGCTGTTACTATTAATTCCGCTGAAATATTTGGTGTGGCTGATCAGTTGGGGAGCATTGAAACAGGCAAACAAGCTAACTTATTTATTGCCGATGGTGATCCCTTCGAACCGATGACACACATCGAGCAGGTATTCATTCGCGGATATAAAATTCCGATGATAAGTCGCCATACCCAGCTTCACGAGCAGTTTTTAAATCGCGGAGCGGTTACTAACCAGGGTACGGTTACACACTAGACTTTCTACTGTCTTATTTATAAAAACAGGCAAAACCCTGAGGGTTTCACAAACCTCAGGGTTTTTGTTATTTGTACATCTGGGTGCCTACTTCGATCAGAATTCTTTCCGATTTAATGATAGAGGTCTTTGCAATGCCTACGAGAGCTGGGATCAGGCATCTTATGTCTCCAGCTTGTCTACTTTTTATTCAACAGTTCAGCAATTTTCTTTTCCAGCTTTTCTCCGCGCAAATCTTTAGCAACAATTATTCCTTCGCGATTGATTATATAAGTTTGAGGGATTCTCGATATGTTATATAATTTTGTTATCTCATCTTTCCATGATTCAGGCTGAATTATATGAGGCCAGTTCATTTCTCTCTCATTAATAAATTGGTTAAGTTTTTCAACATTTTCATCTAATGATATTCCAACAATTTGTAACTCTTCTTCAGAGTGATCTGAACGTATAGATTTGATATGTGGAATTTCAGGAATACAGGGGCCACACCACATTGCCCAGAAATCAAGAAGTATAATTTTACCCTTAAGGTTTGATAGTGAAACAGTTTCCCCCTCTATTGTCTTGGCTTGAAAGTCCGGGGCTTTTTTACCAATACTTAAAAATTTAATTTCATAAAGAAGTCCCCTTGCCTGATCTGTATGAAATTTTTCAGCATCTAATTCTATAATCTCTTGAGCCAAGCCTTTTACTTTCTCAAATTTTTTATCACGATGATAAATTTGGGCTAATTGCAAAAGTACTGCTGATTGACTTTGAGGATGAGTTAGCTTTTCTCTTAATTCTTTAAGAAGTGCAATGAAATTTTGATATGCCTTTTCTCCATTTCTGGAATAGGCATTACTGATAGAATTAATAATGGTACTCCAAATTCTTGAATTATAATCCAGTTTTGCCATAGCCGCCTCTGCTTCATCAGCGGCGCCGGTGTTGCCCCACATCATAAATGCCTCTCGACCTGCCCGGAATGCGGTCTTTGTTTCAGAATGACTTATAAAATATTTAAAAAAATCTGCTGCAAACTTGTTTTGAAGGGTGTCGGAGAAATTTGATTTTTCTATTTCTGTCCATGCATGATTCATATATGCTTGGAATGCAGAATCAACATCAGCTTGCTTTGCTTGTCCAAAGAGAAGGTTTGCGGATACAAACAAAAACAGTAGTGTGAGGGGGAATGCTTTTAGAGGCACTTTCATAATGAATTAGTTTAGTTAATGTAGAAAGCCAACAACCTAATCAACAATGCAAAATGAAAGGAGCAAAAGCAAATGTAAAATAAATCGTCCTCTTTTTACTTCAATTGCTTATATAAATTGAGTAAGTTT
Source organism: Balneolaceae bacterium (assembly GCA_036381435.1). GTDB lineage: Bacteria > Bacteroidota > Rhodothermia > Balneolales > Balneolaceae > Fodinibius. Next base: position 15,850 of record DASVCW010000023.1, on the reverse strand, counting down.
AAAATGAATAAAAGATTTGAAAGAAAGAATGATGAAAACAGTCAAACTTTTAACCATTGCTTTATTATTGGCAGGCTGTAAAAATATCTTATCTTCAGATAGTTCGGTTCATTTTGAAGCTACTATCAAGAATGCCACTATAGAAAATATTGAGGATTTAAAAGCATCCTTTCATATAACTAATAATTCGGATGAAGAAGTGGAATTCAGCTTTTCTTCAAGCTGTCAGAGAGCATTTAGAATAAAACAGGATGGTCAAATTTTATTAGACAGCCGGAAGTTTTTCGGTTGTTTAACCGTTATTACCAGTTTAAAATTGGCTCCCGGTGAAATCGTAACTTATTCAATTAATTTAGATAAGGTAGGTTCTTATATGCAAAAAGAGCTGGACAGCATTAAACCGGGAACTTACCAATTGGAAATGTTTCTTAGAAATGATCAAAGTCCAAAAATAAGCCGAAACTTTAGATTGAAGTAAAGGGATTAAAGGAGAAGGACGACAGGGAAGAAAAAGTGTGAGTTGGAATTAGCAACAGTATGTATATTTCCTTGCCTTACACTAATCAGGAATCAATCCCCTCACAACTTAGCCGCAATAATCAGTTCAATCCGTTTCATCTGCGTTCAATCTGCCATCGCATATCCCACGTTTGTTTATCTTCCGTAAGCAATAACCTTAAGCGGATCGGTTTTAGAAGCAATCTTTGCCGGCAGCCAGGAGGCGAGGGCGCAAAGAACGATGGTGGCAACTGTTACAATAACGAAATCAAGGGCATGTGGTTCAACGGGGGCATAAGCCATGTAGTAATTTTCCTGTGACAAGGGGATAATCTGGTAGGTTGACTGCAGCCAGGCGAAGAGAAGCGAGAGTGAAATGCCGATTGAAAGCCCCACGCCGGATACAAACAGCCCTTCAAGCAGAAAGATTTGACGAATACTTTTACTGCCGGCGCCCATCGTTTTTAAGATGCCGATATCGCGGCTGCGTTCGAGGACCATCATTAGAATAGTACCGATCAGGTTGAAGGCGGCAACGATAATCATCACGCTGATTACAAAAGGAATAGTTTGCTCCTGTAAATCTACCCATGCAAAAATGCTGTAGTAGCGATCGTAAATGGTTTCTGTGAAATAGGGAAACTGAAGATCATCCCCCAAAATTTGATCAAAAGAAGCGATTTTGGATTGATCTTTGAGCCTAATTTCTATAGATGATGCCTGGGTTCCCGCAATTCGGAAGAGATCTTTGGCAAAGGGACGAGCCACCAGGGCAAAAACATCATCAAACTGACCGATTCCTGTTTCATAAATGCCGGTTAACCTGAATTGCTTAATTTGAGGTGAGCTCAGGGGAGAGGGGAGCCCTTCAACCGTATAGGAGGTAAGAACTGAATTAATTTCTGCATCCAGTGTTTTGGCTAAATCGGCTCCTATAATAATTCCCGGCAAGCCCGTACTGTCTTTTGTCAGATCATAGCTTCCTTTGGTGATGTACTGCCGAACATCGGTGACATCACCCTGCATATCAACACCATGAAATAAAACACCAGCCACATCTTGAGAAGTTTGCAGCATCGCCTGTCCGTCAACCACTGCTTGAGCTTCTTCGATTTGAGGATAGCGCTCGAGGTAAGTGAGCAGGGTATCTGCGCGATAAAGCAGGTCATCATTAAAAGTGGTGATGGTGATGTGAGGCGCAAATCCAAGAATCTTGTTGTTAATGGTAGATTTAAACCCGTGAACAACAGAAAGGGCAATTAATAAACCGGCTGAACCGATGGCAACACCGGCAATGGCCATAATTTTGATAAAGGACAAAAAGCGGGAGCCTTGCCGTTTTCCTTTAAAATATCGAAGAGCCAGGTACCATTGAAAGTTCATAGGTTATAAGTTCAAAATTCAAATGATCAAAATCCGAAACAGGAGATTACTCCCGTCTCTAAAGGTCCGGGGAGTGCAACTCCCTCACAGCTAATGTGCGTAATATATGATCCAAGCACATGTTTACGCATCACGTATTGCCGAATTACGCCTTTTTCATTTGGGGGAAGAAAAGCACATCACGGATAGAATCGGAATCGGTCATGATCATAGCAAGACGATCGATGCCAATACCAAGTCCCGCGGTGGGAGGCATGCCATATTCGAGCGACTGCAGAAAGTCTTCATCAATCGACATAGCCTCTTCATCACCGGCAGCACGCAGGCGCGCTTGTTCTTCAAAACGCTCGCGCTGGTCGACCGGGTCATTTAATTCAGAAAAAGCATTTGCAATTTCCTTGCCGTTACAGATACATTCGAACCGTTCCACGAGCCCTTCTTTTTCACGGTGTTTTTTGGCAAGGGGACTCATTTCGACGGGATAATCCGTAATGAATGTAGGTTGAATAAGTTTTGGTTCAACATATTCTCCGAAAATTTCATCAATGATTTTGCCTTTTCCGAAACTTTCATCCGACTCAATGTGGAGTTCTTTGGCAATATTTCTTAACTCATCCAGGTCTTTGCCGTGCAAATCTTTGCCCGTTTCATTTTCAATAGCTTCTAACATCGGGATGCGCGGCCAGGGGCGCTTGAAATCGATTTGATTTTCACCCACCGTTACTTTGGTTGAACCGTGAAGTGCTTTGGCCGTATGCTCAACCATTGCTTCCACAAAGTCCATCATCCAGTTGTAATCTTTGTAAGCTACATACAGTTCAACCTGTGTAAATTCGGGATTGTGAAAGCGTGAAAGCCCTTCATTACGGAAGTCTTTCGAGAATTCATAAACGCCGTCATAACCACCGACGATCAGCCGTTTGAGATACAACTCATTGGCAATTCGCAGATAGAGCTTCATATCCAATTTGTTGTGATATGTTGTGAATGGCTCAGCCGCGGCTCCCCCGTAAATGGGCTGAAGGATAGGCGTTTCCACTTCCATATAGTCTTTATCATTCATAAAGTCACGCATAGCCTGAACCATTTCAGTTCGCTGGCGAAAAACTTTACGCACAGCGGGATTTACAACCAAATCCAAATAGCGCTGGCGGTAGCGCTGTTCTTTATCAGTAAAAGCATCAAAGGTTTTGGTTTCGCCATCGTCGGTTTCGACTTCTTTGGGTACCGGAATAGGGCGCAGCGTTTTGCTAAGCAGTTGAAATTCTTTAGCATAAACGGTGGTTTCACCGGTGCCGGTTACAAAAACATGGCCTTTGATGCCTACAATGTCCCCTATGTCAGTGAGTTTTTTGAATACCGTGTTGTATTCTTCTGTTCCAACGTCATCACGGCGGATGTACACCTGAATAGTTCCTTCAGAATCCTGCAAGTTGAAGAAAGTTGATTTTCCCATAATGCGGCGGGTCATTATTCGTCCCGCTATAGAAACCTGTTCTGCATCATCAGCATCCTGATCATCCTTTTTGATGAGCTCGGGGTGATCAAGAATGTATTTGCTCTTGTGGGTGACTTCGAAATCATAAGGATAGGGATTATAGCCTAAATCCTTAAGCTGCTGCAATTTTTCGAGGCGTATTTCGTGTTGTTCGCTTACTGATGATTCAGTATTGCTCATGAGAAAATGCTAAAATTTGTTTCTATATTTGAAAGAGGTTAATAAGTGGCTAAAAATAGGAAATTACTCACAATGTTGTGAATATTTCTAAAGCATTAATACTGTAGGGTCTCTTGTATCGAATTGATCTGTAATTTCTTAGCTTTTTGGTACCCCTAAATTCCCTAAAGGGACTTGTTTCTACTTGAAATTAAAAACAAAATCCTGTTTTATTAATGACAGTAAATTAAAGAAAGTTTTCTTTGAAAAGGCAAGCTCAAAAGTCCCTCGTTAGGGGATTTGGGGGTCAATAAGGATTGATATTAAAACGGTCAATAATAATCTAATGCACCAAGCCATCACCCGAATAAATAACCGGCTTCCTATTTCAGGACAGTTTGCGGTTTCTCCCATCTTAGAGCTGTCTGATGAGCTATTCAATTTGCTCAACAGTGATGAACAGGAGGAACTTTCCTCATTCAAAAATCACAGGCGCAAAAAAGAGTTTGTTACGGCCCGATTGATGTTGAAAAAAATGTCCCGCAAGATGGGAATGAAAGAGGATGATTTTATCATTTTAAAAGATGAATGGGGATGCCCTCATGGTAAATATGGAGCAGTTAATTATTATGTGAGTATTGCTCATACGCAAAAAAATGTTTTTTGTGGTATTACTCAAAATACCGCCATCGGGGTTGACCTTGAACCGGTAAACCGGACCGTAGCCGGAAAATTAAGAGAGCGAATTCTTCATCCTGATGAAATTCAATCATTTAGAGAAACAGATACCATCCGGCTGTGGACGATCAAAGAGGCGGTCATAAAACTTGAGGGCCGGGGGCTGCGAATGAATATGAACGAAGTGCAGGTTCAATGTGATAAAAATCAATTTTTTGTAGAAATAAATAATGACAAAACAGCTAAAATTTGTAGCTTTCAGGCGGAAAACAATTGGTTGGCAGTTGCATTTTACCATAAACCTTAAAATTGATTAGCATTCTTTTTTATGAATATCACTTCTTATTCCCGAGAACAGATTGAAGACGGCATCAACAAAGCACGGGAACGCAATGACGGCCCCAACGAGCAGATACGCTTACTTTTTACACCCGAAAGAATTAATGGCAACAATTTTGCACGCAGTTGCGACATTTACAGCCGGGTGGACATGTCGAATTATGAAACGGTGGTGATTATTGAGTCTCATGATGAAGAGCTGAATAAAAAACTGCCGATGGCGTCTAACAAAACTTTCGAAACACCGCTCGGACAAGTGCCTGTTAATGATTATATGCGCAACGAATTTTGCGATGAAGATGATGATTTTTTCATTCATGATGAAGCCTTTGATAAAAATGTAAGCCTTTTTCAGCAGCTCATGTTTTTGCAAACTCTTTCTGATGATTTTTCGGTAGTGAATATACAAATTGCCGATCGCGATCCGTCTATTGTAAAAGAACTGGCCTATGTTCTGGAAGAAGTGTTAGCTTCCCGAAGTGCACTCATCATTTTTTGTTGTGAACTGGACAACGAGCACAAAAAGGAATTTGAAAGCATTAAGAAAATGGTTGAAGCTAATAATCAGTCCGGTTTATTGAACCATCTGAATGGTGATACATCATCTATAAAAGGTGCTACTTCATTTATTGCCGGAGTGATTGTTGCAAACCACTGGGAGCTGAAGTTGAATTTCCTTAATGGCGAATATGAGGACTATACCGGTAGTTTGCTCACCGCTTATGCCGAACCTGAACGCGTTTTGTTTTGACTTTCGAAGTAAGGAAATAAATGGTGCTGTCTAAAAAGTAACTGTTTAAATGATAACTATTAAAAAAATTAAGTTTTTATATTTAATCCCATTAAAAACGGAATTTGTCCCCCTTCGAAGGGGGCGCAGGGGGATGACCTTTTTGTAATTAGGTTAAAAACTTAACTTTTTTAACTGTTTTTTATGCTTTTAGACTTTTTAGATTCAATATATGTTGAAGAAAATCTGAGGGGTGTTTTGGTTGCCAGCCTAAAATCTGGCATAAAATCGTAAAACTTCAAACGAATGAAAATACCTGATATCACTATCATCGGACTTGGAAGGTTAGGACAGGTATTGGCAAAAAGACTTGCGGAAAAAGATATTGCCATCAAGAGTGTATTTAATCGCACAGAAGAAAAGGCAAGGAAACTCTCAAGCCGGTTAAATATAGATATTTCAGCTTCATTCCCCGCTAAAAAAGCCCAGCTCGGCCATCTCGTTTTTCTGACCCTTTCTGACGGAGCCATCGAACAAGCTGCCTGGCAGCTTTCAGAAATGGATAGTGATTTTACGGGATATACTTTTGTTCATTGTTCCGGAAATGAACCGGCGAGCCTGTTGTCTCACTTGCAAAAAAAGGGAGCGGAGATCGCTTCTTTTCACCCGCTACAGTCGTTTACCGCCCAGGCAGGGCATGACGATTTTGATAATATCTTTTTCAGTTTGCAAGGCGATAAAAAGACATTCAAAACGCTGATGCCGTTAGCCAAAAAGTTAGGAGCGCATGCTTTTGAAGTAACGGAAGAACAGAAATCACAACTTCATGCCGCTGCCGTAATCGCCTCCAACTACCTTATTTCTTTGATAAAAGTATCCACAGAAACCGGGGCACTTGGCGGACTTCCTCAAAAGCAGGTGCAAAAGGCGTTACTGCCGCTCATTCAAAAAACATTGCAAAATGTAAGCGGACAGTCTTTGAATGAAGCGCTAACGGGACCTATTGTCAGGGGAGATATTGAAACGGTTAAAAAACATATCAAGCTGCTCGAGAATCAATCTCAGCTGCAAAAGGTTTATACGGTTTTAGGATGTGAAACAGTGAAATTGGCCGAATCAGATGGTTCTATTGATTCCGATCAAGCCGGGAATTTGCGTGAAGTATTGGGAGTGTTCCGCCGCAGAGCGACGGAACGAGAATAATGAGGGTTTTATTAATTATAGAAGAATGAAAGATTATTATGAACGAGTCTATGAAATAGTGGCTAAAATTCCGGTCGGAAAAGTGACTACCTATGGAACCATAGCTCAATATTTAGGCATCGCCTCGGGAGCCAGGATGGTGGGTTATGCACTAAATAATGTGGCCGGAACAGGAATTCCCGCTCACCGCGTAGTAAACAGAAGGGGTGAGTTAACCGGCCGCTCTCATTTTCCTGACGATACCATGCGCGAGCGCCTTCAACAAGAGAATATAGCGTTTGTTGATGAATACCAGGTTGATATAGAAGCACATTTCTGGGACCCAAATTTATCAGAGGATGACTAACTTGTACTCTGCTGAATAAAGTTTGCATTACCATTCTGTCCTTTAAAAATTCTAATTGTCTGTAATAATGGTTATTTTTGACGCTTAGCCATGAAGGCAATTTTCGAATGATTTTAAAGCAGCAGCTCGATACGAATGTTTAAAACCCGGGTACCCCTTAAAACGCTTATTGATCCCGATGAACTGGATGCAATTGAATACCCGTTGATGGAAGATTTCTATACCATTCAGGGTGAAGGCGTCCATACCGGAAGGCCGGCTTATTTTATTCGCACTGCTGGCTGCGATGTAAACTGCTGGTGGTGTGACGTACAGGAAAGCTGGGATGAAAGCGCACACCCGAAGAAATCGGTCAAAGAAATTGTCCGGAGTGCTAAAGACAGCGGGGCACCATTCGCGGTAATTACCGGCGGAGAACCTTTGCTGCATGATTTGGATCCCCTCACTCTCCAGTTAAAGCAAGCCGGACTCAAGGTTCATATCGAAACCAGCGGATCATCCCCGCTTTCCGGCTACCTGGATTGGATCACTCTTTCCCCCAAACGTTTTAAAGAACCGCTGGATGATATTTTTCCCTATGTTGATGAGCTGAAAGTGGTTGTTTTAACAAATAAAGACCTGCAATGGGCTGAAAAGAATGCCGAAAAGTGTTCCCAAAATACCCGTCTCTTGCTTCAGCCCGAATGGGAAACGCCTAAATCACGAGAACTTATTCTGGATTATGTGAAGGCAAATCCACAATGGGGAATTAGTCTGCAGACGCATAAGTTTCTGGGAGTACGATAGTGGGTGATGAGCAACATCATTCGGTAGTGATCACCGGCGCGAGCCGGGGAATCGGGCGTCAAATTGCCCTGGCTTTTGCCAAAGAAACAGACTACGCATTACTACTCATCGCCCGAACTGAAGAAGGTCTTGAAAAGACAAAAAGGTTATGCAGGGCAGAGGGCGACAATAAAATTGAAATTATTGCTTGCGACATCACCAATACACAGGCGGTGGATGCTATAACTTTGCCTGATGGCTTTCCATCTCCGAAAACCATCATCAATAACGCCGGTTCTTTTCTGCTTAAGCCATTAGAAGAGACCACACATGAGGAGTTTGAGGAACAGATTCAGGCTAATTTATATTCTGCCGTTCATATCACCAATCTCTTTTTAAAAGCTTTAAAGGCCAAAAAGAGTGCTTTGATCGTCAACATCTGTTCGGCGGGAGCGGTAGAGGGACTCAAAGACAGCGGGGCTTATTCAGCTTCAAAACACGCTTTACTGGGTTACACCCGCTCCCTTCGACAAGAATTAATGGAGACAGAAATCAGGGTGACCGCTATAAACCTGGGTCAAACGCAATCCACCTCGTGGGAAGGTTCATCGATTAAGGGTGATTTATTAATTGATCCCGATGACATTGCCCGGCTAATAGTTATACTCACCCAATTATCACCGCGAACGGTTGTCGAGGAGATGCTGGTCAAACCTCAGCACGGGCGGGTTCCGCCGATGTAGCAGATTGTTAAGAATGATAGTTATAGCCAGGATATTTAATATATGCACAATACTATTTGCATAAGTGCTTTTTTTTCTAAAGTTTGAAAAAGGGAGGGGTATCAAAATAAATAGAGGAGGTTACTATGAAAACCGTCAAATTAATACTTGTACTCAGCATAGTTGCAACGTTTGCATGGGCTTGTTCCACGCCAACAAATTCAAATGAAGATTGGGCGACCCCGCCATATGCAAAGGCTAAAAAGATCACTCCCTCGGACAGTTTGATGGGCTTAGCGCAGCAAATATTGGGCTTCGGAGGCCTGTTTATTAATGAAGCAGGCCAATTGGCAATTTATCTTACCCAACCGGAAAGTCAAAAGGAGAAGGCCAAAGAAGTTCTTTCAAATTCGAAACTAATTACAGAGATGTTATCTCGACTACGGGACCAAGGGTATTCAGTTTCTATTGCCGATATGGAGATACTAAATGGCCAATTTACTCTTATTCAGCTTGATAAGTGGGAAAAAGAGATAAATAGCAAGATACTTCCCATGGATGGTGTCTATACCATCGGCATTGATCAATCTCAGAATAAAGTGTCAGTAGGGGTTAAGAACAAAACCGTAAGAGCCAGCTTAAGTAAGAAGTTATCGAATCTGAACATCTCCGGGGATGCCGTAGGAGTATACAAAATAACTATTGAGTTTCCGGTTGGTTATTGATAAACAACTATATATATAAACAGGAGTATCTACAATAATTTCAGCAGATTATCCTTATTTCATAAGGAGTAGAACGCGTTTACCGGTTAAAAAATACTCCCATGTTCATTAAAGTCATATTAAATTATTATTTCAACTGGAGAGCGTGATTTTTCGCTCGGAGGTGGAGAAATCCTATCCTTTTTAAACCAGCAGTTTATTCGTAGTGGATGAGATTTCTCGACTTCATCCTGATACCATCAGGATTCCGCTCAAAATGACAGAGATGTACTTTTGATCGCTTATCGTAAAAAAATAAAAAACTAAAAATTAATCCATAAACGCGTGAAGTAGATTATTTAAGCATCTAATTTTTCAATAAGCCAGCAACTTCTCCAAAACCTCCTCCATGCGGGCGTTTGCCAGATAGCCTTTTTCCAGATTAGGATTGAAGGGAACCGGAATATCCAGCGAAGAACAACGCATGACGGGAGCATCCAGTTCTTCAAAGCAGGCTTCAGTAATAAGAGCGGAAAGTTCACTCAGCGGCCCCAGGGTGATAGAAGGTTCTTGCAACAACAGTACTTTGTTTGTTTTGGCTACCGACTTTTTAACGCTTTCAAAATCGAGAGGAACCAGGCAACGCAGATCTACAATTTCCAATTCCACGCCTTTTCCGGCATATTCTTCAGCCAGTTCCTGTGCCCAATGGACTCCCATTCCGTAAGTGACAATTGTTGCATCATATCCTTCACGTCGTATCTTCGCCTTACCTAATTCTTCAGGAACACACTGGTCCAGAGTAATCTCACGAATGCTGCGATAGAGCTTTTTGTGTTCGAAGAAGAGTACAGGATTGGGGTCATAAAGCGAACTGTAAAGAAGATTCTGGGCATCTTCAACCGTTGCCGGAACGACTATTTTCAAGCCCGGATGCTGCATGAACCAGCCTTCGGGGGATTGTGAGTGAAAAGGGCCTGCACCGACACCCGCTCCGTGTGGAGCCCGGATTGTAATGTTCAACGGCGGCATCCAGCGATAATGGCCTTTGGAAATATTATTGATAATCTGGTTGAATCCGCAGGAGATAAAGTCGGAGAACTGCATTTCAACAACCGGTTTGAATCCTTCAAGCGCTAAGCCCACGGCCGCGCCCAATACCCCTGCTTCAATGATAGGGGTATTGCGAATTCGTTCTTTGCCAAATTGTTCTGCAAATCCTTCTGTAACTTTAAAAACACCTCCATATTCTGCGATATCCTGCCCCATAATGATGAGTTCATCATCATTCTCAAAAGCCTGTTTCAGGCAAAATTGAATCGCATCCACAAAACGTTTTTCAGAAGTTGAACCGTTGGTCTTAGGTGAGGAAGGGAGTTTAACCGGTACGAAAACAGATTGTTCTTCTTTTTGACGGTCAAAAACAGGTTCGTCCGCTTCCAGGGCTTTTTCGAGTTCCGGCATAAACTGCTGATCGACTTCGTCTTGAATGGAAGCCAGTTCATCATCACCGGAAACGATTTTTTCACTTTTCAGCCATTGGGAATAACGGTCGATGGGATCTTTCTTTTTCCATTCTTCAAATTTTTCATCGGGTACATAAAACGTTCCGGAAGCTTCTTCATGTCCCCGCATGCGAAAGGTTTTGGCTTCGATCAGCGTCGGCTCACCCTTTAGAGCGTTTGATTTTGCCTGGGTTACGGCATCCATCACTTCAAAGATATTATTACCGTCAATTTGGACGCCTCGCATGCCGTAGCCTTTTGCGCGGTCAACTAAATTTTCACAAGCAAATTGCTCGTTGGTAGGAGTGGAGAGGCCATAACCGTTATTTTCGATCATAAAGATAACCGGCAATTCCCAAACGGCAGCCAGATTCATGGCCTCATGGAATTCGCCTTCGCTGGTCGCTCCGTCACCGCAAAAACTGCATGCTATAAACTTGCTGCCGCGCAATTTTGATGCTAAAGCAAGTCCGTCAGCCACAGGCATGGTGGCGGCAAGGTGAGAGATCATTCCTACAATGCGTTTTTCCGGAACTCCGAAATGAAAAGACCGTTCGCGACCGCCGCTAAATCCATCAGCTTTTCCCAAAAGCTGACAAAAAAGCCGGTAGAGATCAACGCCGCGGGTGGTGAAAACGCCCAGGTTTCTATGCATAGGCAAGAGGTAATCCTGTTCATCCAGAGCGGTTGCCGTGCCGACGGCTATAGCTTCTTGCCCCATGCCCGAGAACCACTTACTAATTTTATTTTGGCGCAAAAGCTTAAGCATACGCTCTTCAATTCGCCGCGGAAGCAGCAGATCACGATAGGTGCGAAGGGCCTGCTGATTATTTAATTTTTTTTCAGTTTGAATCATTAATTATTCTGAGAAATTACGTAATTTATTTTTCTTGTGATCAAGTTTTGGTCACTGACAATTTAATTGAAAAAGTATGATTGTTTAGCAAAGTTTATTGGAAGGTATTTTTTCTGTGTTGCAAAGTCCAGTTGTCTTGAAATTTGAAATATTTTTTTTAAAGGCCCTAACCGTTTGCAGCATATTCCTTTTTACCATCGACCAATAAACTTTTCATTCATGTATTATGTTCTCAACATTTAAAATTAAAGGAAACAAGTAAATGGAAGCACTTGGCCGCCAAATTCTGGTAGAATTTTATGATTGTGATTCAGACAAAATCAATGATGTTGATTTTATTGAATCATCCATTTTAGCAGCTACCCGTTCATCGGGAGCCACGATCATCTCACATGATTTTCATAAATTTAGTCCCCACGGTGTGAGCGGCGTGGTAGTGATTGCGGAATCTCATGTTTCGATTCACAGCTGGCCCGAATACAATTATGCCGCCGTTGATATCTTTACCTGCGGAGAGACGATTGATCCCTGGGTGATTCAGGAACATCTTAAGGAAGACTTTGAATCAAAAAATATTTCGAGTATGGAGATGAAGCGGGGGATGTTTAGAGTTAATCCGGGAGAAAAGCTGCCCTTTAAACCACTTTTTGAAAATTCGAAAGCTTAACAGTTATTGGTTGTTCGTTATTCGTGTATTCGTTATTCGGTTTAGCGCGCCTACGAATACCGAATTACCGAATATACAAATACACAAATACACGAATACACAATTTTAATATATGAACAAGCCGGAATCTTCTGTTTTGATACAAACCATGGTTAACACCCCTAACATCTTCTGCCTTGTAAAAGGGGCTTCGGAAGGAAGGACGCGACTCAATGCTTTTGATAATGCACTGTTAAATGCCGGTGTGGGCGATACCAACCTGATGCGGATGAGCAGCATTTTACCACCAGCGGCCGATCAGCGCAACATTAGTGAAATTGACTTACCTAAAGGCGGACTTATCCCGCTTGCTTATGCCACTATCGACTCTACAACTCCGGGAAGATATATTTCATCCGCCATTGCAGTCGGCATTCCCGAAGATGATTCCCAGCCGGGGGTAATTATGGAATTTGAAGATCATAGCGAACTGGAAAATGTGGAGACCATCGTCCGTCAAATGGTTGTTGATGCTTTTGAGTATCGCCAGCGGGAGCTTAGGGAGATAAAATCAATCGGTATCGAGCATAAAGTAGAGAAGTGTGCTTCAACATTCGCCGCCGCAGTTTTATGGTATGAGTAAATCCGTAACGAGTAATATGTGATGAGTAAGCTACTCACACTACTCAAGACTCAAAACTCACAACTTACTAAATGTCTTTATCCTACAACGAATTCTACAATGGACGGACGGGGCTTACCGTTGGCATAAACAAACAACTTTTTTCTGAAAAAACACCTTATCAAAAGGTTGAGGTTTTTGAGACTGACAGCTGGGGTAATTTGATGACTATTGACGGCATGGTGATGCTCTCCGGAAAGGATGAGTTTGTTTATCACGAAATGCTGAGTCATATAGGACTTTTTTCGCATCCGGAACCTAAACGAGTGCTCATTATCGGCGGGGGAGACGGGGGCACGGCTCGTGAGGTAATGCGCCACCCAACCGTACACGAAGTGGATATGGTTGAAATTGATGAAGCGGTTGTAAGGGCCTCAAAAGAACATTTTCCCGGACTGGGTGATTGGGAGAATCCAAAGCTGAACGTGATTTTTGATGACGGTATTCGTTTTGTAGGACAGGTTGATAAGCCGTATGATGCAATCATCATTGACGGATCTGACCCTGTAGGTCCTGCCGAAGGATTATTTGAAAAAGATTTTATGCAAGCATGTTATGATGCCCTTTCAGAGGACGGCATTTTAACCGCTCAAACTGAGAGTCCGTGGGTGAAGGATTATCATCAAAGTATGAATAAAGTCTTTGGCGCCCTTGACAGCATTTATGAAAAATCGATGATGTATTTGGCTTATATCCCGCTTTATCCCGCCGGTATGTGGTCGTTTGCCTTCGCAAGCAAAGGGGCTGATCCGCTAAGTGATAAAACTTTACAGCGCGCTGAATCAGGATTAAAACAGTTTGAGGACGGGATGAAGTATTATAATGGGGATATTCATAAAAGCTGCTTTGCCTTACCTAATTTTGTTAATGAAATTTTAAATTCGTGATGCGTAATACATGATGCTTTTTTAAATGTTTAACCCTGCCGAATCACGTATCATGAATTACGCATGAATTTCGCCTCTACAAATCGACTCGCCTATAGTTTCGTCCTTTTTGGAGCCGTACTATGGGGGACAATCGGTTTATATGTTGATGAACTGTCCGCTGCCGGTTTTACCGCTTTGCAGATAGTGACCCTCCGGGTAGTTTGTGCTGCCGTCATGTTAGTCATTTTTCTGGCAGTAAAAAATCCCAACTTGCTGAAAATTGACTTCAAAGATTCGTTCAGTTTCATAGGGACGGGCATCTTTAGCATCGTATTTTTTAACTGGTGTTACTTTACGGCAATTGAAGAAGTTTCTCTCTCAGTAGCGGTTATTTTATTATACACAGGACCTGCTTTTGTGGTTATCTTTTCGCGAATATTCTTCAAAGAGCCACTAACATCACTAAAAGTAACGGCTTTAATACTTACCATTACCGGATGCGCTTTTGTTACGGGTGCGGTCCCTGTTGGAGGACAAAATATCTCATTGTATGGATTATTAGTAGGACTTGGATCCGGCTTCGGCTATGCTCTATACAGCGTTTTTGGAAAACACGCGCTTAAAAAGTATGAACCCATGACCGTCATCACCTATACCTTCTTATTTGCGGCCGGGGTGATGTTGCCTGTTAATAGTCCGACCATTGATGTTGATCAGCTTGATTCCCTTCGGATTTGGTTGATTATTCTCGGACTCGGATTTTTCCCCACTGCCTTAGCTTATTGGCTATACACTGTTGGCCTTTCTAAAATTGAAAGCAGCCGTGCATCAATCACTGCTACCGTAGAGCCTTTGGTCGCCGTACTGATCGGGGTAGCGATATTCAATGAAACACTCACTTTTTATCAGCTTTCGGGAATGCTACTGATTCTGATTTCTGTTGTATTGATTCAGTTGAAAAGGGTTGTATTAATGAAAAAAGTTAGGTAGAAATTATTATAGGTTAAAACAATAAAGGGTACAACAATGGGACAGAAGAGACGGTCTAAATGGGCCATTTCAAGCGGAGTAATTTCAATCATAGCCGTGTTGTTGTTGCTTTTTTCGGGCTACGGCTACCAATGGGAATGGTGGAGTCTTGGAACCGCTTTTAAATTTTTGATTCCCGCCAGCGCATTACTGGCAATCTTTGGATTAGCATTAGCCGTTATTTTTGCTTTTGCAGGAAAACACAAAAGGCGAAAGGGAATGGCCGTAACAGGAGCCATATTAAGCATATTAGTGATGGTATTTATCAGTTATTGGTTTATCAGAGGCCAGCAGGCACCCCCTATACACGACATCACTACCGATATTGAAAATCCGCCTCATTTTGTTGAAATCGTTGCTTTAAGGACTGAAGCTCCTAATTCTGTTGAATATGAGGGAGCTGAAATAGCGACTATCCAAAAAGAGTTTTATCCTAAAATTCAAACCCTTTATCTGGATATTCCTTATCCCCGGGCCTTTAAACGAGCCCTTTCAGCTGCTTTAAAGATGCCGTGGGAGGGTATCGTTTCATACAGCAAAGAAACGGGAGTCATTGAAGCAACAGATGAACTTGCATGGTTTGGCTTTAAAGATGACATTGTTATCCGCGTTGATACGGCACAAACCAGGGGACAAAGTAAAATTGATGTCCGTTCAGTTTCACGAATAGGCAGGGGTGATATGGGAGTGAATGCTGAACGAATTCGAGAATATCTCCAAGTGGTGAAAGGCAGCCAGGAGGAGTGATTTGTAGGACGGGCATCCTGCCCGTCTTGAATGAACGTTAAAACGGTTAAAATTCTAGAACTTGAAGAATCTTCTTATTTCAGAGATTAGTACCCCCTTACAAAACTTCGGGAATAGCTTATAATCTTTCCCAGTCGGGCAAGATGCCCGCCCTACAAAAAACTTTCTTTAAATTCCGGTTTACAATAGTGATAGGACCACTCTTGCCAATGATCAATTAATCCTGCCTTTACAGGATTATTTAAAGTATAACGAATCGTTTTTTCCAATTCATTCTGATCTCTGATAACACGATCATAACTTTCCGACTGCCAGAAAACACCTTTTCTGCCTAAAACCTTATTGCATTTTAAAGCAGTATAAGATTTGATGCTCTGCATAATACTGGTTACGCCATACTCGCTGCTTTTTGAAATATTAAGGTGTCGAAAAACTAAATGCACATGGTTGGGCATGATAGTAAACGCATACAGATCATAGTGCTCCTTGTC